>NZ_VOLS01000003.1 GCF_007954265.1 Colwellia sp. C1TZA3 | reverse complement strand
ACTAGTTAAAATAGCTCAAGGCTGTGTTGCTCTCACTCCCAATAGCCAGCTATTGCTCAATCGAGCGCCTTACCTTGAATTATTTTTCCTGCGCACAACAAGATCACAAACTTAATGGAACTGGTATAATACCAATTACATTAAGTTATTGCTCACTTGTACTGGTTAAAATAGCTCAAGGCTGTGTTGCTCTCAATCCCAATAGCCAGCTATTGCTCAATCGAGCGCCTTACCTTGAATTATTTTTCCTGCGCACAACAAGATCACAAACTTAATGGAACTGGTATAAGGCCTAATTTTGAGAGCACAGCGACCATTTATCTTTAACGTATACCAAGGCAAAGCTATGCTAAATGACGCCAGCAGATGATCAAAAGAGCGACGTGTAAATTAGTCAAGTAGTTAACAATGTGATGGCAGTAGCAAATAAGGGCACATTTTTAAATGGTATTTTGAAGCTTAGCTATTATTTTATAAATCACAGATTAGCTGACAGCTGCTTATTTATTCTCATTTTGGCGTCAACATGAGTGAATAATTAAATATTCCCCTTTTTTTACAAACTATATCCCCCATATTGTTAACTAGAATAATCATTAAGATTAATATATAACAACAAGGTTAACAGGTGTTAACTTGTTTTTTTAGGAGAAAAATATTGGAATTTTTGTATGAATATGGTTTATTTTTAGCTAAAACCATTACTTTCGTAGTTGCGGTGGTTGCCATTATTATTGCTATTGCTTCTTCAGCAATGAAACAAGGTGGTAAGAAAGGCGAGCTAGAAATTATTGACTTATCAGAGCAATATATTGAAGTTGAAGAAGATATTACCCACCACCTTTTATCTAAAGAAGAGTTAAAAGAAAAAGAGAAAAAAGATAAAAAGGCGGTAAAAGAGCAAGCCAAAATCGATAAAAAAGCTCACAAAGACGGCAGTGACAAAAAACAAGCCACACCGCGATTATTTGTGGTTGACTTTAACGGTAGTATTGATGCTAAAGAAGTTGGCTCTTTACGTGAGGAAATTAGCGCAATTTTAACTGTTGCTCAGCCCAGCGATGAAGTATTTGTTCGTTTAGAAAGTGGCGGTGGCATGGTGCATGGATACGGTTTAGCGGCTTCACAACTTGATCGCATACGTCAAAGAAACATTCCATTAACGGCATCAGTTGATAAAGTGGCAGCCAGTGGCGGCTATATGATGGCCTGTGTTGCTAATAAAATAGTTTCAGCGCCATTTGCTATACTTGGCTCCATTGGCGTTATTGCACAGGTGCCAAACTTTCATAAGCTATTAAAGAAAAACGATGTCGACTTTGAGCAGTTTACTGCCGGTGAATTTAAACGTACGGTAACCATGTTTGGTGAAAATACCGATAAAGGTCGTGAAAAATTTGTTGAAGAGCTTGAAGATACTCACGTGTTATTTAAAAACTTTGTCAGTGAGCATCGTCCAAGTCTAGATATCGCCAAAGTGGCAACAGGCGAGCATTGGTTTGGCACACAAGCAAAAGATCTGGGCCTTGTTGACGAAATACAAACCAGTGACGATTACCTACAGGCGCATTGTAAATCTCACAAGTTAGTGCAAATTAAGTATGCAACCAAGAAAGGTTTAGCTGAAAAGTTTTCCAAAGCGGCGTCTTTGTCATTCGACAGCATTATAAGCAAGGTTTGGCAAAATAATCGTATTTTCCCAAGTTAATCACTTTGGCTAATGTAAACTAATAGGTCATATCAATGGAAAGTGTTTTTTGGCATAAATGTTGGCAGCGCAATAAACTGGGGTTTCATCAACGTGATGTGCATGCTTTATTGTCTCAATACTTCAAAAAACTGTCTTTAGCCTCTGATCAGCATGTGTTTGTGCCGCTATGTGGGAAAACACTTGATATGGCCTATTTAGCGCAGTATTGGCAAGTTACAGGTAATGAGTTAAGTGAAATTGCCTGTCGCGACTTCTTTCTAGAAAATAACATTGATTATCAAAAAAAGACTGTAGGTGATTTTGAGCAGTTTTTTTGTCCACAGCTTTCACTACTACAAGGTGATTTTTTTAAGCTTTCTGCCGATGCGATTGACCGCGTAGATTGGATCTATGACCGTGCTGCCTTAATTGCGCTACCAACAGCAATGCAGCAAGCATACGTCAAGCATTTAAAAACGTTTTTTTGCTCACATACACGCTTGTTTTTAGTGACCGTCGAGTTTCCAAAATCGCAATTAAGTGGTCCGCCATTTTCGACAACAGCCTCTGATGTTCAAAGTTTGTTTTCAGGCTTCAATATTGAATGTATTGCGACCAATGAGCTCAAAGATAAGCAATTTGCCCAGCGAAGCTTTGAAGTTGATTATCTGACTGAAAAGCTATACATCATCACCCAATAACAATAGTGGATGCGGCAAATACCAAGCTAACGATAGTTTATGTGCTTCAGATCGCTTTAAATAAGTGTTTACCTTTTTCATAAGGAAAAATGGATAAATACAAGGCGTAAAATTTAGTCAGTCGTTGTTCACCTTATCAATTTTATAACGCCGTAGTTTTTAATTTTAACCATTAAAAATGAGCAGGTAATTAATCAACTTACTATAAATCAAGCTTTTTAGATGTTTGATGGCTTTATATTTTGCGTTTTTCGCTGATTTTAAACAGCAAAAAAGGTGCTACTTGGCACCTTTTTTATGAATATTAAGAGTAGAAAAATGAGTGATAAATTTAATAACCAGACTATTCAGCAAGTGTCACTGCTTTGATTATAATGTCAGCGCCTTTGTTGACATGCATATCGTTCATCGTAACTTGAGCACGAGCTGCTTTTTCGATAGGGTTAATGACTATCACATTTAGCTTAATTGATTGAGCTAAATGTAGTTTAGTAATTTCTACAAGTTCAATAGCGTTGATAGCTTGTACTTTAACTAATTGGGTTGCTTGGCTGTTAGTTGCGACTAAAGCTAGCATGGCGATGGTTGATAATTTAAAAATGTTTTTCATAAGTCACCTGTAATAAAACGTTAGTTGGTTTTATAGATGTTTTGGGACTCATTCTTTTCAATGACAAACAAGGGTTGGGAGCCTGTTTGATTTTCACCCGATTATTTCGGGGTAAAGATGAAGTCCTTCATCTATGGCGTGCATATTACGGTAAAACTGGTAAAGTTTATAATGACTAATTATAATGTCATTCATTAGAAAAACTAATCCGACATGCTTATGTCGAAAATTTGATGGATTATGCAAAAATAGATTCATTTTTAACGTAATTTTATAGGTGTAACTTGGCTAATAGACTCCCACCACTTAACGCTTTAAGGGCCTTTGAGGCATCTGCTAGGCAGTTGAGTTTTACCCGGGCGGCAGAAGAGTTATTCGTTACTCAAGCAGCGATAAGTCATCAAATAAAAGCCTTGGAAGATAATTTAGGCATAAAATTATTTATGCGTAAGAATAGAAGTTTGTTACTGACGGAAGAAGGCCAGTCATATTACCTTGATATCAAAGATGTGTTTAATGCCTTACATGATGCCACAGAAAGATTATTAGCCCGCGGTGCAAAGGGTGCTATTACGGTAAGCTTGCAACCAAGCTTTGCAATCCAGTGGTTGGTGCCTAGGTTAAACACTTTTAACTTATTACATCCTGATATTGACGTGCGTATTAAAGCGGTTGATCAACCTGAAAATTCGCTTACTGAAGATGTTGATTTAGCCATATATTATGGTAGAGGGCGATGGAATGGTATTCATGCGGAGCAATTACATACCGAGTATTTGATCCCCGTGTGTTCACCGCTATTATTATCGGGTACTAAACCCTTGAGTATAATTGGCGATTTAGCAGATCATACTTTATTACATGATACCTCACGAAGAGATTGGAAAAGATGGTTTAAGCATGTTGATTTCAAAGGCGGTAATGTTAATCATGGCCCGATATTTAGTCACTCGGCTATGGTGTTACAAGCGGCTATTCATGGCCAAGGGGTTGCTTTGGCACATAGTGTGTTAGCGAAACCAGATATTGATAGTGGCCGACTGGTTTGTCCATTTAAAGAAGTGTTAATCAGCAAAAACTCTTATTACATTGTTTGTCGTGAACAGCAATTGGAATTAGGTAAAATAGCCGCGTTTCGAGAATGGGTCTTGCAAACAGTTGCCGATGAGCAAACCCTTATTGATGAAGGACAGGTCGTGTGAGTAACAATGAATTACAAGTAAGTAGCGAGCTAAATAGTGCCGATGACGCAAAGGCATTGGTCATATTTGCCCATGGCGCTGGTGCTGATATGCATCATGCTTATATTGAAGAGCTTATTGCTTTGATGAATGCTCAGCAATTGAGTGTTTTACGCTTTAATTTTCCTTTTATGGACAAGCGCAAACTTGATGGCAAAAGGCGACCACCGGACAGAATGCCCGCACTAGTTGAGTGCTATCAAGCTATATTAGCAAACGCCAATAGCACTTTACCAATATATATTGCTGGAAAATCAATGGGTGGGCGGATAGCAGCTACGTTGGCTGGAGATAAAGTTTTAATGCAAAAGCAGCTAGTATCTGGTGTTATTTGCTTAGGTTATCCATTTCATCCGGTAAAAAAACCAGAGAAGTTACGCTTAGCGCCACTGCAAAACACACAATTGCCTGTGTTGATCTTACAAGGTGAAAGAGATGCGCTGGGTAGCGAAAGTGAAATTAAGCAATACGAAATCTCTTCACGCTGTCAGTTACATTACTTTAGTGATGGTGACCACGATTTAAAGCCGCGGGTAAAGTCGGGTTACAACTTAAAACAGCATCAAACTACAGCGGTTAATAAAATAAGGGATTTTATCGATGAAATTAATAACAGTTGCTAAACTACTGATGATATTTGTTGGTATCAGTGGGTGTTTTTCTGTATTATTCGGCGCTTGGTTAGCCCATGGTGGGCAATCGCTACCTTTGGCGTCACAAGAACGACTAATGACCGCATTAACGTATCAATTTTTTCATACGTTAGCGCTAATGCTAACCATCATCTTATATAAGCTGCACACAAAAGCTATGTTATTGATCGCAGGAATATTGTTTGCTATTGGTATCATATTTTTTAGTGGTAGTTTGTACATCAGAACGTTATTCGATGTGTTGAGTATTGGAAAGTTGGCGCCATCAGGCGGCCTGTCATTTGCACTTGCCTGGCTAGTGGTTGGATTTGCAGGTACTAAAATGTTTGACCAAAAGTTAGGTAATTAATCAAAATGACTGCAATAGTTTTATACTGTCGCCCCGGATTTGAAAAAGAATGTGGCGCAGAAATTCAAGAAAAAGCTTCATGGAATGAAGTTTATGGCTATTTAGAGCTAACTAAAAATCAGGGCGTAGTTTATTTTCATTTAAATAAGCCGGAAGAGGGCGAAATTTTAATGGAAAAAATTCCATTAAAGCGACTTATTTTCGCTCGCCAGTGGTTTGTTACAGTAACTGAAAAAATAGACCTACCTGACTACAATCGCGTTGAAGCCATTGTAGAGGTGTTAGGCACTGAGTGGCAATACGCTGATTTGCGTATGGAAACGCCTGATACAAATGACGGGAAAGAATTGTCGAAGTTTTGTCGAAAATTAGCAGTACCACTGCGACAAGCACTGAGAAAAGATAAAGTACTGACTGAAAAAGGTAATAAAGATGGCGCGGTGTTACATGCGTTATTTTTATCAGGCAAAGAAGTTATATTTGGTTTTTCATTAGCGCGCAATACTTCACCACATGTGATGGGTATTCCTCGGTTAAAATTCCCTAATGCTGCGCCAAGTCGCTCAACATTGAAACTTGATGAAGCTTTCTTATATTTTATTCCTAAAGAGGAATGGGACATACGTTTAACTTCAGGTATGAATGCGGTTGATTTAGGGGCTGCTCCCGGCGGTTGGACGTATCAGTTGGTTCGTCGTGGTATGATGGTAACGTCAATCGATAATGGCCCAATGGCCGAGTCATTAATGCAAACGGGTCAAGTAAAGCATCGTACAATGGACGGCTTTAAATACGTGCCGCAAAAGAAAAATGTTTATTGGCTAGTCTGTGACATGATTGAAAAGCCACAACGTGTGGCAAAGTTGATGAGTGAATGGCTACTAAAAGGGCTATGCCAAGAAGCTATCTTTAACTTGAAATTGCCCATGAAAGGTCGTTATCAGCAAGTTAATGATGACTTACAAACCATGAAAGATGCTTTTTCTCTTCATAATGTAAAGTACGAATTGTATGCCAAGCATTTGTATTATGACCGTGAAGAAGTAACGGTACACGCTAGGTTACTATCTCCTCCACCAATGGGTATTTAGTTATTTTTCACTAAAAATATTCTGAAAAAAAGCCCTAAATTTCTGATGAAGTTTGGGGCTTTTTTTTATCTGCTAATACTAACTTGCCTAATTAAGTGAACTACCTTTCCATAAGGAAAAATGGATAAATACAAGGCATAAAATTTAGTCGGTAGTTATACCAAGTTGATTAATTACCTGCCCATTTTTAATGGTTAAAATGAATAACTACAGCGTTATAAAATTTATAAGTAGAATAACTACTTACTAAACTTTATGCCTTGTATTTATCCATTTTTCCTCATGAAAAAGTAGATCACTTAATTAATCAAATTGGTATTATACCAATCCCATTAAGTTATTGCTCACTTGTACTAGTTAAAATAGCTCAAGGCTGTGTTGCTCTCAATCCCAATAGCCAGCTATTGCTCAATCGAGCGCCTTACCTTGAATTATTTAACAAGATCAAAAACTTAATGGAACTGGTATTATTCACCTTATAAATTTTATAACGCCGTACCTATTCATTTTAACCATTAAAAGTAAGCAGGTAATTAATCAACTTAGTATAAGGCAAAGTAAAATACCTGCTTTCTCCCATCATTTAATATATAAGTAATAAATCGAATTTAAAAACTGTTACTAAGCCACCCATACGCCCTGAGGTGAAAAAGGTTGTTTGTCCACCTCAGAGCGTGTGGGTGGCATAGTTGATCAACCAACGACTTCGTGATCTATTTAATTGTTAGGCCAATTTAATAATATGCACAACATAAGAGAAATTTTGAAGATAAAAAAACCAAGCACTGTGGCTTGGCTTTTATATGCAGTAGTTCTAACAGTATTATAAGCGCTCTAACACAGCTTGAGTGAACTCTGAAGTACCATGTGTGCCGCCAAGATCTCGTGTTGTGCGATCGCCCGACTCGATAACTTCTGTGATAGCGCGACGAATGTTATCAGCTTTATCAGCCATACCTAAATATTCTAGCATTTGAATAGCGGCTAAAATAACTGAGGTAGGGTTTGCTAAGTTTTTGCCTGCAATGTCAGGCGCACTGCCATGAACTGCTTCAAATATTGCACAACCATTGCCAATGTTAGCGCCAGGTGCCATACCTAAACCACCAACTAAACCGGCACATAGATCTGACAATATATCACCAAATAGATTTGTGGTAACAATAACATCGAACTGCTCAGGGTTCATGACTAACTGCATACAGCAGTTATCTACAATCATTTCTGTTGATTCAATTTGTGGGTAGCGTGCGGCTACTTCACGGGCAACTTTAAGGAATAGGCCTGATGTTGATTTTAGGATATTAGCTTTATGAACAGCAGTTACCTTTTTACGACCTTCTTTTATAGCGGTTTCATAAGCGAAGGTTACAATACGTTCAGCACCTTCACGAGTGACAAGACTTCTTGCTTCCGCTTGATTTCCGTCTTCTGAAACTGTTTGTCCTAGGCCTGAGTACATACCTTCAGTATTTTCACGGATGGTAATGATATCAATATTTTCATAACGTGCTTTCGTGCCTTTAAATGACAATACAGGACGAACATTAGCATATAGTTGAAAATGCTTACGTAGGGTGACATTAATTGATGTAAAACCTTCACCTACAGGTGTTGTTAACGGACCTTTTAAGGTGATTTTATTTTTTTCAATTAGTGCTAAGGTTGATTCTGGCACTAAGTCGCCATGATTCTCCAATGCGGTTAGACCAGCGTCAGCATACTCATATTCAAAATTACAGCCGGCTTTATCTAATACTTTGATAGTTGCGTCGATAATATCTGGACCTATGCCGTCACCTGGGATCACTGTTATGGTTTGTTTTGCCATTGTTTATTTGCCTTTTGAGTATTGCTTTTTTGAATTGCGAGAATCGAGAGTTATTGGTTAAATATAAAAGACTTACCAGCCGATATGCTTGACCTGACACTGCGCTTATTGCTTCAACCGAGTTTATGCCTGCAATTATAGCAACTAACCGCAGCAGTTAGTAAGTTTTACCGTAAAACTTTAGTCTAATTCATGTTCAATCACATTTGCTTGTGTGGGTAGGAAAAATAATTCAAGGCAGATGTTTATTGTTCTAGGCTAAACTTAGGCTATTTTAACCAGTATATGCAGGTAATAACTTAGTGGCATGGTATTAGCATTATATTTAGTTTTGACCTTTGACCTTTGGACTTTGAAAGTGAATGTACAGGTATATAGGCAATATAAGTCATAGCCATTGGGTTAAAGATAAAAATTACCTATCAGACAAGATAATAAGCAATCGCTGATGTTAAATACAGCTGTTGCTAAGTATAGCTAAGATGCGCAGCTTAAAATGTTTTAAACTGCTGATAAGCTGTTTTACCTATAGCGGTCAGGATACCATTGGTAAACAATAATGCGGTGCATTCATCTTGTGTAGTGATACCGTCAGACTTTACATGTTGGGTGCGGTAAAAGCTGACTTGATAACTGCTTTCGTTGACTATCTTTGCTTCGGTTATATCAGGACTACCTAGCTGCTCGATGGCGCTATTAAAATTAAATTTTTTCAATTCAAGTTTGGCAATAAACTGTTGATTATAAGCTTCTCGGTCCTCCCATTGCATGTTCGCAGGACTGTCATCGTAAAAATTGACCACTAATGTAACAAATATACCGTATGCTGCTAATGCGACTAATATTATAGCAATAATTTTTTTATTCACTTTTATTCCTTAAAGCTTTCTTGGTCATTATTTTAATGTTATTTATTATTATGCAAATAAACCAAGGTTATATTTGAGTCATTATTTGTTGCTACGGCTTTTACTATGACTCATTATTAAGTTTTAAAGTAAAATTATAATGAGTATTTTATAGCGAACTTCAATGGCTACAGTGAAAATGACAGTAACAGGCTATGACTATGATATTACCAGATGGTTAACTACTGGCAAGTCCATTTTTAGCGGGTAGTCTGATGTCTTTTAAATTAAAGCCTAAAGGGATATCAATTTTTAATGTTAGTAGCTTGCGACTTAACGCGATTTGTTCATCATGTTGTGATAACTTTTCACTGATGCTACTTTTTAAGTCTGTAGCATTAAGTATACTTTTAATTGAGCCATACTGATTTAACAATTTTGCTGCAGTCACTTGTCCGATACCGGCCACGCCTGGGATTTTATTGGTGTTATCACCAGTTAAAGTCCACAAGTCCATTAACTTATCTGGTTTTACAGTGAATTTGTTAAGCACATATTCTTCGTCTAAATAGCGACGATTAAAATAGTCATAGACTTGTATATTGGGGTTGAGTAACGACAAAAAGCACTTGTCTGTAGATACAACGGTGACATTTTGACCACGTAATGCAACTTTTATTGCTAAGGTCGCAATTAAATCATCAGCCTCGTCTGCTTCTGAAACTAAAGAATCAACGTGGTGTTTCATAAAACGGTCTTGAATATCAGTTAACTTGTCAGCCAAATGCTCAGGCATTTTTTTACGGCCTTTTTTATAGTCAGGATAGATATCATAACGCCAACATGGCGCTTGAGAATCAAATACCATAAGTGCATGACTGGGCTGTAGTTGTTCAATAATTTTTTCTAAGGCTTGTTCACATGCTTTAGCGGTATTAAATAATACTTGCTGCTTGGTATTTTCAGCCAATTCATTGTTCAACAAAAATGGCCGTTCCTGCACAGCATAAATTCTTCTGATTAAATTTAATGCATCAATTAATACCAAATGGACCGTCATAAAATTTAACCTTCAATGACTGTATAACAAGGAATGTATTTACTGCCAGGTAGCTTCATTCTTTGTTGCTTGACGAAAGAATTTAATAGTGTGTCCATTAATGCCATTATTTTACTATCGCCACTGATGTCAAAAGGTCCGTTTTCTCGGATTGCTTTTATGCCACTTGCTTTGACATTGCCAGCGACAATACCAGAAAAAGCCCGACGTAAATTAGCGGCTAACGAGGCTATACTTTGGTCATAATGCAAATTTAATGAGGCCATGTTTTTATGATCAGGTTCGAACGGCTGTTGAAACTCAGTTTCAATCACTAATGACCAGTTAAAATGGTAAGAGTCACCCGTTAGTTTTCGATGTGCGACCACTTCTTCTGTACTTAATTTAAAGGTTTTTGCGACTTGTTCAGGGTCATCAATAATAATTTTATAGAGTTTTTGTGCTGATTCACCGAGCGTGGCGGCAATAAAAGTGTCAATTTGCTGAAAGTATTCCGCACTTTCAATCGGTCCGGTTAAGATAATAGGCAGTTTTTGACACTGGTTTTTTGGATTGAGCATAATACCCAAAATATAAAGCAACTCCTCTGCTGTACCTGCACCACCTGGGAATATGATAATACCATGTGACATACGAACAAACGCTTCTAAGCGTTTTTCAATATCGGGCATAATGACTAATTCATTAACGATAGGGTTGGGTGGCTCCGCGGCAATAATACTGGGCTCGGTTAATCCTATATAGCGGCCAGTTGTGTTGCGCTGTTTGGCATGACCAAAGGTTGCTCCTTTCATTGGACCTTTCATCGCGCCAGGCCCACAGCCGGTACAAATATTAAAACCACGCAAACCCAAGTGATAACCTACTTGTTTGGTATATTTATACTCGGTACTATTAATAGAATGTCCACCCCAGCAGGTGATCAAATTAGGTGAACTGTCAGGAATTATGGCGTTGGCGTTACGTAACATATCAAAAATAACATTAGTCACACTATCAAGGTCTTTAGTGCTGTAGCAATCACCAATAAATAATATATCGCGTAATACTGCCGAAAGGTGCTCTTGAATACCTTTTATAATAACACCGTCAACAAAGGCATGTTCGGGTGGATTATCTAAAGCTAATTTAACACCACGCTCACGCCTTAATACTTTAATTTTAAAGTCTAAAAATTGTTGATATATATCCTCAGCATTGTCAGTATGACTGCCAGCATTGAGTACGGCTAACGAACAATTACGATAGAGATTATAGAGTTCACTGGTGGCGGATTGTTGTAAACGGTCAACTTCTGCTTGAGACAGTAAATTCATTTTGCCAACAGGATTAATTTGGGTGTGCATAACGGTACTTCCTCGTGCTAATTATTATCCGTAAATAACGCTATTTTTCCGTCTTATATAGCTTGATACCATGCCGCGTTAGCATGTTCAAATGCGGAGTGAACATTACAGTCTTTATATTAAGCTTAGGTTAATAGAAAGACTAATACTGATAAGGTCATTTTTAAAAGTCAAAGGTGGACTTGCCACTTTTTTATGTAACATATTGAGCTTGTTTATTACGGTTGATTTATCCATATTGCTCAACAAATTCTTCGCCGCTATAACAGCTAATAAAAGTATTTTTGGCCATAACGCTTGTTAGGGTAAATGGTGCTAATTTCTTTCTCTAAACCAGCAAAATAGTGAGTTTTTTAGCGCAGACTTTAAGTTGGTTAATTTATTATCCAGTAATATGTCAGTACCTTTGCAAGCGGGTAATAATTTATTGATAAAGTTGTTTAATAATGCCGCTAGTGCGCTGGTAGCGTCAATAGCGGTATTAACCAAGAACATAAATGGCTGATGGTTATTTGCGCGCTAGAGCTTTTATTTATAAAAAAGTTATCTAAAACAGACTTATTGAATGTAAAAAATAGCATTGTATACATTTTAAAAATATTACTTTTACATCAAGGCTAAAGCAATATTTTAGCCTTGTATGATAATAATAAACACAACCATATAAAAAGCCAGTATAAGTGTATATCTAATAACTGACTGCTTAAAAACTGCCCATTGTGTTGACTTATTGTCGCAGTGTTCTTAATTTAGGCGCTTTTGTCTTGGTTGTTGAGCGAAAGGGATTAATGTCTAAGCCGCCTCTGCGTGTGTATCGAGCAAAAACTGTTAGGTGTTCAATCTCGCAAAAACGCTTGAGATCACAAAAAATTCGTTCAACACATTGTTCATGAAATTCATTGTGTTGACGAAACGAAATTAAATATTTTAATAATGTTTCATGACAAATTTGTTTACCGTTGTATTCAATATAAACACTTGCCCAGTCAGGTTGATTAGTGATTAAGCAATTTGACTTTAATAAATGGCAAACTAAATATTCAGTCACAACATCCGCTTGAGCCTGGTTGATATCTTGCAGTATTTCAGGCGCCAGTTGGTAATCACTTACTTCAATGTCTAACTCATCTATGCATAGCGCAGTATCACCAGGTAAAGCTAGTGCAGGGCAGTTATTGACAGGAAAAAGTTTTACTTCTGCAGTAGCGCCGGCGGTAGCTGATAAGTCTTTTATTAATGCAGACTCTACGCTTTGCCACGAGGAAAATGTAGTTTGATTAAAACTGTTTAAATACAGCTTAAATGACTTTGACTCAACAATATTAGGACTGGTGCACGGAAAACTAAATTCAGCCACCGCAACAACGGGCTTACCCTTGTCATTTAACCATGACAGCTCATAGCCATACCAAACATCTTCACCCTTAAATGGTAGGTTGTTTGTTGTTAAACCTAAACTGTCTCTATTTAAGCTCCTAGGTACCGCTTGTAGTAATTCTGGGGTATATTGGCTGCAATAGCTTGTTACTTTTCCAAGCGTTAACTTGCTTAACGCTTTTGCGTTTGTATAAGTGCTCATTTTTGCGTAACTTCTTCTCTGATTGTAACAATGTGGAAATCTTTCTCTATTTTATAGGAATTAACTGTTAGATGAAAATATCAAATCATTCTCTTCATGAACTCGTGTGGCATTTTTCTCAAGATTACTTACAAGCATACCAAGATAGGTTTCAACATTTACCTATTACTCAAAAGGATGAAGATTGGTTATCGCCTTGTGAGCAAGGTGTGCATGAAGACGACTTTTCTTTATGGCATCCAATAAAAATCGCACAAGTGCTAACGTTCGATAATGTTGAAGCAGCCTTAGAAATCAAACTTCATGATGATATTAAACAATATTTCACCACTATTTATAGTGACAGCCTAGACGCCAGTTGCGTAGAAGGAGACTTGTCATTGTTATTTGTATGGAGCGAAAAAGACTTTGCTCGTCTACAAGAAAATATTATTGGTCATATTTTAATGAAAAAAAAATTAAAACAAAAGCTAACGATATTTTTTGCACTCACTGATGATGACGACCATATCATTTCATTAGACAATGACACGGGCTCAGTTTGGGTGGAAAAAGTGGGCCGTGAGCCACATAAAAAAATAGCGGATACGCTGGCTGAATTTATGTCGCAACTGACGCCACGGATACCGCCAAGCAGTATTGAAAATACTCAGTAAACTATAAGTAGCTTAAGCATTATAATGATTTCGGCGGTGCTGAGCATAAAGTTAGCTATTTTTTTGATGGTCTAATAATTTTTTTAGCTGTTGTTTTAATTCAGTTATTTCTTGCTGCAGTGGCGCTAAAGCATTTGCTATAAGTAAGCTTATTTCTGTGTTATTAGGTTTTGCTTCCGTCGACGCTTTGGTGGCAACGTCTTGATGTTTAGTGTGTATAAATGTTGGGTCGTGGTGCCAGTTTTTTAAAGCAGCAATAATTTGTGGCAAAGGCAGGGTTTGATTAAGCTGACTTTTAATTAGCGCAACACTGGGCACTTTACCTTCATTGGCTAGCTTGTTGGCGATGATGGAAATTTCATCAGATATAGTCATAACGCATAACTCAGATGTTAAAGAAGCAATATTTTAGCGAAAAACACTAACGCTGTCTTGTTTTGTTTTTGATTATTTTATTTATATTTAGTCTAATCAATTAGTTATAAAAGTGGTTTGGCATTTGCAACTAGCTTTAGCAAAACCGTTACTTTTACATTCATTACTTTGATAAGAGAAAAATAAAATGAAACAAACGTTATTAGCACTAATTGTTATTGCGCCGTTAACCTTAACTTTAACCGGTTGCGTTATTGCCGTTGGCGGCGAAGATGGTCACTCGATTTCTGGCGATTTTGACGATAGAGAATATGAAAATAGAAAGAAAATCGCCGCTATACAATTAAACACCGCGTTTGCTGATGTCTCTCGTGTAATGGGCGTCGCTGATTTTAACGAAACTTATTTCGATGACGGCAAAACGGTTAATGTGGTTTATTTCCGTACACATCGCTTGCACAAAGATGGCTTAACAACGAAAGATGAGTGTACCAAGTTAGTTTTTGTTAATAATAACTTAATGGCGATAGAACAAGGGCGATAACAAGTAATTCTTTAATGGGGCTTAGTATTACAGGCCGCATAATAAAAGGCTGATATCATTTGATATCGGCCTTTTTACTGTTACAAATACAATGTTTTTTAGCATTGACTAATACCAATCCCATTAAGTTATTGCTCACTTGTACTGGTTAAAATAGCTCAAGGCTGTGTTGCTCTCAATCCCAATAGCCAGCTATTGCTCAATCGAGCGCCTTACCTTGAGTTATTTTTCCTGCGCACAACAAGATCACAAACTTAATGGAACTGGTATAACTATGTTATTAACTACCCGCTGATATAAATTAGTTATGCTGCTTTGCTCTGTTTTGACGTGTTCTACTCGCACTGTTTTTTCGGCTGCGGGTTACCTTAGCATTTGAACGCTTATGCATTCTTTTTACATTTGTTGAAGCTTGGTTGTGCTGGTCATTTCTTTTCGGCGCTTTTACCGCTTTAACATAACTTCTTTTAGTATGACCTCTATTAGTTATTACTTGATTACTTTGCTTATAATTGTCTTTTTTTATATTATTTTTAACCCGATCATGGCTATTTTTATTCATATTTGCATGTAGCTTAGCCGCTGAATTAATCGACTTAGTTGTTTTAACTTTATCGTTATAAGTTTTTTTACTGCTATTACTTTGTTGCCAATGTTTATTTTTATAGGCTTTATGCTTAATTAATGAATTTTTTTCAAGTGGATGTTTGTCAATTTTTACCGCTCGATTAACCTGCAGTTTATGTTTCAGGTTTTGACTTTGACTTTGACTTTGGCCTTTACTTCTACTGTGGGTATATTTATTACCAGCATGTTCAGCACGGTGTTTATTTTTATTAACAAAATGCTTTTGTTTTACACGCAAAGCCTTATGTTGTTGAACACTAGGTGTGTGACTGCGATACTTTTTCTGTATGTTGGCTGTGCGATACGCTACGCCTTTTCTATGGCGAGGGTTATGCTGCCAGCGTTTTACCTGATAACTGGTAGACGTTTTTTTATTACTATGGTGTTTGTAATATCGAGACTTGTGATGATTAACAACCACATGGTGATTGTTCCAGTGCATGGAACCAAAGAATAGTCCAACAGTTAGGTGGACAGGGTTATGCCAATAATAGGGGCCATACTGCGAAGCATAGTGCATAGGGCGGTGCCAAAAAATGGGCGGATAATGCGACCAGCGCCAATCGCCATAAACGACTCGAGTATCGTAATAAGGCACATAAATAATATCAGGCTGTCTTGACTCTATGATTATTGTTTGGGGTTTTCGAACAACATTGACGTTGTCCATATTTGCCAAGTTTCCCGCTTGATCTGCTTGTTGACGCAACCTTTGTACGCTGGCGAGCAGCTGAGCTTCATTTTGCAAAAAAGCATCACCTAAATTTCGCATCAAATGTAGATCTTCACTTAATTTTTTAACTATGTTTGGAAAAGGTAATAGGGCTTTAACGCTGGGATCCCAATCTTTGTCTTCTGCGGCATCAGCAAGTGCTTGAGTACTTAGTAGGCTATTTTTATTTAACCATCGCTCGGCGTCAATAACCTCAATTGGATAGGTTGTGGCAATAAGAATGTGGCTAAGTAATGCGTCTGGATATAATGCGATGGGCGCTAGCATTTGTTCCAACTCAGCATCAGTGAAATTACTGGCTTGCTCTGTTAAGTTGGCTTCAATGTTTGGCTCATAAAGAGTTACATGGGTGTTGTTGGCGGCAAAACCAACAGTTGAAAACACCAAGGCGCTTGATAAAGATAGTATTAAATAAATCAGTGATTTTTTAAATTTAATTGTTTTCATGTTAGCACTCTTTAATGCAGATGATTGAAAAGTCGCCAATGTAAATAGCTTAGTGTAGCAGCTAAGGTGACTTTTTAAGTTATGCTGGCAATATTAACCGCTGTAAACTGAATGTTAGCTGAATAGTGCGCTTATCGGGCTAGTTAAATTTTATAGCGGGAAATTAAGCGTAAACTTTGCCCCTTTTAGTCGCACTGACGATTCAATGAGCATGCTACCTTGGTAACTATTGACTAAATCTCGCACTATGGCTAAGCCAATACCATGACCCTGTTGATAAGTATCTACCCGAGTACCACGTTGTAATATCTCTTCTTTTAAATCGGGCGCGATGCCAGCACCATCATCTTCAATAACGATCATCATGTTTTTACTACTATGACTGATCTCAAGCTGAATTTCTTGCTTAGCAGCTTTGCAGGCGTTATCTAATAAGTTACCTAGTATTTCTAATAGGTCGGCTTCATCACCTTTGAAGTTGCATTCATCGGTAATATGGACCACAAATAATAGTGATTTATCGCGATATATTTTTTCTAGACTGTTCAGTAGCTTTTTCGCTATTGGTGCTACCGCTGTACCTAAGTACCAGGAGGATTGCCCTGCGCTTTGTGCCTTGCGCAACTGATGCTCAATAATGGCGTTAATAATACTGAGCTGTTCTTGAGTCAGTAGTGATAGCGCGGCTTGAGTCTGTATAACAGCAAGGGGTGTTTTTAAACTATGAGCCAAATCTGACAGTGCATTTCGATAACGTTGGCGCTGTTTTTGTTCAGCATTTAATAATAAATTCAATTGCTCAGTTACTTGATTTAGCTCGGTTGGATAAACGCCGGTAAGACGATCACTTTTACCTTGTTCGACATCACTAAGCTCTGTTTGTAAGGTTTTCAAAGGCTTTAATGTCCATAACGACCAAAGATATTGAATCAGTAATAGTATTAGCATTAAACCGGCTAATCCGAGCATTAACTGGCGATGAAACTCAGCCATCATTTGAGTTAAGTCTTTTTGTTGCTTAATAATATGTAAGGTCATGGGAAAGGGTTGTTGTTCACTGCCATAACTGACACTTAAGCTATAGACAAAGTGTGGCTGTGTTGCTATCTCTGCTTGATAAAATGCACTATCTCCTAAGTGGGGTTGTTGAAATCTTTCTGTCTGCCATGGCGACAATAATGACTGTGAGCTCCAAAGCTTGTTTGATAAGGTTGGCCGTTTATTTACGCTATTGTTTTGCATTGTTGGGAAGCTACTACTGAGCACAGCATATAAGCCTGACTGGCTAACATTAAATTGTGTTTCCAGGAGCTGTTCTGGCATAACTAAGGTGCTATTTTCAATTTCGATAATAGCTAAAATAGAGTAAGAGTAGGCAGAAAGTTCGTTTTTCAAACTAGCAAGCATATGTTTTTCATAGGCATTGCTGATAATTAACCCAACGATGGGTAATAAGATAAAAATCATCAACAAGGCACTAAGCAGCACTCTAGTTTTTAATGATCTTAGTGACTTTTTCAGCGAATTTAACAACTAAATTTACCTTTTTTAAAGTAAAGCAGCAAGACTATGGTTAAGTTTTTTTGATTAATCAGCGCTTAGTTAAGTCTTTTAATAAGTAGCCTTGGCCACGTAAAGTTTCAATAAATTGGTATTGATTTTCAGGGTCAAGTTTCTTTCGTAATCGGCGGATAAAGACTTCTATAACGTTTGAGTCCAAGTCAAAGTCTTGATCATAAATATGTTCAGTGAGCTGTGTTTTTGATTTTACTTCACCTAAGTGATACATCAAGTAGGCAAATAATTTGTATTCATAACTACTAAGCGAAATAACTTGTTGATTAACGCTTACTTGCATACTTGCGGTATTTATCGCAAAGGGGCCATTTTCTATTAACGGACTCGCTTGTCCAGCACTGCGTCGAATTAAGGCATTTAATCGTGCTAATAACTCTTCAATATGAAAAGGTTTAGTTAAATAATCATCCGCGCCAGCGTCTAGTCCGGAGACTTTATCTTGCCAACTACCACGCGCTGTGAGTATTAATATAGGAAAGGTAAAGCCTTGTTCACGTAAAGATTTAACAACGCTTACGCCGTTAAGTTTTGGTAGGCCTAAATCAATAATAGCCGCATCGTATGGAAATTCTTGGCCTTGAAATAAGCCATGCTCGCCATCGCTTGCTACATCAACACTGTATTTTGCTGTGATTAAATGATCTTTCACATGTTGCTGCAGATTTTTGTCGTCTTCGATGAGCAAGATTCGCATTAATTAGTTTCCTGATACACGGCCTGAATAGGCGTCAACGTTAACTGAAATTACATGACCGTTGTCTTTAAGTAATTTTACCCGGTAGCTTGGATTTTTTTTAGAACCACTGTTGTTAATTTTTAATATTTTACCACCAAATTTATTTTGGACAATACGGGCCGCTTCTTGAGCACTAAGTGATTTAGCATGATTAGATTGACCATATTTAGCCTTTACAATCATTAAGCTATTAGGCGTAGCCTCAATTGCAGCAAACACTGGCGCTACTATTAGTGACGTTATTACGCTTAACGTAAACAATTGTTTTTTCATTGTGGCACCTTATTAAAACGACCTTATTAAAACGAGAATATCAAACAGTGTAAAATAATGCTTGATAGAATCCAAGTAAGCGTTATTTTAAAATAACTAAACTGGATGCTTTCTGAATATAAGCTAACTGTTTATTAGGCGACAATCCTGGTGCTTAATGACGGTAATATTTAAAAGTCAAACAAACGGTGTTCAGCTAGGGTTCAGAATAACTCAGGTTAAATGACAGCCATACTTTATCGAGGCTATCATTATGTTTAATAAAATTCTTTATAAATGGCTTAACAAACGGTTTAATCAAAAATATACAGTCAATTTAACAACGACCTTGTTGTTAGTAAGTCAACTATCTTTTGCACAAACGCTAACACAAGTTGAGCAGGTAAATAGCTCTGTTGGCGGACTAAAAAATAATTTAGTCGAGCGTGAAAAGAGTAGCCTTAAATTGAAAGAGCAAATCAAGGTTTCCCAGAGAACCTTAGCATTTAAAGGCATGAGTCGAGCTGAGGTAAGCTATGCCCGTCAGCAAAAAATAACAGCATTTTTACCCACTTCGTTACTGGATCAAGATGTTGAATATGATGCTGGTTCGTATCATAGTTTTTTAATTTACAGTGGTGACAGTGAACTTATTTTGGATATTGATGAAGACGGCTATTATCAGAACTTTGGCGTAACGTTCGATGCTGATATATTATCGCCAGTAGCTAATGAACAAGCGGTCGTTTATGCTGATTTATACCTGAGCCAAAATGGTGGTCCTTGGGTTTTGTACTTTTCTAGTGATGACTTTGTTATTACGGGTGAAGACACTGAAGATGAATTTGAAGTGGTTACCCAGCTAGATTCAGGTTATGTAGCAGATTATTATGATGTGTTAATCGACTTATATGAAGTGGGCTTTAGTGAGATAGTGGCAACTTACAGTGCAAACGATACCAATGCGCTTTATGCACTACCATTAGAAAGTAGCGACTATGATGCTGAATATATAGCGGTTGAATACCACAATGAACACGGAGGAAGCAGTAGTTGGTTGTTGTTCGGTGCATTATTGGTCTTAGGTTATCGTCATTGTTTAGTTTAATTAGAATAATATTAAAAAAGTATTTAAACTGACAAGGTTATGTTATTTCGTAGTAATAAAGCGATTATTAGCGAAAATAGCGCGGTTTGTCGCTTGTGTCTAGTAATAAAGTTTGACCTTATTTCTAATATCCTGATATGGTTGAGGAATAAAAAACAATGAAAATCGTACTATTTATGAGGGACTCTAGATGTCACCAGAAGTCATTGAAAAAACCAATGTCGAGATAAAAGCTGCATACCTTTCGGCTGAAGATTTAAAATTAGCCGCATCATTATTATACCAAGCGTATCATGACGATCCGGTGTTTCTTGAAATATTTGCTGCTGATAAAAGCGATTATGAACAACGCTTACGGGCAGCGATACGTGAAGAATTGAATGTTTTTTGGCAAGCAAAGCAGCCAATGATCGGTTTGTATTTAGGTGAAACAATGGTGGGTGTTGCCTGCTTAAATAACCCGGAAGAAGGCGTGTCATCTGAGAGGTTTTGGCATTGGCGTTTAAAAATGCTGCTTGGCGCAGGTTATTTCAGTACCAAACAAATGATTGAAAAAGAAAAAATTGTTTTAGCGACAGTGCCATTGAAAAAATTTCACATGTTGTCTTTTATTGCGATACACCCATTACATCAACATCATGGCTTTGGTCATTATTTAATGGCGGCGGTAAATACTATTTTAGCAGAGCATAAAGATAGTGAAGGTGTTGCCGTTTATGCTACTAGTAAGAAATATA
The DNA here is from genome assembly GCF_007954265.1 of Colwellia sp. C1TZA3. Taxonomy (GTDB): domain Bacteria; phylum Pseudomonadota; class Gammaproteobacteria; order Enterobacterales; family Alteromonadaceae; genus Cognaticolwellia. Next base: position 94,597 of record NZ_VOLS01000003.1, on the reverse strand, counting down.
AAGCATTTTTTAAAAATGTAAACTATCAGTTCATCAAAGAAGTGGCTGTGGGTAATGTCTCTGGTTCTTTGATGGTTTACTATCGAGAAGCAGCAGAAAGTTAATGATGAGTAATTTAACTACCCTATTATATAAGTAAATTGGCACGACCAAAAAGCTTTACTTTAGCTAGATAAATAAATTATTCGCTGCAAGAATTATAGTTTTATAAAGCATTGATTATGAGAGACTGGCATTTAGCTTTAGCTATTGGCTGTGATGTTATACCAATTTTATTAATTAAGTGATCACCTTTTTCATGAGGAAAAATGGATAAATACAAGGCATAAAATTTAGTCAGTAGTTATTCACCTTATAAATTTTATAACGCTGTAGTTATTCACCTTATAAATTTTATAACGCTGTAGTTATTCATTTTAACCATTAAAAATGAGCAGGTAATTAATCAACTTGGTATTATAGCGACGTAAGCACTTAAATAACTGAAAGGTTTTCTCATACAATGTCTAGTAGGGTTTTTGTTATAGACTCGCTTCACTTCTAACTGAGTGTCTTACGAGTAAGCCGATAAAGTGCATCTTTTGTGCTATCCATTCCAACATTACTCTGAGATAGAGACTCTCACAGAGATGTTTTCGCATAAATTTGGGTTATTAATACAACGCACGGGCAGTTGTCGAGAATAACCATTATTGACCCTCGTAGCCGACTTCGCTCTACTTTAATTACTCATTGTACCGTCTTAATTGATACCCAGTAGCTACCCCTTTCTTAGCTTACTCAAGTTGGCAGCTTAAAGTGGCAGTGGGGCAATACTAGACAACACTAATAGCTTTTTTTTTGACCGCCTGAATATGCCAATACTGTGTAAGACATGTCTCACATTACTGTGAGATATAATACTTTTGGTATGCATGTGAATGGAGAGTTATTTTTTAAGTGGTTGTTTTAGTTGTTTTATTTTTATTTATATTCATCTGTAATTTATTATTTGATGTTTTTTTAAAATTACCTACTTTGAAAAGTTAGCATTTAGTCTACTATTATACCTGTCAGGAAGACAAAGGGATTGCAAATAACGGTAAAGGTATACTAATAGGATGCTTAGATTAGCAAAGAGATAGGATGTCTCGCAAGGATAGAATGAATATTTGTCATGGAATAATCATCAGGAAGATGAGTATAGACAATTGATGTAACTAGGATAGTTATTATTAAGGACAATATGGACAGCAAAAGGTTTGCTAGGAAAGGCTAAGGATAGCTCTTTACGGATGAAGAGGGAACATTATATATTTATGCAGGATGCATATAAGCTAGTTATAGAAATGCGGTTCATTGAACCGCTTTTTTTTGTCTAAATTTTACTTAAAGTATTAGTGCCCATCTAATTTTAAGCCAACCGATTAAAAATCCTCCTGTTAAAGTCACCTATATCTACTGTTTACCTTATTTTTAATCGACATCATTAGCGATTGCTCAACAAGCTGTTTTCACTATTACCAGCCAAATATGGATTGTGGTTAATCAGATCTAGTGTCGCGATCATCACTTGAAAAACTAAGTAGATTAGCATCAAGGAAAAAGTAGATAATTGATATTGTGTATCAATGCAGTGAAATTATTATCTTAAATAAATATGCCTTAATCGCAGCTAAAGAAATTAATAAACCTATCTAAATCTTTTATAATACCAATTTCATTAATTAAGTGATCACCTTTTTCATGAGGAAAAATGGATAAATACAAGGCATAAATTTTAGTAAGTAGTTATTCTACTTATAAATTTTATAACGCTGTAGTTATTCACTTTAACCATTAAAAATGAGCAGGTAATTAATCAACTTGGTATAATTACCTGTTTAATTAAAGAGTCATTTAAACATCTTTTAAATGACTCATACATCGATCCAAGGTCGTTTTACCATTTTTCGTCAGATCAAATTAATATTCAATTAAATTGTTATAAAAAAGTGACTTTCCTAACTTGGCTTGACTGCCTTTTAATGAAAAGCTGTAGCCACAGAGTGAAAAATTGTTTTTAAAAGCGATATTTTTGATTAACACTTTGGTGTCTAACGGTGAGAAATAGGCATAATACTTGTTATCTATTGTGCTAACACTATAAGTTCTAATGACATCTTCTTTAGTAAACGCGATGTTATTACAACTTGTATCGCCTTTAGCTGTGCCTAGAGCCCAAACACTAGGATTATCTTTAGCGTTAGCTTGCCACTGAATAACAATAGCGTTATTAGCTGCGAGCATAACGGAGAAGTTGTCTGGCAGTGTTATTTGATGTTGAAATTTTCCTGTTATCTTGGCAATTTTACTTGTTTGTTTTACAGGGTTTTCAGCCGGCGTTGGCTTTGTAAATAGCACTGATATGATGAATGCTAGCACTAATAAAAAACTAATAAACGCTATAATAAGTCGGCTATTTTTTTTGCTAAAAAGCGCTAAGCGAATTGATTCAGCAAGTTCGATCTTATGTTGCGTACTATCACTGGAGGGACTTGCATGGGTTGTTGAAAAGGTATTTTCATTGTTGTCTGCAGGTGGTATGTAGTCACTTTTATGAATTGAAGGTTGATTGATATTGACACTATTCATGGTAGGTTCAATACGTTGGTTGTTGCGTGAATGAGTTTTTATTACTGGTTGAAAGTCAGATAAATTAACTGGGCCACTATAGCCAAGTATATAGTGCCTTTGACTTTTGCTTGGATAAGTTAAAAGTACTACCATCATCAGTATAGGTATTAACAGCAACCAATAGCTGCTGTTGTGGCCAGTAAAAACAATAAAAAAACCTGTCACTAAAAAACTACCAGCAGGCGCTAGAAGCCAACTGTTATGCAAATGCGCATCACTGAGTCGACGCTGAGTGGCCGCTAAATATATTGATGAACATAATGACAGTATAACAATGGCGCTTAATTTATAATCACTCAAGCTTTCATTTAGCATGATAAAAGCAAGAAAGCATGTCAGACTAATAAAGATAAAACGTTGTCGGTTATCAAAACCGTGCCAGCAAAATAGCGACTTAATAAGTTGCAAAAAACCTCCAAAAATAAGTCAGCTATATGGCAGTATACGCTGACTTGAAAATTACTAAAATAAAACTCAATGAGAGTAGTCAAGGGTAACTAATTTTATCTGTGAAGTCAGTTTATCTGAGATATTTGTTTATGCATTTATCGTTATTTATTAAGCTAACAAAAATAAAATTTTATCTAGCTATTTTAGAATATCAATTAAAATAGACTTGATGCGGTCAATCAGGCGTAGAGTTAGGGAAGCGAGCGAGTAAGTAGATAGCAAAATAGCGCTGTCTTTATAGGTTTAATCGACTTGTTGGTAAGAGAGTGGATAATTACATCAGTTATGCCACCCAATTGCATTAGAACTGCCGGTTATTATCACCTAACACGGTCACTTAATAACATTTACTGCTGCCACTGAATAACATTAGGTTTACCACCAATAATAATGATCACTTTGTGCGCGAAGCGGAAGCTGGTAATTCGTTATTCCTATAGTCCGCTTCAAGCTCAAAGCGGCCTGTCGAGTTTCATCTCAGAACGCTAACTTTTGGCACTTAAGATAAATAGCAAAGTACAAATTTCCACTTTGCTACCGATCACTTTGATACGATAGCTGACCGTAATAAAATTATATTTTAATACTTAATCTGTTGTTGGTGGCATAAATAATTAGATGTAACCAGGGTCAGCTTTATGATCATAAAGCTGACATAAATTTCGTACTCCTATGACGCTAAGGGGCACATAACGCCATAGGTTTTATGGTCACTTTGGTAGAAGTGACGGTTAGCTCTAACTCGTTAAGGGGCACATAACGCCATAGCTTGTTTTTATTGATATCTCTTAACGTGTGTCCAAATTAGCTATGTCACAACCGGTTATCAAATATGATAACGAGAACGTTATGTTTATCATATTTGATAACCATAACGTTGCGTAGATACTCGTGGAGAATATCGTTCAACACTGCCAAATACTTAGATGAATTCTATTATCGGTTCAATCGTCGATTTATTAAAAAGCAGATAACTAACAGATTGTTAAAATGAGCGAATCATTCATCCGCCTGTAAAATCGACTTAAGCCCAGTTCATAGGTATGAATTTTAATAAGCTAGTGCTATAGCTCTCTCAACGGATTGAACTAATTGTTTATAGCCAAAGTTAGCTAATGGCTTACCATTTATAAAAAACTGTGGCGTTGCCCGTACCTCTAATGATTTGGCATCTGTAATATCTCGGGAAACAATATTTTTAATTTGCTTACTTTCCATATCAATTTTCAACTGCTGCTGATTCAAAGGTAAAGGTGATAGTAACTGTAGTGCTTGACTTGATTTTGCCACATGGTTATATGTCCAGAAACTCTGCTTGGCAAACAAAATTTCTAATGCAGGCCAAAACTTTCCTTGTAAGTGAGCCGCTTCGAGTAACTTTACTACTTGCTCTGAGCCTTGATGAAATGGTGTATAACGCATCTCCACTTTTACTTTACCCTGGTATTTTTTGATTATATTATTTACTAGAGGATAGAATTTAGCACAGGTTTCACAAGCTGGATCAAAAAACTCTACAATAGTCACCTTCGCATCAGCTGCACCTTTCGTTGGTGCTCCAATACGGGTTAAAGCACTTAGGTTATTATTTACTAGTTCATTTCCTTTACTCACCTGTTGTGTTTGGAATAACGAAATTGCAGCAAAGAAAATTAGTGAAAGTACAACAGTAGTACTAAGGAATAGGATTTTTTTATTCAAGGCAGCCTCGTTTAGTTTTAGTGTTTGCATAAAAAAGTAACTTGCCAATAAGAGCAAATGTAAATAAAGACATCATTGGCATGTTAAGCCAACCAAAAAGATTTAAGTGGGTCTGTGAGCAGGGAATGTCGGCGACACAAGGTTGTGCGCTTTCGGGAATATACCCAGCGACAAGTAGCACATGGAACAATGCAATAAGACCGCCAAAAAAGGTCAATACTCCAGCGTAACGAATTATTTTTGCATCAAAAGGAAATAACGCTAGCGGTAGCATAAGTACCAAAGGATACATTGCAATGCGTTGATACCAGCATAAAACACATACCGGTAATTGGACTATCTCACTAAAAAATAAGCTAGTAAGAGTAGCTGTTGTAGCAATGACCCAACAGCTAAAGACTAATAGCCAGGAAGAGGGAATGCTAACTGTAGAATTTATATTTTTCATATAACCTCAATAAATAAGCAGTAACCTGTATTCAATCGGTTACTGCTTTTTTTAGTTAAGTCTTCTTAAAATCGGATTGGTGGGTAATACGATAGAGTATTGGTAAGACTAATAAAGTGAGCAGGGTCGAAGAAATTATCCCGCCAATAACGACTGTGGCAAGCGGTCGTTGCACTTCTGCACCTGTACCCATATTAAGTGCCATAGGTACAAAACCCAGTCCAGCCACTAAAGCGGTCATCAACACGGGTCTTAGCCTGATCATAGCACCATCAATAATGCCAGAAAGAAGTTCGCCGCGCTCTTGGCATAAATCACGAATAAAAGCGAGCATCACTAAGCCATTGAGTACTGCAACACCCGATAGTGCAATAAAACCGACCCCTGCGGAAATTGATAACGGCATACCGCGAAGCCACAAAGCGATTACACCACCAGTAAGCGCTAGTGGGATACCTGAGAATATAATTAAGGCGTCCTTTAAGTTACCAAACGCCATGACCAGTAGCCCTAAAATTAGTGCTAAAGTTAAAGGTACAACGATGGTAAGTCGCTTACTCGCCGATTCTAGTTGTTCAAAAGCACCGCCATATTCAAGCCAATAACCTGCTGGAATAGCCACTTTTTGCTGAATTTTCTGTTTAACATTCTTAACAAACGAACCTAAATCGGTGCCACGTACATTGGCAGTTACCACTACACGTCGTTTACCATTTTCTCGGCTGATTTGATTAGGCGCTGGCGCTAATTTAAGCTCGGCAACCTCAGACAAAGGCACATATTGACCATTAGGCAAAGCAATCGGCAGCTCACTAAGTTTGTTAACATTGCGTCTAACGTTTTCAGGTAGTCTGATGACGATGTTAAAACGACGATCGCCTTCATAAATAACCCCTGCATTTTTACCGCCAATTGCGGTTGCTAGGGTATCTTGAAGTTGTGAAACATTAAGACCATAACGCGCGAGTTCAAGGCGTTTAGGTATTATTGACAACATAGGTAAGCCGGTCACTTGCTCAACTTGAATATCGCTAGCGCCATCAATTTTTTCAATCACTTCTCGAATAGCATTGGCAGATGTTAGTAACTGATCTAAATCATCACCAATCACTTTAATGCCTAAATCAGCTCTAACACCAGAAATTAGCTCGTTGAAGCGCATTTCAATCGGTTGGGTTAATTCAAAATTGTTACCCGGTTGACCTGATACAGCTTCTACAATTTGTGCCGCTAATTCGCCATGACTCAGGGTTGGCTCTGGCCATTCACTGCGGGGTATTAGCATTACATAAGTGTCGGCAATATTTGGTGGCATCGGGTCGTTAGCCACTTCTGGCGTGCCAATTCGAGAGAATACATTTTTAACTTGTGGGAATTGCTGTATTTTTAATTCCAACGCTTTTTGCATTTCAATAGATTGGCTTAAACTAGTGCCTGGAATGCGGATCGCTTGCAGTAGTAAATCTTCCTCATTTAGTTGAGGAATAAATTCTGAGCCAAGGGTTGTAGCTAACCAAATTGAAAAAGCGACTAACGCTGCGCAGGCCAGTAAAATTATCCAACGTAGCTTCATCGCGATAATTAATAGTGGCTTATAAACAGCTTTAGCGGCGCTGATCACTGGACTTTCTTTTTCACTGATTTTGCCATTCATAAATAAGGCAACCGCGGCTGGCACTAGCGTTAATGATAAAATAAGTGCGGCAATTAATGCCATTACCACGGTAGCCGCCATTGGGTGGAACATTTTGCCTTCAACCCCTGTTAAGCTAAATAACGGAATATAAACAATGGTAATAATAAATACGCCAAACAGGCTTGGTCTGATCACTTCATTGGTCGCTGAATAAACCACTTCTAAACGATCTTTTCGCGTGAGAATACCCCCATGAGCTTTTTGGGCATCGCTTAATCGCCTAATAGAGTTCTCAACAATAATCACTGCGCCATCAACAATTAAACCAAAATCGAGGGCACCAAGGCTCATTAAGTTGGCTGAAACACCCGTTTTCACCATACCGGTAATTGTCGCTAACATCGCTAGAGGAATAACGGCGGCGGTAATTAAAGCAGCACGCACATTACCTAATAAGAGGAATAGCACCACAATAACTAACAAGGCACCTTCAACTAAGTTTTTTTGTACTGTGTACATGGCTTTATCAACCAAGGTGGTACGGTCATATACCGACTCAACAATAACGCCTTCAGGTAATGATAACTTTATTTGCTCAAGCTTTTTAGCCACAGCCAAGGCAACCACGCGAGAGTTTTCGCCAACTAGCATCATAGCGCTACCTAGCACGATTTCTTTACCCTCGCTTGTTGCCGCGCCAGTACGAAGTGATTTACCGATAGCCACTTCAGCAATATCAGCAATTTTAATTGGCGTGCTGTTAACCATTTTAACAATTACTTGCTCTATATCGCTAATTGTCGCGAGTTGTCCTGGCGATCTAACGGTAAGTTGCTGACCATTTTGCTCAATATAGCCTGCGCCTCTGTTGCTGTTGTTAGTACTTAAGGCAGTATTTATCTCATTAAATGAGATGTTAAATTCCAACATTTTTTGCGGTAAAGGCGTTATATGGTATTGCTTGTCGTAACCACCAATGGTGTTAATTTCGGTAACACCGGGCACAAGCGCCAATTGTGGTTTAATGATCCAATCTTGAATTTCTCGCAAGCTTGTCGCATCAAGGGGTAAGCCGTCAGCCGTTAGTGCACCAGGTGACGCCTTAACGCTGTACATAAATATTTCACCAAGGCCGGTAGTAATGGGTCCCATTTGTGGCTCTAAGCCCGCAGGAACTTTACTTTTAATGGCACTTAATTTGGCATTAATAAGGTTACGAGCGAAATATAAGTCGGTACCTTCATTAAAAACTACGGTGACTTGTGACAAGCCATAACGCGAAATAGAACGCGTGTAAGCCAAGTTAGGAATACCCGTTAACGCGGTTTCAATAGGAAAAGTAATGCGCTGTTCGGTTTCCAGTGGGGAATAGCCCTGTGCGCGGGTATTTATTTGTACTTGTACATTGGTGATGTCTGGCACCGCATCAATGGGCAGCTTTTGATAACTCCAATAGCCTAGGCCCATGAGTGCTAAAATCATAGTCATCATCAGCCAGCGCCTGGCTATAGAGAAGCGTAAAATTGATTCAATCATTGTATTTCTCCTTAGTGTGCGTGCGAAGCGCCAGCTTTTCCTAAATCTGCTTTTAGCAGATAACTATTGATAAGCGCATATTCATCGCCAACTTCTAGACCTGAAAGTACTTGACTAAATTGGCCATCACTTTGACCAAGTTCTAGCTCACGCGTTTCATAGCCGCCTTTATTAGTAACAAAGATGACATTCTTCCCCTCAATTTCTTGAAAGGCTCGATTATCGATAAGTAAACTGACGTCAATTTGGCTAGTTAGTATGCTACCAGTGAGTAGTTGTCCTGGTGTCCATAACCCATCGCGGTTATCTAGTGGTACTCTTGCTGTTATAAAGGACTGATCTTTATTGGCCATTAAATGGGTAATATTTGATTGTGTTTTGTCAAAAGAAGATGAAATAGTAACTTGTTGACCTGTTTTAATTGTTTGTCGTTGACTGGGGAATATTTTATATTCAACCCACAATTGGTCATAGTTTTCTAATGTTAACAGTGTTTGTTGATTTGCTAATTCACCAGGGTTCGCGAGGCGTTGCGTTATTACGCCAGATATTGGTGCGGTAATATTATAACGCTTTAAGCTATTACTTGATTCTACTTGTACAATGCTATCTCCAGCCTTAACAAAGTCGCCGACATTAACGGTGAGCTTAGTGATCAAACCTGGAAAACGAGCACTCACTTGACTAATTGAATTTGGATTTATGATGGTTCGCCCATACACTGTTGTCATTTGATTTATTTGACCTGAAGTCGCCGTGGCATTGATTATACCTGCCTGCATCGCGTTAGTAGCTGTGATTTCAACATGCCCCTCTTCTCCACCATGCTCATCACCATGTTCATCACCATGAGATTTTTCCTCAACATGATTATCGATGTGCTGCTCGGTTTTATCGTGATTGTCGCCAGCGATTACATTATTACTAGTCACCGCACTACCTAGAGCCGTCGCCATTAATAAAAATAATGTTGTATATTTAGTTTTCATGAAAATTGTTGTCATGTGAAATCCTTAAAATTTGTAATTTACTGGTGAGGCCAAGCCATATTGAGAGGCAGGTAAAGGCTCAGCTATCAGTTGCTCTATTTCTGTGCCGTATCGTAAAGCCATAGCCGCAGATTCAATCATGGCGCGACGAGCAAAGAGTAACTCTTGCCTGGCAGTCAAGTAATCTAAATAGCTATAACGACCACGTTGGTAGGCGGTTTTAGTCTCAATTAATGCTTCTTTTAATGTAGGGACAATACTGTCTTTTAGATTTTGAGCAGTAAAAATAGCTTGTTTCCTATTGGAATAAGCGCGATATAATTGATTATGTAAAGCCAGCATTGTAACTTCTCTTTTTACTGTGACTTCGTCACGCTTAGCTTGTGCTGATATAATCGCACCAGTATTTCGCTTCGAAGAAAATAGCGGCATGCTAAAACCTGCGGTAAGTGCAGTATCATTAACCTCTTGGATTTGTTTAATGCCAACTGACCACTTGATGTCAGCACTGGATTCAGTACGAGCCAAACGAAGTTGAGCATCTCGTAAACGTTCTTCAGCAGCATAAATTAATATTTCAGGGTTTTGCTCTACCTTGGCATATAACTTTTTAAATTCAATATCCGCGGAAAACTGAAACAAATTACCATCGACTTGAGTAAATGATGGCGTTGTGTCTTTCCACATCATGGCTAATGCAACTTTTGCATAGTCAAACTGTTGTTGTTCAGATGAAGCGATTAACCTTGAATTACCTAAGGCGGCAAGTGCTCGTTTAACTTCAGCTGTGGGAGCAACACCCGCATTTGACCTTTTTTCAACTTCTAATAAGGTGTTTTCAGCCAGTAATGTTGCTTCTTGAGCTAATGACACTCGCTCTTGTGCTGCAAGAACATCTATATATCGACGAGTCACTTCACTGAGTAAGTTCAACGCTTCAATTTTACGCATCGCAACAAGTTGTGAACTGCGACTTTTAACGACACCAACGCGAGCCTCTCTTTTACCGCCCATTTCTAGTAATGAAGAAAGTGAGAGAGTGAATTCGGTACGATTAAATACGCCAATATCACCCGTGCCAGCAAAGTTCTCCATTTCAAAGCCAACTTCATAGGCAGGCCTTAAGTCCTGGCTTTTTAACTGACCTTCAAGAGCGCCTTGTCGAAATTTAAATACTTTGAGGGAGGGGTTATCTTTTAGCGTTCGTTTAATCGCAGAAGATAATGTTAATGTCTTTTCTTTAACCATACTCTGCTTTTCCATACTTTGTGCTAAAGGGCTAATTACCCATATTCCGAGCGTAAATATTTGAAAGCAGGTCATCCAGTTTAAAGATAACCAAGTCTTATTTGTGCCTTTAGCAGGCACATTAGTACAATAATGCATCTGTACATCCTATTTTTTATATATATTGAGAGTGTTTTGTAAACCACCACGGAGTTAATGAAGGTAAAATTAAGCTTTTGGGGGGCGCTTGAATGAATAATAAAGCGTATCGAATTTTGTTGATTCGATACGCTTGGAGAATATCTCTGGTGTTATAATGTTTGTCTTTACCGATAGCGTGGTAAACATACTACTTGAACAACAAGGACAACATTTATCATTACAATCCAAGCATTCATCTTGATTGATTTCTTGCTCAAAAGGAGATTCACTTGTAGAAAGGAATTCGGCAGCTACAGATTTTAATTGCATCTGTTGCTTAATAAGTGGTTCGTTATTTATATTTAAGTCGCAACTGTCAGCCATAGCAAAAGTAGATTGCAGAGTTATCAATGCAATCATTATGTAGCATCCCATTTTGAGATGTATCCATGCTTTACTCGGTCGAAATATGTTAGGCAATTGAATCATTACTTTCCGCTATTTTTTGTGATTCACTTTCTTTTAGCGACTCTTTTGCTTCTCGAATTATAGCAATACTAGAGTGGATGACGATGATAGCAATGACACTGCCAATAGCCCAATCTGGCCATGCTGTGTTTAATCGGCCAACTAAAAATGCTGAAATCAATATACCTATATTGGCTAGCATATCATTGCGAGAACATATCCAACTGGCTTTAAGGTTCACATCACCCTGTCTAAATTGATATAAGATACCGAAACAAATCATATTGATAATCAAGGCCATGAAGCCAATTGAAAACATCAAGTCAGATTGAGGCTCACTACCAAGCCATATTCGTCTCGCGACATCCAGTAAAACCAATAGACCAAGAGATAATTGTAGGTATCCGTTTGCTAGGGCTGCACGGCCTTTATGAAGTAAGCTTTTTCCAACAGCATACAAGCTGAGTGAGTAAACCGCAGCATCGGCAAGCATATCAAGAGAGTCTGCAAGTAAACCACTGGAATTGGCTAACCAACCCGCAATGAATTCGACGACAAACATACTAAAGTTAAGGATAAGTACAATCCATAGTAGTCTTCTTTCTTTAGCATTTTTTGCTTCTGCGCCGCAACAACTTGACATAGTAATCTCGTTTATCCTTGTATCTGTGTTTAATTGAGCCATCATAAACCTTGCCGTAGGGGGAAGGTCAAGTGTTTAGAAAATAAATTAGCTACCCACAAGTATTTTAGTTATAAAGACGCATTAATTTGACATAAGAAGCTCATTTTATTCTTGAATTAACTGTGTAGTTGAGCCATCATAAACCTTACCGTGGGAGTAAGGTCAAGTGTTATGAAAATAAATCAACTAGCTAAATTAACAAATGTACTTAGTAAAACCATTCGATATTATGAAGAAGTTGGTTTACTTCCCAAAGCATCTCGTAATAGCAATGGGTATCGCAAGTACAGCCCAGCCGATGTTGAACGTTTGATTTTTATTAGGCGATGTCGAGAATTACAGATTCCTCTTGAGCAGATAAAGATATTGATTCAAGTACAAGTGGACAGGACATCATCATGCAGAGAAGTAGACTTACTTATTGAAGAGCAACTGGAAAAAGTTCGTAAAACTATAAGTGAGTTATCATTGCTTGAATCAACTTTACATGCGTTAGCAAAGTCTTGTTCAAATGATATTGTTGGTGAATGTGAAATATTGAAAAAATTGCATCATCATGATCATTAATGCTCTAGCAAATTTTATGGAAAATTATTGATTTCATAATAGTTAAAATGTGAGGAGAGAAAATGTCCCAATTTACTTTAATACTGAATTTGCTCTGAAGGCATAATAAATTTGATGAAATGAAGGTCAATTCTATGATCATATAGCGGACATACATTTCCTACTTCTATGGCACTATGGGGGCGAAAGCGCCTTAGAGTATATATGCTAATGTCAACTATCCTTGCAGAAAGCTGACATTAGATTGAGCTAGCTCTAGCAAGAAAAAATTAGCCATTTAAGTTCAGCATCAGTGTCTTGTTTTAGCGATCAGTTGACCTAAAAAAAAAACAAGAGCTAACGCTTTTTATACGCAATGAGTTAGCGTTATAAATTGAACGTTGAGTGTCGGCTATGGTGGCTAAGCTGACCTTAGAAATTGATGGTTTTGTCATTAAAAAATTGCAAAAGTGTGCCTTAGCAGTATTAGAATATACTCAATAAGATCGAAATATCTTGTGGCACGGTTAAATTTAATTGAGTGGCTTAGCTAAATACAATTAGGTGGCACTGATAGTAGAGATTTTCCAAGAGAGTATTGGGTTATTTAATTTAGGTCAATATGGATACTTTGCAGGACACGTAGGTTATTCATGTAGTGAGCAGACCCTCTATGGATAATGTGCTAATGGAATAACTAGTTAAATCAAAAAAGCGACTTAAGCTCGCTTTTCTTTTATCTACTTATTTACTCAGCATTGTACTAATTAACGCGGTAAGGGGGGGTGTCGATATGATCAAGTTTATAACCTCGCAATGTCATCGTACCATGGTAGGTAGACTCACCATCACCACTAAACTCAAAATCAAAACTACTCAGCCAATGTGGCCCCAAACGTTTAGAAAATCTAAATCGACTCGATAAACGCGCTATCGCTAAAAATTGCAAATTTTCTTGTTGACAATATTTATCAATATGAGAACGAGCATATTCAGCAACTTTTCGTAAATACACGAAATACCAAAAAACTAAGCCTATAAAAAGTAAATAGTAAATATTTTCCATGAGAATGCCTACAGTTTAAAAAGCATGCCAATGGCTTGGGCCAAATCAGGGCTGCGCTTTGGTGAACGAATAGCTTGCAATAGTACGGGGCGTATCATGGGTATTGCAACTAAATCTTTAAATATTGCCGAAAATAAGGCGTTATCATTATCTTTTATTAAATGCTCTAAGTAGATAAAAAGGGTTTTTTCTGTACTTAATATTGGCCATAAACGACCGGCAATAATAATTAGTGTGTCTTCATCTAAAGCGGTATTGGTCATTAAAGTGCTTAGAAAGCTTTTACTATCAGGGTGCTGTGTACTCGATGCAAGCGCACGTAACAACGCGATGGTGACAATTTGGTTGTTATTGGTTTGCGCTTGTTGAAAGCGTAGCGTTATTTGCTTAATAACGTCAGCAGGTAAGCTAACGTTTTCTAGCGCAGAACATAAGGGTACAAGCACTTGTTCAGGCAAAGAATTTAAGGCATTTGTTAAAACTTCACTATTGTTAGCTTCGTTGAGTCGAAAGGCAAAGTCAGATAAACCTTGCACGCCAACATCTTGCCAAGCTTCCCATCCGTTGACGCCTGATAAGTAACGTTGTGCAGGTGCATAAAACTTACTAGCGGCTTGTTCAAGAGATGTTGAGACAACGCTATTTATCGCAGCTAATTTATATTGGGCTGGTGTAAAGTGGTAAGGATTTTTTTTCAATAACGCTTCTTGTTGCTCAGTGGGATTCACCGTAAGGTTTTCACCTAAGGCTTCAATAATAATGGCAATAAAATGATTCCGAGCGCCTTGATTTAGTAAACCTCGTTCATCTAATGGTAGTTTGACAAACCATAAGTAGGAACTGGTAGATTGCTTTTGCCAAAATGCAATGGCAATTAGTGCATGACCTTGGATTGGAAAGGGGTAGGGCATTTGTGCCGCTTCAATTTTGTCAAACTGCTCTATTGATATTTTATCTACGCGACGACCGATGTCGTAAATACAATATTGAGAATCTGATAAGTTTAGTAATGCTGAAATTGAAGAAATAGTGTCCGAAGTTATGCTCATAGAATCTACTGTCGCTATTAAAATTTTAGATAAGTGCCTAGGCGTTGTTATAGCTTAACATTATAGAGATATCGCCGCTTTAACTCCACCGTTAATCTTTATCCTGTTATTTTGGGTAATGGTAGCGATTATTAGCCTTTATCAATAAAGTTTTTACTGCACAATTTATATTTAGCACTTAAAGTAGCTGTGCTGTGGAGTTATTAAAGCTAGTATTAAATTTAACAGGATAAAATAGTATTTTGACAGTTAAATCGTCCAAGTACTATTTTTATAGAGCCATTAATAACAATAATATAGTGACAATCAATATTGATGATTTGGCCAGTAAAGTATCGACCAGATTGTCTTGGACAATATAATACCAGTTCCATTAAGTTTGTGATCTTGTTGTGCGCAGAAAAAATAACTCAAGGTAAGGCGCTCGATTGAGCAATAGCTGGCTATTGGGAGTGAGAGCAACACAGCCTTGAGCTATTTTAACTAGTACAAGTGAGCAATAACTTAATGGGATTGGTATAAGTTAATGTGAGAGAGAATAATTAATTAACATGACCATTAAAAGTGCCGGTAGGGTAATTGTTGATAAACCACTATTAAAAATTTTATATCAAGATGAATATCTTGTGGCTGTTGATAAACCCCCGGGACTCTTTGTCCATCGAAGTTTTATGGACAAAGATGAAATTTACTTTGCCTTACAGCTTATTCGTGATCAAATTGGCCAGTATGTTTACCCATTACATCGACTTGATAGGCCAACCTCAGGTGTTTTATTATTTGCTTTAACGCAAGATGTCGCTCGCTTAATGGGGCAAGCATTTAGTGAAAGAAAGATAAATAAAACTTATTTTGCCTTAACGCGCGGACATTTGTTAAATGAAGGTGTTATTGATCACCCATTAAAAGAAAAACTTGATGATTTAGGCGATAAAAATGTTAGTCGTGATAAGGAAGCGCAAAGTGCAGAAACATTTTATAAATCAGTAGCTATCGCTTCATTGCAGCTACCATTAGGCAAGTATACAAGCGTACGATACTCGTTAATTAAATGTCAGCCCCATACTGGACGCCGTCACCAAATTCGTCGACATTTGGCTCACTTACGCCACCCTATCATTGGTGATATAAACTATGGTGACAATAAGCAGAACCCATTTTTTGGTGAACACTTTGGCTTTAAGCGGCTAATGTTAATTGCTAAACAGGTGGAGTTTACTCACCCTATTACAGGATTAGAGATGCTAATTGAAGCTGAGTTTGATGAACAATGGCAGCAAATATTTAATGCTTTTGAATGGTAAAGTCTAGCGTTGAAAGTTGTGATGTATTATTTGTTTGAAACTAAGTAATCACGGGTATGTTAATTTCAATGGCTTAGCCTTTGTCTTGCAATATTTAGCCTAATTAGGTCACGTTAATGCCCACTATCATCAATGATAATGGGCATTATACCAAGTTGATTAATTACCTGCTCATTTTTAATGGTTAAAATGAATAACTACAGCGTTATAAAATTTATAAGGTGAATAACTACTTATTAAATTTTATGCCTTGTATTTATCCATTTTTCCTCATGAAAAAGTAGAACACTTAATTAATCAAATTGGTATTAATCGATATATTCTCTGGCGCTAACGGTTCTATAACAATATAGATGGTTAGTTCCCCTAATTTTTATATTCCGCTTATATATTGCGACTAGTAATTAAACTTTTTCTCACACTTTAAACCGTTCTACTAAGCTATCTAGGTTCATTGCTATTGCTGTTAGCGACTCACTTGAAGAGGCTATACGGGTTGATATTTGTGCACTATTTTCTGTACTATCACTAATCGCATGCACATGAGTATTAATTTCACCAACGACAGCCGCTTGCTCCTCTGTTGCTGTGGCAACCTGAGTATTTAGATCTGAAACTTGTTGAATATTTACAACAATTTCATTAAGTGCCTCTGTGGTCTGCTGAGCATCAGTTACCCCAATTTCAGCTGTCTCTTTACTTTCTCTTATACCATCTACCGCTCGTTTAGACTCCGCTTGCAGCAGGTTAATCATTTTATTGATTTCATCTGTTGCCTCACTAGTGCGCTTCGCTAAGTTTCGTACTTCATCAGCTACAACAGCAAAACCACGACCTTGTTCACCAGCACGAGCTGCCTCAATAGCAGCATTTAAGGCAAGCAAATTTGTTTGCTCCGAAATAGCACGAATAACGTCGAGAACACTACCAATTGACGTGCTCTTATTAGCTAATGATTCAATGGTAGTCGATACTGACTCCATCTTCTGTGCCATCTGATAAATATTTTCAGTAGAATCTTTAACAACAATTTGTGCATTCTTAGCTTGAGTTGTTGCTTCACTTGTTGAGTCTGCTGCATGCGCCGCATTTGCGGCAATTTCGGTGATGGTTGAACCCATTTGACTAATGGCTGTTGCAACTTGTGTTGCAATATCACGCTGACTCTCGGCATCTAATCTTGACCGCTCTGCATCTTGGGAAACTTTGATAGCTGCTTGGCGAACATCTTTCGATGTTGTAGAGACATCATTAACCACAGAGTGTATTTTATTGATAAAGGTGTTAAAGCCATGAGCCAAACGCGATACTTCATCACTGCCGCTCTCACTTAGTCGGTAACTAAGATCGCCTTCTCCATCACCCAACTCTTTGAATACTCCTGCAAGATCATTAATAGGTTTGGTTAAGCTCTTTGCTAAAATGATACTGATAAAAATAAACACAACAACAATAATACCAAACCATATAAGCATATAATTTCGAGATTCGTTTAACGCTAAGTAAAGTTCAGCTTTTGGCACTTCTGCCACCACATACCAGCCAAGGCTTGAGATATAGCTTGTTGCAATGATTAAGTTTTCGGTTTCTTGGAATGCGAACTCTTTTTCGGATAAAAGGATTTGAGGGTTTATATTATTATAAAGATCAGTTAGTTTTGTTTTATCACTTTTTTCCTTATCTTGATGGATTTTTACTAATCCTGAATTATCAACAAGATAAACAAAGCCAGATTCTTCAATTTTAAAGCTGTTTAAGTAACTGACCATGTCATTAAATGACTTTGATAATCCTGATATACCTCGCCCATCAAGCTGTTGATAGTTGATAAACACATCGACATTACCATTAGGGTATGCGTAAGTACTCGCTGACTCTTCTTTGTTGCCATTAGTGAACTCAAAAAACCAACCATCAAGATTGTCATTTTTAAGTACACGAAGAAACCCATCTTGGTTCCAATATTTAGCTGTTTTTCGATCGGCAAAGGATGCATTACTCAAATTGTTATCTTTAGCTATCTTATCTAGCATTTTTATAACGTTAGCATCATTTTCTGCACTCGCACCAGACTTTATCCAATCCAGCAAAAACGGGTTTGTTGCAATTGATTTTGTTAGCACTTTCATTTCCGAAATTTCTCCATCCACAGCATTGCGAACGCGCAGCAGAAGGTTTGGTAAATCGGAATGTTGTAGTCGAGAAATGAGTAGCTCTTTAGCTTTTGAATGACCGACAAACCCAACAATGCTAGTAGATATGACAACGGCCATTAACATGGCAACCACCAGTTTAGATCGGATAGAAAGGGTATTTAAAAATCTCATCAATTGATCCTATGGGTAAGTTTTCTGTAGACTTTGCTGTTACGGCGATTTGACAATAAAACCTTTTTATAACCAGCTTCTAAGATATGTTTGCTATAAATTTTACCAAGCTTAACATATGCTTGTAGTCTTACCATTAAAAAAAACAATTCAGCTATAAATTTAGCATAAGGCAATATTGATTTTATCTCAGGTGAATTAATTCAATGATTCAGTGAAAGAGTTTGTCTCTACTAAGTGAGGGAGTGTGCAGTTTTTATTTAATCATAACCAATAAAACCTGTTGTTTTTTTGTGGTTATTCGGGCTGATTTGCTGCCTACAATCCGCTAGGTATTACCAGGAATAGGTTTAATAGACTCGTTGTCTAATACCCGTTCCATTAAGTTTGTGATCTTGTTGTGCGCAGGAAAAATAACTCAAGGTAAGGCGCTCGATTGAGCAATAGCTGGCTATTGGGAGTGAGAGCAACACAGCCTTGAGCTATTTTAACTAGTACAAGTGAGCAATAACTTAATGGGATTGGTATAAGAGCCTTTTGCATCTGTTTTTAGTAGTGATTTTTTCATAGTGTTGGTGATAACTAATACCCGTTCCATTAAGTTTGTGATCTTGTTGTGCGCAGGAAAAATAACTCAAGGTAAGGCGCTCGATTGAGCAATAGCTGGCTATTGGGAGTGAGAGCAACACAGCATTGAGCTATTTTAACTAGTACAAGTGAGCAATAACTTAATGGGATTGGTATAAGTGTACTTAGCTTCATCATTGCAAAGGTTATCGTTGTAAAAGTTATAGCAACAAAGGTTAAACCAATCCTAATTTTGAGAGGCTAAATTATCTGACTTTTTTGCCTGACTCTTTAATGTGTTGATCTATTGATGAATTTTTTAATTTAAAAGTTTATTTAATAATATTGGTTTTATTATGGTGAGGGCGTTTTAGAAAGTTTATTTGGTAAATATATTTTAGAATCAATATGTTAAAAATAGCATTTATTTAAACAGTATAATATTTAGATTAAATTTGTGTAGAGTACTTAACGACACTACACAAGTTAAGGTTAAAAATTAAAGCAGAAAATTACTCTTCAGATACCGAGCGAAGTAAGGCATTAATACCTACTTTAGCACGTGTTTTTGCATCAACTTTTTTAACAATTATCGCTGCATATAAGCTATAGGTACCACATTTTGATGGTAGGTTACCGGGTACCACAACTGAGCCCGCTGGTACTCGACCGTAGTGCACTTCACCAGTTTCTCGGTCATAAATACGCGTACTTTGACCGATATAAACGCCCATTGAAATAACTGCACCTTCTTCAACCACAACGCCTTCTACAATTTCTGAGCGAGCACCAATAAAGCAATTGTCTTCAATGATGGTTGGTCCTGCCTGTAGTGGTTCAAGTACGCCACCAATACCAACGCCGCCAGATAAATGTACGTTTTTGCCAATCTGTGCACAAGAGCCAACCGTCGCCCAAGCGTCTACCATACAGCCTTCATCGACATAGGCACCAATGTTAACAAAGCTTGGCATGACCACCACATTTTTGCCAATATAACTACCGGTACGCACTGAAGCTCCAGGTACAACTCTGACACCATCAGCAACAAAATCTTCATGGGTGTAATCAGTATACTTCATCGGAACTTTATCAAAAAAGGTGCTTTCTGCGCCGTCTATAACTTCGTTATCCCAAATTCTAAATGAAAGCAACACCGCTTTTTTTAGCCATTGGTGTACAACCCATTCATCGGCAATTTTTTCTGCAACGCGTGCTGAACCATTATTTAATGCCGCTAGTGCATCTAATACCGCTTTTTTTACCTCAGAAGATACACTGGCAGGCGTAATATTCATACGTTCTTCGAACGCTTGTTCAATAATTGTTTGTAATGCTAACATCAAAAATTCCTAAGATTAATTGGATAAAGTTTATCGGTGACTATCAGCGCAAAGCATAGCTTCTAATGTGTTTTTTTGCTCTGCGGTTAGTATTTGATTGTCATTATTTGAAATGGTAAAAACATCCTCAGCTTTTTCGCCAAAGGTAGTGATTTTAGCTGAATGTATTTGTATGTTACATTTTTGAAAAATCGTGGCAATATTAGCTAATAAGCCAGGGTGATCTAAAGCGACTATTTCTAATATTGTGCGATTTCTTGCCGTACCGTCTATAAAACTGACATGAGTTGGTACTTTAAATTGGCGAAAGCGCTTCGCCAAAGGCTTAGGCTTAATACGTATTTCTTTTGACGCTAGTTTAATGCTTAATGAACGCGCTATGCTTAGGGATCTAGCACTATCATTGATAGCTTTATTGCGATTATCCAACACTACAAAGGTGTTGGCAGTGAAGCCAGATTTATTGGTGGTGATTTTAGCATCATGAATAGAGAGTTTTTTTGCACCAAGCAACGAGACAATATTGAAAAATATATTAGGTTTATCTTTGGTATAAACAAACACCTCTGTACCGCCACGATAAGGTTTTGGACTAATAATAACCAGTGGCTTAACTTTGTTGTGCGACAAAATATGCTTAGAATGCCAAGCAATTTGTTCAGGTGAATAGCGCAAAAAGTAATCGGCTTTAAACTCTTTCCATAACTGCTTTAAGCTGACTTGATCGAGTGATTCTACTTTTAAAATTTCAATCGCTTGTTGCTGATTCTCTCTAATTTTTGCTCTTAAATCTACTGGTTTTTCAAGACCACGTCTAAAGGCTCGTTTAGTACTATAATATAAATCTTCCAGTAAATTAGCTTTCCAACTATTCCATAAACTTTCGTTGGTGGCACGCATGTCAGCGACAGTTAAACAATATAAATAGTCTAGGTGAGCTTCGTCTCGTACAATCGCGCCAAAAGTCTTAATTACCTCAGGATCAGATATATCTCTGCGTTGAGCAGTCACTGACATTAATAAATGCTTTTCTACTAACCAAGCGATCATTCGACCATCGTGATCACCTAGTTTGTGGATTTTAGCAAAGTTTAATGCGTCAATCGCACCAAGTTTTGCATGATCACCACCACGACCTTTCGCAATGTCATGAAATATACCGGCAAGATATAATAGCTCAGGTTTACGTACACGTTGAACAATTTTGCTGCATAAGGGGTATTGATGATTATGTTTTACTTGGCTAAAACGATACAAATTTTTCAATAAACGAAAACTATGCTCGTCAACAGAGTAGGCATGAAATAAATCAAACTGCATTTGGCCAACAATATTGCGCCACAGCGGTAAGTAAGCACCAATAATTGAATGGCGGTGCATAAGCGTAAACGCTAAACCTAAACCGCGAGGGTGTTTTATTAAGGCGATAAATATTTCGCGGCAGCGGGCATAGTCAATCATACCTGATACTAAGCGCCGTCGAGCATTACGCATTAAGCGTAAAGTTTCAGGATGTAAGTCGGTAATTTCTTTATGTTGAGCAATCAGTAAAAACATTTCCATGATCATGGTTGAACGGGTAAAAACCCGCTTATTACAGACCTTGATTTTACCATCGATAATGACGAAGTCATCATTAAGGATTATTTTTTTACTGTGCTTTTTTTCGTTTAAAATAGCATATTCAAAATGCTGCAATAGCATGCCATTTAACTCTGAAACACGCGAGATAATGCGGAAAAATCGCTTCATCATCCGTTCGATAGCCAGCTTACCACCATCGCCAAAACCCATTAACTCGGCAACGTCGGCCTGATAGTCAAACAGTAAGCGGTTTTCATTACGGCCAGCGATAAAGTGTAATGCACAGCGCATACGCCATAAATAATCTTGACACTCAAGTAGTTCAAAAAATTCATTCGTGGTGAGGTAGTGATGGTCAATCAGTTGTTCAAGCGTATCCGCCATAAAATGGCGTTTGGCCACCCAGCCAATGGTTTGAATATCACGTAAACCACCAGGGTTAGCTTTTAAATTAGGTTCAAGCGTATAAGAGGCACCATGGTATTGTTGATGGCGTTGATATTGTTCATTGCGCTTAGCAATAAAGAACTTTTCAGAGGTCCAGAATATATCTTCAATCAACAAGGGCTGTAATTGAGATACCAAGGCTTTATTACCGCAAATTTGTCGTAATTCCATCAGGTTGGTCGCGATGGTAACGTCGTCAATTGCTTGGTTCAGGCATTCTTTTATGCTGCGAACACTATGGCCTAAATCCAGTTTTACATCCCAAAGCTGGGTAATAAAAGCTGATATTTTTTCGGCTAGGTCATCTGCTATGACATTTTTGGTAATTAATAGAATATCAACATCTGAATAGGGATGAAGCTCTTTACGACCATAACCGCCAACAGCAACCAAACTAATTTGAAATTCATCCAAATGATGTTGACACCAAAGCTTAGTTAAAATCAAATCAACATAAAAGGCCCTTGCGGCGACAAGCGAGGTAACTTCACTAATGGGAAACTGCTCTTTTTGCCACTGAAGAAACTCATTACTCAGTAAACATACTTGTGCACTGCTTAATGAAGGGGCACTAACGGCAAGAGCCTCACTGTATTTTTCTGGAATTAATGATGATGTATTCAACAATTAGCGCTCATATTTAGCTCTCATAGTTTTTAGTGATATTGCCATTAGTTGTTAATTTACAATAGCGTTAATAGGTTATCGTGTTATTAATTATGTAATATTCGGGCTATGGTGTCATCTTTACGTAAGGTTAATATTTCGCAGCCAGTTTTGGTCACCACAAGCGTGTGTTCCCATTGTGCTGATTTTTTACCATCTAAAGTATATACCGTCCATTTATCTTCTTTGTCGAGCAAGGTATTAGCACGACCTAAATTAATCATAGGTTCGATGGTAAAGCACATGCCTTCTTGCATTTTTTCGTTGTCATTATTTTTATAATGCACAATTTGTGGCTCTTCATGAAATACTGTGCCAATACCATGGCCACAATATTCTTTAACTATTGAATAACGACCCGATTTTTTGATGAATTTTTGAATAGCTGTACCTATTTCACCAAAAGTGTTGCCAGGCTTAACTTTCTTAATACCGATATAGAGCGCTTCTTGAGTGATACGACAAAGGCGATTATCTTCAGCCGATGTTTCACCAATTAAAAACATTTTACTGGTGTCACCGTGATAGCCATCTTTTATTACGGTAATATCAATATTGAGAATATCGCCATCAACCAAAGGAGTGTCATTAGGAATGCCGTGGCAAACCACGTGGTTAACTGAGGTACAAATGGACTTTGGAAAATGATGATAATTTAAAGGCGCAGAAATAGCGTTTTGCACCTTGTCAGTATATTCAGCACATAAGGTATTTAGCTGGTCGGTTGTTACGCCAGCCTGAACGTGAGGTTCTATCATTTCTAATACATCTGCAGCAAGTTTCCCCGCAATTTTCATTTTTTGAATTTCTTGCTGATCTTTAATCGTTATTGTCATAAAACCTCAAACGTGATTCTGTAAATAATGTGATTAGGGTAAATTAGTTACCGACTTAATAAAGTATTTTAATAAAGTTAGGTCATAGGTAAATAATAATTATTGGTGATTTTACCTGCTTTTATTCGCTTTTCCCAATCGTAAAACGCTAGAGTGAATAATTAAATGACAAATAGCGGATATTTGCTGGCTAAAGCGCGTATATATTAATAATGCAACAAGTAGATAAAGGCCCTTAAAATAACTTCAGCTTTGATATTTTATGTTCATCAAAGTATGTTTAGTGAGCTGTTTTATTAGGCTACTTTATTAAGTAATGTCTTTAAAAAAAGACTGACGACAACGTGAGGTTGTCATCACTTAGCGTTAAGATAAATTTGCTAATTCAATGTTAACCGCTTCTATTATGGCTTCAGGGTTTTCTAAATAAAGGTCGTGATTCAACAAGATTAAACTCTCATTGCATGCCAGTAACATTGCTGGAATAGCTTGTGTACCGATGATTTCCTGCACCTCTATAATATCATGAATAGCAAATTCAGCATCTTTGGTTAGCTTATTAGACTGTAGGCATTTCGCCGGTGGTGATAATTTGAGTTCGTCGATAATATCACTAACGCTTTCTTTGTCGGTTAATTCATTACCCAAAACAAAATGTGCATGCTGTAATTTTGTTAATAACTCAAAGGCAGATTTCGCTGATTTGCTTTGCACCCATGCCATTAAATTAGCGGCTAAAGTAGAGTCTTTTGTATAATTGAGTGTATCAACGTAGTTAGCCCCAAACACAACCTGACTAAATTCGCCTACATCTGTAAGGGTCATCGGTGATACTTTATTGTCACCGTCGTAATAAGCTATGTGCATAGATCTAAAAGTAATGGATGGAAAAGCACTTAACACTTTTTCAACTAATACTGCAGAGGCATAGCTCCAAGGACAATGACTATCGTAAATATAAAAAAGTTCTGCATTTGTTGTGTTTAATGACATGAGTTAATTAGCCTGATAAAAAAGTGGTTTAATTTTAACTTGCTGGTATTAAAGATCCTAGCCCTTAACATAATAAAATAGTATTAAGCTTAATTTTAAGTTAAAAACTAGTTAATTGCTCTTGAATATGGTATAAAGTGCGCCGTTAAATTGTTTGTCTAAATCTTCGATGATGTTTGTCTTCATCCTCGCTGCTTTTTTCAAATATATTCAGCGCTAAAAAGGGTATTGAAAAAATTCAGTACATTAAAACTAAACTCACATACATCTAGCAAAGATATACCGGGGTGCTCAGCGAATTTACAATAAGTAAAGCGCAATAAGGGTCGTGTATATTGGATGTATGAACGCTTAACCCCACAAAGGAAAAAACATGCCAAACGTTTCTATGCGCGATATGCTTAAAGCAGGTGTTCATTTCGGTCACAAAACCCGTTATTGGAACCCAAAAATGAAATCATACATTTTTGGTGCTCGTGATAAAGTTCATATCATCAACCTTGAACAAACTGTACCAATGTTCAACGAAGCTCTTGCTGTACTAAGCAATGTTTCTTCGAAGAAAGGTAAAGTTCTATTTGTTGGTACTAAACGCGCAGCAAGCGATGCTATAAAAGATGCAGCGATAAAATGTGATCAATTCTTCGTAAATCACCGTTGGTTAGGTGGTATGTTGACTAACTGGAAAACAGTACGTCAATCAATCAAACGTTTAAAAGATCTTGAAGCTCAAAGTTCTGACGGTACATTTGAAGCGCTTACTAAAAAAGAAGCTTTAATGCGTACTCGTGAAATGGAAAAACTTGAGAAAAGCCTTGGTGGTATCAAAAACATGGGTGGTTTACCTGATGTTTTATTCATCATTGATGCCGATCACGAGCATATTTCTATTAAAGAAGCTAACAACTTAGGCATTCCAGTAATTTCTGTTGTTGATACAAACTCAAATCCAGATGGCGTTGACTACATCGTTCCAGGTAATGATGATGCGATTCGCGCTGTGACCTTATACTTAGATTCTGCAGCTAACGCTGTACTTTCAGGTCGCGAGCAAAACATCGCAGTACAAGCTGAAAAAGACGGTTTTGTTGAAACTGAATAAATTCAGTTTTAAATAGCGTTTTATGCTTTTATTACCACAACAACTCCTGTTGTTGTGGTAATCACTGATAAATTTTTATATTGAGGAAAATTTCATGACAATTACTGCTGCACAAGTTAAAGAATTACGTCAACGCACAGCTGCGGGCATGATGGATTGTAAAAAAGCTTTACAAGAAGCTAACGGCGATATGGAACTTGCGATTGAAAATATGCGTAAGTCTGGCCAAGCGAAAGCGGCTAAAAAAGCGGGTAATATCGCTGCTGAAGGTACAATCTTAATTAAAACTGAAGCTGGCGTTGCTGCTTTAGTTGAAATTAACTGCCAAACTGATTTCGTAGCAAAAGATAATAACTTCCTAGCTTTTGCTAATGAAGTTGCTGATGCGGCTGTTGCTTCTAAAGCAACTATCGAAGAGTTACAAGCTCAATTCGAAGAAAAGCGCATTACGCTAGTGACAAAAATTGGTGAAAACATCAATGTTCGTCGCGTAGAATATATTGAAGGCACTTTATTAGCTTCATATAGCCATGGTGCTTCTATTGGTGTTGTTGTTGCTGGTGAAGGTGATGCTGAAGCACTTAAGCACATCGCTATGCACGTTGCTGCAAGCAAGCCAGATTACATCAACCCTGAAAATGTTCCTGCTAGCGTAGTCGAAAATGAACAGCGTATTCAATTAGATATTTTAAAAGCTGAAAACGATGCTCTTGAAGAAAACAAGAAAAAACCTGTTGAATTGCTTGAAAAAATAATTATTGGTCGTATGAAGAAGTTTACGGGTGAAGTTTCTTTAACCGGTCAACCTTTCATCATGGAACCTAAGAAAACTGTTGGTGCTATTTTAGCTGAGAAGAGCCTTTCAGTTACTAACTTTGTTCGTTTAGAAGTTGGTGAAGGTATTGAGAGAAAACAAGAAGATTTCGCTGCTGAAGTAGAAGCACAAATCGCTGCGGCTAAAGCTTAATTCATTCTGGTGAATTAATGTAAGTTAAAGCATATTTCTTGAAAGAGCGCCGGTTGGCGCTTTTTTTATGGCAAAATTTTGCAGGTAATTCAGGCCTTAATAAGTCTACTATTTTTGATGAACACTGTTTTTTGCTCAAATATCGTACTATTTTATCAGCGAAAAAGGATAAATAGCTTCTACGGTAGACTTTTTTCATATTTGACTTTCGAACCGTGGCTAAACGTATTAAAATAATCGTGGTCGATCAGGCCTAGTCTATTTTTATTTAAAAATTCTTAAGGAATGTTTATTACATGAGCATCAACCCCAAACCAATGTATCGTCGAATTCTTTTAAAACTTAGTGGTGAAGCCCTAATGGGCGAAGAAGGTTTCGGCATAGATCCAAAAGTATTGGATCGCATGGCGCAAGAAATAAAAGAATTAATTGAAATGGGCATTCAGGTTGGCTTAGTTATTGGCGGTGGTAATCTGTTTCGTGGTAAAGGCTTGGCTGAAGCCGGTATGAATCGTGTTGTAGGTGACCAAATGGGCATGTTGGCAACCGTTATGAATGGCTTAGCTATGCGTGACGCTTTACATCGTGCTTTTGTTAATACGCGTCTAATGTCAGCAATCGATTTAGCCGGTGTTTGTGACCGCTACAATTGGGCTGAAGCGATTAGCTTACTAAAATCTGGCCGTGTGGTTATCTTTAGCGCCGGCACAGGTAACCCGTTTTTTACCACTGACTCAGCTGCTTGCTTACGTGGTATTGAAATTGAAGCGGACGTGGTTTTAAAAGCGACCAAGGTTGATGGCATTTATTCAGAAGATCCGGTTGCCAATCCAGACGCAACTTTATACAGCCATTTATCCTATCAAGACGTTTTAGAAAAAGAATTGCAAGTGATGGATTTAGCTGCTTTTACGCTAGCGCGTGATCACAGTATGACGCTACGGGTGTTTAACATGAATAAACCTGGCGCGTTAAAGTCTGTCATTATGGGTGGTGATGAAGGTACAACAATAGATCACGCCAAAAATTTAAATTAATTAGTGCAGGAATAACATAGTGATAAACGAAATAAAACAAGACGCTCAAGAAAGAATGGCGAAAAGTATCGAGTCATTAAAAATTAGTTTGAACAAAGTACGTACCGGGCGAGCACATCGCTCATTACTCGATAATATTGTTGTTTCATATTACGGCATGGATACACCGCTTAACCAAGTGGGCAATATTGCTGTGCCAGACGCACGTACTCTAGCTATTACCGTATTTGACAAAGGTATGATTGGTGCGGTTGAAAAAGCGATTTTAAAGTCTGACTTAGGTCTTAATCCTTCGTCACAAGGTACGCTAATTCGCATTCCTCTACCTGTGTTAACAGAAGAGCGACGTAAAGACTTAGTTAAAGTTGTTCGTGGTGAGGCAGAAGGCGGTAAAGTTGCGATACGTAATATCCGTCGTGATGCAAATACTGATATTAAATCATTGAATAAAGAAAAAGAAATTAGCGAAGATGAAATGCATCAAGCGGAAGATGACGTGCAAAAAATAACAGACACGTTTATCAAACAAGTTGATGATATTTTGAGCACTAAAGAAAAGGAATTAATGGAAATTTAAAGTTTTCATTGCTTAATCCATAACGCCGTAGATAATGACTACGGCGTTTTTGCATAGACCAATTTAATACTCAGCGTTAAGCTTACTATGGAGAGTATGTGAGTAAAACAGATAACCAAATTAACCCATTGCTAGCAGCAGATGCGAAAATACCTCAGCACGTTGCTATTATTATGGATGGTAATGGCCGTTGGGCACAGTTAAGAGGAAAAAAGCGCGCAGCAGGGCATAAATCTGGTGTTGAGTCGGTGAGATCTTCAGTGGCTACGGCAGCAAAAAATGGTGTTAAGGCTTTGACTTTGTTCGCTTTTAGTAGCGAAAATTGGCAACGCCCCGAAAGTGAAGTCGGCGTTTTAATGGACTTGTTTATGTTCGTTCTAACCCGAGAAGTTAAACGATTGCATAAAAATGGTATTAAATTTAATGTTATCGGTGACTTGAGTAAGTTTTCCAGCAAATTGCAGAAAATGATCGAAGACTCAGAAGCTTTAACGGCTGAAAATACCGGTATGGTATTATCAATTGCTGCTAACTATGGCGGACGTTGGGACATCACTCATGCAGCAAAAAAATTAGCAGAAAAAGTAGCACGTCAAGAGATCACCGCTGATGATATTACCGAAGCAGCGCTTAATGAACAGACAAGTTTAGCGCAGTTACCTGCATTAGATTTATTAATTAGAACAGGTGGCGATTACCGCATCAGTAACTTTTTGCTTTGGCAAGCTGCCTATGCAGAGTTATATTTTACTGATGTGCTATGGCCAGACTTTAATGAAAAAGAGTTTACAAAAGCGATTACTGTGTTTGACCAACGAGAACGACGTTTCGGTCAAACGGGTGAACAAGTAACTAATAAAAACTAAAAATACTAAAGGGTTATTGAACTTTCAGATTATTATTATAAGTAAAGTGAAAGAGCAAAAAAAACCCGCGCATAATTAAGGAATATCGTTTGTTAAAACAACGAATTATCACTGCATTACTACTCGCACCTGCTGCGGTTTGGGCGATTTTTTATTTATCTCTAACTAACTTTGCAGCGGTTATGCTGGCTGTTATGGCCATCGGCGCATGGGAGTGGGGTCCACTGATGGGCTGTGCTAGCAAACGTTATCGTATAGCTTTTGTTAGTATTACCAGCATATTAATAGCGACATTATGGTATTTTTTACCGCTTGAACAATTGTGGCAAGCACCAAAGCTTTTACTTGAACAAGCCAATATAGTGCTATGGTTAGCGGTTGCCTGGTGGTTGTTGTCGGCCGGCTTAACATTTTTATATCCACGCTGCAGTACATTTTGGTCAAGTCACCGTTCCGTACGTGGACTTTTTGGCTGGTTAACTTTAGTGCCTACATGGCTGGCTTTTATGGTACTTAGAAGTAGCGATTACCAAGCTGATAGCTATCATGGTGCGCAATTATTGATGTTTCTGTTTTTAATGGTGTGGAGTGCCGATGTTGGTGCCTATTTTGTTGGTAAGTCTATTGGTAAGCGCAAATTGTTACCTAATGTCAGCCCAGGTAAAACCTTAGAAGGTTTCTTAGGTGGTGTTATTTTTGCCTGTATTATGGTGGCAGTTGCTGGTTATTTTATCGATTGGTCTGTAGCGCAATATCGTGTCGTTATACCGGTAACGATTTTAATTACCACTATTTCTGTCTTGGGTGATTTAAATGAAAGTATGTTCAAACGTCAAGCGGGTGTAAAAGACAGTGGTACAATACTGCCAGGGCACGGTGGTGTGCTTGACCGTATTGATAGTTTAACCGCAACAGCACCTATCTATGCGTTATGTTACGTATATTTGGGTTGGTAGAATAAATGCAAAAACTGTGTATTTTAGGCTCCACCGGATCTATTGGTAAAAGTACGTTAGATGTTGTGCGGCTGCATCCTGAAAAATTTAATGTTGTGAGTCTGTCGGCTTATTCAAGCGTTGATGATATGTTTAGCCAATGCTTGGAGTTTCGCCCTAATAGAGTCGTTATGGTCTCTACAAAACATGCGCAGTTGCTTGTTAATAAATTAATTGTGGCAAAAATTACTAACATCGAAGTAACATCAGGTTCTTGTGCGCTTGAAACCATTGCGCAAGACCCGGCCACTGATACGGTTATGGCTGCTATTGTGGGCGCATCAGGTTTATTACCGACACTAGCGGCGGTAAAAGCCGGTAAGAAAGTACTACTGGCTAATAAAGAAGCTTTAGTGACTTCTGGCGCCATATTTATTGAAGCGGTAAAAGAATTCGGCGCACAACTTTTACCGATTGATAGCGAGCATAATGCAATATTTCAGTGTTTACCTTTAAGTGCACAACAACAGCCTGGCTATTGTGACCTAGCTGATAATGGCGTAAGCAAAGTATTATTAACGGGCTCAGGTGGGCCGTTTAGAACCTGGGAAAAAGCTGAGTTAGAAAAGGTCACTCCTGCACAAGCTTGTGCTCATCCTAACTGGGATATGGGCCGTAAAATATCGGTTGATTCAGCCACTATGATGAATAAAGGCTTAGAGTTTATTGAGGCTAAATGGCTGTTTAATCTTGACCCTGATGACATTCAAGTTGTGCTGCACCCACAAAGTACGATTCACTCTATGGTGCAATATAAAGATGGTTCTGTTATTGCTCAAATGGGCAATCCTGATATGCGTACCCCGATTGCGCATGCGTTAAGTTTCCCGCAACGTATTGAATCTGGCGTCGCACCCTTTGATTTCTTTGCCGCAAAATCATTAGAATTTCAAGCAGTTGACTTAATAAAATACCCCAATTTAAAACTAGCTATTGACGCCTGTAAAAGTGGTCAAGGCGCCTGTACAGCACTCAATGCTGCCAATGAAATTGCGGTTGACGCTTTTTTGAACGAAAAAATTAAATTCACTGATATTGCGAAAATAAATGAAACTTCTGTCAATAAATTTGTCTCAGAACAGGTGACTTCAATTGAAGACGTTGTTGCTCTGGATAAAAATGTTAGAATTTTTGCACAATCACTGATTACTGAAGCCAACATTAGCGCAATTAAAGAGTAGTAGCATGATAGAGTTTATATGGAACCTCGCGTCCTTTGTCGTTGCACTGGGTATTTTAATTACTGTTCATGAATACGGTCATTTTTGGGTTGCACGTAAAAATGGTGTGCAAGTAGACCGTTTTTCTATTGGTTTTGGCAAAGCGATTTGGCGTAAAGTTGACCGCCACGGCACTGAATTTGTTATTGCTATGATACCATTGGGTGGATACGTTAAGATGCTTGATAGTCGAGTTGATGACGTAAGCGCAGCGCAAATAAGTCGCACTTTTAATGCCAAGTCAGTTTATCAACGCATTGCTATTATCGCTGCCGGACCTTTTGCTAATTTTGGTTTTGCGATTGTCGCTTTTTACTTAATGTTCTTAATCGGTGTGCCAAGCGTTAAGCCCATTATTGGCGAAGTTACTGTTGGTTCAATTGCTAGCAAAGCGAATCTCCCAAAAAATAGCGAAATAATTGCTATTTCAGGGCAGAAAACCTTAGACTGGCAAGCGGTTAATTTAGCCTTAGTGAGCGCAATAGGCGACAGTAATATCATCTTTACGGTAAAGACCGCGGATAGAACATCAAGTCAAGATTTTAATTTAAACACCAAGAATTGGACCTTTGCTCCGGAAAAAGAATCTTCGATAGCGAGCTTAGGTTTTATGCCATACCGCGCTAATGTGCAAGCTACGTTAGCGGTTGTTGCAGCAGGTAGCCCAGCAGCAAAAGCAGGATTAGCCGTTGGTGATGAATTACTGGCTATTGCGGATGAAAATATTAATGGCCAGTGGCAGAGGTTTTCTGATCAAATTAAACTTTATCCAAACAAAAATGTTCCAATAAGGGTATTACGAGATGGCAAAGAATTAACTCTTAACGTACAACCTGAAGCAAAAAAACAGCAAGACAAGGTCATTGGATATCTAGGTGTACAGCCGATATCAGATCCCTATCCAAAAGAATATTTATTTGAACAAGCTTATGGTCCAATATCAGCACTTGAGCAAAGTGTGGTAAAAACGTGGAATTTAGTGACCTTAAGTTTTGATATGATTGGTAAGTTAATTACCGGTGACGTATCAGTTAAAAATTTAAGTGGCCCGATATCAATTGCACAAGGTGCAGGTAATAGCGCTAGTTATGGTTTTGTCTACTTTTTGGGCTTCTTAGCGTTAATTAGTATCAACCTTGGTATAATTAACCTTTTACCTTTACCTGTTTTAGATGGAGGACATTTATTTTATTATTTTATCGAGCTTTTAACGGGGAAACCCGTGCCAGAAAAAATACAAGAAATAGGTTTTAAATTTGGTACTATAGCGCTACTAAGCTTAATGAGTATCGCCATATTTAACGATTTATCGCGATTATAACTAAAAGAAGTATATAAAGTTAATATTTTATGATTATTAAAAAACTTGCCCTGGCGGTATTATTAGGTAGTTTGGGAACTTCAGTGCAAGCGGCTGATGATTTTCAAGTAGAAGATATTCAAGTTAAAGGCCTGCAGCGTGTTGCGCTAGGAGCAGCCTTAACTCATATCCCATTCAATGTCGGTGATAACTTAAACGAGTTTCGGGTATCACAATCAATTAAGGCACTTTATAAGTCTGGCCACTTCAGTGATGTTGTGGTGTCAAGAGATGCTAATGCTGTTATTTATCGGGTTCGAGAAAGAGCAACGATAAGTGCTATTACTTTTGATGGTAATAAAGATCTAAAAGAAGAGCAATTAACCGAAAGCCTTGATGGCAGTGATATTCGCGTTGGTGAAACGCTAGATATGACGGTTATTTCAGGTCTTGAAGTCGGGTTAGAAGATTTTTATCACAGTGTGGGGAAATACAACGCCGATGTTAAAGCCAATGTCACTCACTTGCCACGTAACCGCGTTAATATCGACTTTGTTTTTAAAGAGGGTGATGCGGCAGCGATAGAGCAAATTAATATTGTTGGTAATGAAAAGTTTTCAGATACTGAATTGCTAGAGCGGATTGAATTAACCTATGATTCACCTTGGTGGGATTTTATGGCGCAAGATCGCTATCAAAAGCAAACCTTGCAAGGTGATATGGAAACCATTAAAAGCTATTACCTCGACCGAGGTTATTTGCAATATAAAGTTGATTCAACGCAAGTATCAATGACACCGAATAAAGAAGCGGTATACATCACACTTAATGTCACTGAAGGTGAGATTTACACCGTGAGTGAAGTTGACTTTATGGGTGATATGGCTGGCTTTGAAAAAACGATTCGTGCCATTACCCCGATTAAAACCGAAGAGCTTTATAATGGTGCCCTAGTGACTTACTCAGAAGAGTTAGTTAGCAAGTTCCTAGGCCGCTATGGCTATGCCTATCCAAAAGTAGTGACTATTCCAGAGATTGACGAAGAAAACAAAACTGTTAAATTGGTGTTGTCCATCGATCCAGGTAAACGGGTTTATGTTAATCGCATTAACTTTACAGGTAATAATGTGACCTCTGAGACCGTTTTACGCCGTGAAATGCGTCAAATGGAAGGTGCTTGGTTATCTAATAACCTCGTTGAAGGCTCAAAAGCTTGGTTACAACGTCTGCCATACATGGAAACGGTTGAATTTGAAACTAATCAATTACCTGGTGAAGACGATCTCGTTGATATTGACTTTAAAGTCAAAGAACAGCCGTCGGGTTCATTTACTGCAGGTATTGGCTATGGCTCAACCACACAACTAAGTTTAAACGCTGGCATACAGCAAAATAACTTTCTGGGTACCGGTAACCGCTTAGGTTTTAGTATTAATACCTCAAGTTACTCAAAAAGTGCCAATGTTTCTTACACTGACCCCTATTTTACCGTTGATGGCGTTTCGTTAGGTGGTAATCTTTTTTATCAAGAATTTGATGCCGGTAATGCTAACCTAGTTGAGTATAATAACAAAACTTACGGTGCAGGTATGACCTTAGGTTTTCCTATTAATGAGTATGTGCGCTTAAGTTTTGGAGCAGGTTATAAAAACAATGGTATTACTCGTTTAGAATCTTACGAACAAATTCAGAAGTTTTACGAACTATATTCAGATCCTGATGATCCGGATGGTGGTTTAAATTTTGAAAACTTTGATATTAATGCCGCTATATCACGCTCGACACTGAACCGAGGAACATTTCCTACAGCCGGCTCGCAACAAAGCCTGTCTTATAAGATGACCACGCCTAATTCAGACGTGAATTATTTTAAAATTAACTTAGATACTAAATGGTATTTCCCGTTAACGCAGGACCAACGTTGGACTGTTTTAGCTAAGTTTCAGCTAGGTTATGGTAATGGTTATGGCTCAATTGAGGGTAACGATCAAGTTTTACCTTTTTGGGAAAACTTTAGAGCGGGTGGCTCTGGCACTTTAAGAGGCTTTGAATCTAATATCGTTGGACCACGTGCCATATACCGCAGACCAACCTCAATTCCAGGTACACCTGATTCAGTTGGCTCTGATGGCGGCTGTTGTTTAGGTCCTGATCATGATTTCATCCAAACGTCTAGGCGTTCTGTTGGTGGTAATGCCATTGCTATTGCGGGTCTTGAACTTATTGTACCGACGCCATTTTTAGATGAAGGTTTTAGTAATAGTGTTCGTTCAAGTATATTTATTGATGCGGGTAATGTTTGGGATACGGAATTTGATTTAAATAGTTATAAGGATTTGAATAGCGTTGAGCGTGAAAAGATTGCAGACTATTCTGACGTCGGTCGTTATCGCGCGTCAGCAGGATTATCTGTACAATGGTTATCACCTATGGGGCCGATGATTTTTAGTTTTGCTAAAACATTGAAAGAAGTTAAAGGCGATGATACCGAATTCTTTAGCTTTAATATTGGCCAAACCTTTTAAGCGCTACTGAAATAAAAGTGGTTAATTGCTAAAATTGACCTGGCTTTAAATAAATAGGCTTGAACCAAATTAACTGAGGCGGTATAACTACCGCGTAATAAAATTAAATAAAAATATTGGAAAATATTCCAGGAGTAAAAATTGAAAAAATTGATTAAATCTATTGTAATGGTTACTGCAGCATCAGGGTTTTTATTAGCAAGTTCAGCTATGGCAGCAGACCAAAAAATTGGTGTGGTTAACTTTCAAGAAGTCATGGGCAAAATTCCGCAAACTGCCGCAGTAATGCAAAGCTTAGAAGCCGAATTTAAAGACGAAAAAGCTGCATTATCACAACTTGAGACAGATATTAAGTACCTTCAAGAAAAGCGCAAACGCGATGGTTCTTTAATGAGTGCTAAAGACATTGCCGATTTAGAAGCTGAAATTAGTGTGCTTTATCAAGATTACCAAGCGAAAGGCAAAGCGTTTCAACAAAAAACTGGTGAGCGTAAAAACGAAGAAACTAATAAAATTATTGCATTGGTACGTCAAGCAATCGACAATATCGCTGCTAAAGGTGATTATGATTTAGTGTTGGAACAAAGTGCTGTAGTTTACTCAAAACCAGACTCTGCTATTACAGCAGAAGTGGTTAAGCAAGTTAGTGTACTGAAATAATAATTTATTGTCAGGTAGTTTGAATAAAAGCTAAACCAGCTTTTATTCTTTGCTTTCTCGCCTATTTAATATTCCGAATCAAGTTGATTCGGAATATTGCGTTTAGCCCTAAGATGGCTAGCACTTTTCTTTAAGTCCTTACTTTAGACAACATTTAAAAGAAGTTAATACTTATGAGTTACATTCTTGCAGACATTGCAGAAAAAATAGGGGCCGTTGTTCAGGGCGATGGGCAATGTGAAATATTAAGTATTGCCACTTTAGCTGGGGCATCAGCCGGGCAAATCGCTTTTTTAGCGAATAGTAAATACAGTGATCAATTAGCAACAACTAATGCCAGTGCAGTTATTGTAACCGAAGCTGAAGCAAAAAAATGTCAAACCAATGCTTTGGTTATGGGCAACCCTTACATGGGCTATGCTTTAGTTGCACAGTTACTTGATACTACGCCAAAACCTGCTCACAGTATTCATGTTAGCGCTGCCATCGATGATGGCGCTATTATTGGTGAAGGTGTAACTATTGGCGCTAATGCAGTGATTGAAACCGGTGTTAATATTGCTGATGGCGTTAGTATAGGTGCAGGGAGCTTTATTGGTATTGGCGCTCAAATAGGTGCTAACTCTAGCATTTGGTCTAACGTTAGTATTTATCATGGCGTGATTATTGGCAAAAATTGCTCAGTGCATGCTAACACCGTTATCGGCTCTGATGGTTTTGGTTATGCAAATAATAAAGGTAGTTGGGTTAAGATACCGCAATTAGGCACTGTTATTATTGGCGATAATGTCGAAATAGGGGCGAGTACGACAATAGATCGTGGCGCTTTAAGTGACACTATTATTAAGAACGGTGTTATTTTAGATAATCAAATACAGATCGCTCATAATGTTATCATCGGTGAGAATACCGCTATGGCCGCTTGTAGTGTTATTGCCGGCAGCACTGAGATTGGTAAAAATTGTGTTATTGCGGGTCTTGTTGGTATAAACGGTCATATTAACATCGCTGACGGCTGTGTATTTACTGGTATGACTATGGTGACAAAAGCAATAGCTGAGCCAGGGGTTTATTCATCAGGTATGCCATGTCAACCCAATAAAGAATGGCATAAGAATAATGCTAGAATTAAAAGACTTGAATCGTTAACTAAACGCTTAAGTACGGTAGAAAAAGAACTATCTCAATTGAAATGATGCTCGCTAAGTGATCAATTGATCACTTTAGCGGGTATGAGTAAAAGTTAGCACTTAGGCGCCATAATTAAATATATAAAGGAATAAATTTTGGAATCGCAAAATAATATTATCGATGTTGAAGGAATTAAACAAATTATTCCGCATCGTTACCCGTTTTTATTAGTTGACCGTGTACTTGATTATACGCCAGGAAAGTCAATCCATGCGATAAAAAACGTCACCGTTAATGAGCCTGCATTTATGGGGCATTTTCCAAGCTATTCTATTTTCCCTGGCGTACTTATTCTTGAAGCGCTGGCACAGGCTAGCGGTATTCTAGGCTTTAAATCAGTTGCAGATAAAGTCGATGGTGAATTGTTTTTATTTGCCTCAATTGATAAAGCAAAATTTAAAAAGCCTGTTCATCCTGGAGATACCATGCATTTACATTTAGAACTTATTAAAGAGCGC
This sequence comes from Colwellia sp. C1TZA3, assembly GCF_007954265.1. GTDB lineage: Bacteria > Pseudomonadota > Gammaproteobacteria > Enterobacterales > Alteromonadaceae > Cognaticolwellia. The sequence continues at coordinate 57,035 of NZ_VOLS01000003.1, read as the reverse complement.
CGTGGCATGTGGAAGTTTTATGGCGAGGCTAAAGTTGATGGCAAAGTGGTATGCTCTGCTGATTTAATGTGCGCAAGAAGAGCATTATAATATGGTAAATTTAACGTCATTGATTCATCCGCAAGCTATTATTGAAACTGGCGCCGTTATTGGTAAAAATGTTAAAATTGGGCCATGGACACATATCGCCGCCAATGTTGTTATTGGTGATAACTGCCAGATAAGTTCTCACGTTGTTATTAATGGTCCAACAACACTGGGTAATGGTAATCGCATTTTTCAATTCGCCTCGATTGGTGAAGACTGTCAAGATTTGAAATATGCCGGTGAGCCAACAGAGTTGGTGATTGGGGATAATAACATTTTTCGTGAGTATTGCACTGTGCATCGCGGCACTATTCAAGACAACAGCTTAACGCAAATTGGTAGCAATAATTTATTTATGGCCTATACCCATGTGGCTCATGACTGCATGGTTGGCAGCCATTGTATTTTGGCAAATGGTGCGTCAATTGCAGGTCATGTTCATGTTGGTGACCATGCCATTATTGGTGGTATGACCGGTGTACATCAGTTTTGTCATATTGGCGCGCATTGTTTTGTTGGCGCTAATTCTTTAATACTTAAAGATATTCCTCCCTATGTCATGGCCTCTGGCCAACCGGCAAAACCTTTTGGCTTAAATAGTGAAGGCTTAAAACGTCGTGGTTTTGATAAAGATGTTATTTTGCATATTAAACGTGCTTACAAAGCGGTTTATCGCCAAGGTTTAACGATTGATGAAGCAATGAAAAAAATTGTAGAAGGGGACGAAGCCATGGCAGAGCTAACCTTCTTTACTGATTTTATTAAAAACTCTAGTCGTGGCATTATCCGTTGATTTTCTTGTGATGAAAGCGAATTCAAAGCCGTTATCGCACAACGCTCTATCTAGTCGTGAAGCGATGAATTATTCTGCAGTTACCTTCGCCATAGTTGTCGGCGAGCATTCTGGCGACACCCTAGGTGCTGGCTTAATGCAACAGCTGCAACTGAGTCACCCAAAGGCTAAGTTTATTGGTATTGGCGGCCCTAAGATGTTGGCGTTAGGCTTTGAAAGCCTATTTGAGATGGAAGAGTTGTCGGTAATGGGCGTTTTTGAAGTGCTCGGACGCTTGCGACGGTTACTACATATTCGAAAAACCTTAAGTGATTATTTTATTGCGAATAAGCCGAATGTATTTATTGGTATTGATGCGCCAGACTTTAATATTGCCTTGGAAGCGCGATTAAAAGCACAAGCGATAAAAACCGTGCATTATGTTAGCCCTTCGGTTTGGGCTTGGCGTGAAAAACGCGTTTTCAAAATTGCCAAAGCGACCAATATGGTCTTGTCTTTATTGCCTTTTGAAAAAGCTTTTTATGATAAGCATCAAATACCTTGTACTTTTGTTGGTCACTCGCTTGCTGATGATATTCCGCTAGTGAGTGATAAACGTATGGCGCGACAAGCGCTCGGTTTATCTCAGTCAGCAAAAATATTGGCACTGATGCCAGGTAGTCGTGGAGGAGAACTTGCACGACTGGTTGAGCCATTCTTATTGACAGCAAAAAAACTGTTAAGTGCTGAGCAGGCAAATAGCGCTGAAGTTATTTTTATTGTGCCTATGATCAGTGAGCACAGGGCGCAGCAATTTAATCAACTGCATCAAAAAATAGCACCGGAGCTGCCCGTTAGCGTTATTGTTGGAAAAACTCAACAAGTGATGGCTGCCAGTGACTGCCTATTAACTGCATCGGGCACGGTAACGCTAGAGGCAGCTTTAGTAAAACGGCCAATGGTGATTTGTTATAAGTTTAATCCATTGACTTATCATATGTTTAAAGGTTTTGTAAAATTGAAATGGTTTTCATTGCCCAATTTACTCGCCAACAAAAGCTTAGTACCTGAACTTTTGCAAGCAGAGGTTAGCGTAGAAAATATTCTGCCTTTAGTTATAGAGCGCTTGTTTGAAGATCAGTCAGCGTTGAATCAAGCTTATACTGATATCCACTTAACGCTTAAGCAAAATGCTAGTAAGCAAGCGGCCAAAGCGGTTATCGACTTATTATAATAGTGAATCAGAGTAATTATGCCTGCAGTTAAAAAAACTTTTCCACCTTTTGAATATCCCCTAGCCTACTGTATTGCCGGTGTTGATGAAGTCGGGCGCGGACCTTTGGTTGGTGATGTCGTGACCGCCGCGGTGATATTAGATCCCGATAATCCTATTGAAGGATTAATGGACTCAAAAAAGCTTTCAGAAAAAAAAAGAGAGCATTTGTCAGTTGAAATTAAGCAACGTGCTATCGCTTGGTCAATCGCTCGTGCGTCACCAGAAGAAATTGACAGCCTTAATATTCTCCATGCCACCATGTTGGCGATGCAACGCGCTGTACAAGGATTAAACGTAACACCCGATTACGTATTAGTCGATGGTAACCGTTGTCCAACGTTTGCTCATGAAAGTGGTAATATTGTGGGTCAAAGTGTGGTTAAAGGTGATGCGCGTGTAGCAGAAATTAGTGCCGCGTCTATTTTAGCTAAAGTAGCCAGAGATGGCGAGATGGTCGCATTAGACAAGCTCTATCCATATTATGGTTTTGCACAACACAAGGGTTACCCAACAAAAGCTCATTTAGAGAGCATTATTGAGCATGGGGTACTAGATTGTTATCGCAGAAGCTTTAAGCCTGTCGCCAATGTACTTGCTACTGCAGCAACACATATTAAAAATAATTAGAGCATTAGATGTCTGAATCTGAGTTTCCAATACCCGCCGCGCAATCTGGCCAATTAGTCGCCGCTAATGATCCCAAGTTTATTCATCTAAGAGTGCATAGTGATTATTCTCTGTCTGATGGTTTGAAAAAAGTTAAGCCTATTATTGCCAGAGCGGCTGAGTTAAATATGCCAGCCATGGCATTAACCGACCAAACTAACTTATGTGGTTTAGTTAAGTACTACCATGCCGCCCATAATGCCGGCATGAAACCTATTATAGGTTGTGATTTTTGGGTTAAAAGCGTCGCGCTCGAAGATGAATTATCACGGATAGTGATCTTAGCAAGTAACAATGTAGGTTATAAGAATTTAACCGAATTAATCTCTCAGGCTTATTTACGTGGTCATATTCAAGGTAAGGCGGTATTAGACCGAGATTGGCTAATTGAGCGTGCAGAAGGCTTGATTTTACTTTCGGGTGGCCGAGAAGGTGACGTAGGTAAAGCATTACTAAAAGGTAATAACGAACTTGTCGATGAAATGCTTGGTTTTTATCAGCAATATTTTCCTAATTGTTATTATATTGAGCTGATTAGAACCGGTCGTAACGATGAAGAGAATTACCTCCATCTCGCTGTAGAGCTTGCATCTCGTTATGCGCTCCCTGTTGTTGCCACCAATGAAGTGATGTTTTTAAGTCCTGATAACTTTGATGCCCATGAAATTCGTGTCGCCATACATGACGGTTACACCTTAGACGATAAACGTCGGCCAAGAAAGTATTCTAAAGAGCAGTATCTTCGCAGCGAAGAGGAGATGCTAGCGCTTTTTGCTGACATTCCCGAAGCTCTGGCCAACTCAGTTGAAATAGCAAAACGCTGTAATGTTACGGTGCGCTTAGGGGAATATTTCTTACCTGATTTTCCTACTGAAGGCTTATCGATTGAAGACTTTTTAGTTAAAGTATCAGAAGAGGGTTTAGAAGAAAGGTTAGAGTTTTTATTTGATAAAGACGCGCCTGATTATGCCGAAAAGCGTAAACCCTACGATGAGCGTTTAGCTATTGAGCTAAAGGTTGTCAATAACATGGGTTTCCCGGGTTATTTCTTAATTGTGATGGAATTTATCCAATGGAGTAAAGACAATAATATTCCTGTTGGTCCTGGGCGTGGCTCTGGGGCAGGCTCACTGGTGGCTTACGCACAAAAGATCACCGATCTCGACCCGCTTGAATACGATTTACTTTTTGAGCGTTTTCTAAACCCTGAACGTGTCTCGATGCCAGATTTTGATATTGATTTTTGTATGGACAGACGCGACGAGGTTATTGACCACGTTGCTGAATTATATGGCCGTGATGCGGTATCGCAAATTATTACTTTTGGTACCATGGCAGCAAAAGCGGTTATTCGTGATGTTGGCCGAGTGCTGGGTCATCCTTATGGTTTTGTTGACCGTATTTCAAAGTTGATCCCGCCGACACCGGGCATGACCTTAGCAAAAGCGTTTGAAGAAGAGCCAAAACTGCCGGAGATGTATGCTCAAGATAGTGATGTAAAAGACCTTATTGATATGTGCCGTATTCTTGAAGGCACTACACGAAATGCCGGTAAACATGCTGGTGGCGTGGTTATTTCGCCCACTACCATTACTGATTTTGCACCACTTTATTGTGATGAAGACGGGAAGAATCCGGTCACCCAATTCGACAAAAATGATGTCGAAGATGCCGGTTTAGTTAAGTTTGATTTTCTTGGTTTACGTACCTTAACGATTTTGCAGTGGGCCATTGAAATGGCAGACGCAAAACTGTTAAAACAGGGCAAAGAGCGGATTAATTTAGCGACGATTAATCTCGAAGATAAAGCCAGCTTTAAAGTGTTATTAAGGTCGGAAACAACCGCTGTTTTCCAACTTGAATCCAGCGGCATGAAGTCACTAATTGCAAAACTTAAACCGGATTGCTTTGAAGATATAATTGCTTTGGTGGCGCTGTTTAGACCTGGACCTTTGCAATCAGGCATGGTTGATAACTTTATTGAACGTAAACACGGCCGTGAAGCGATAAGTTATCCTGATGCCACTTGGCAACATCTTGATTTAAAACCTATCCTTGATCCCACTTACGGTATTATTCTTTATCAAGAACAGGTTATGCAAATTGCGCAGGTGCTAGCGGGTTACTCGCTTGGTGGCGCAGATATGTTACGTCGTGCCATGGGTAAAAAAAAGCCTGAAGAAATGGCCAAGCAGCGTGAGGGCTTTGAAGCCGGTGCTATTGGCCGCGGCGTTGATGGTGAGCTGGCGATAAAGATTTTTGATTTAGTTGAAAAATTTGCTGGTTATGGTTTTAACAAATCACACTCTGCCGCTTATGCTTTAGTGTCTTATCAAACGCTGTGGATGAAAACCCATTTCCCAGCACCTTTTATGGCGGCAGTCATGTCAGCCGACATGGATAACACCGACAAAATTGTTACTCTAGTTGATGAGTGCGGCAACATGGGGCTTGATTTATTACCGCCAGATGTTAATCGTGGCCATTATAAATTTACCGTCAACGACGCCGACCAAATTATTTATGGTATTGGCGCGATCAAAGGTGTTGGTGAGGGCCCGATAGCCGCCATTATTGCCGCGCGTGAAAGTGACGGTGAATTTATTGATTTATTTGATTTTTGTGCTCGAGTTGATTTGAAAAAAATTAATAAACGCATATTAGAAAAATTAATTAAGTCTGGCGCTATGGATGCGCTTGGGCCTAATGCCAAAGACGGACCACATCGAGCGGCATTATTTGAGTCTTTACCCGAAGCGTTAAAAGCGGCTGAACAACATGCTAAAGCACAAGCTATTGGGCAAAATGATTTATTTGGCTTGATTAATGAAGAGCCAGAAGACAATCGACAAGCATTTAAAGAAGTGGCTAAGTGGCCAGAACAACGCTGGTTAGATGGCGAAAAAGAAACATTAGGTTTATATTTAACGGGTCACCCAATAAACCGTTATTTAAATGAGATTAAACGTTATGCAACTGGGCGTTTAGTCAGCTTACAGCCAACAAATAAAGATAAAACTAGTATCGCCGTAGGACTGGTTTTAGCGGTGCGAGTATTAGTTAATAAACGCGGTCGGCGCTGGGCCTTGGTGACACTAGACGATAAAAGTGCGCGTATGGACATCCGATTATTTCCAGATGACTACGATAGGTTCGCAGAATTGCTGATATCTGATGCTATTTTGGTCTGTAGCGGACAGGTCAGCTTTGATGATTACTCTGGGGGGATTACAATGACCGCTCGAGATATTATGACCATTGCAGATGCACGTGAAAATTATGTCACGTCTTTGGATTTGCAAGTCGATAAAAATCAGCTGTCAGGACGATTTATCGATCAATTTACGGAGGTGCTAACGCCTTATAAAGATGGTATTTGCCCCGTTCGCGTTTTTTATCAAAGAGATGAAGCGCAAGGTATGCTAGAGTTGGGTGTACAGTGGCGCGTATCGCCAAGCGACACGCTATTATACGATTTGAAAACCCTATTGGGTGAAGAGCAAGTCGAGTTAAAATTTAAATAGGTAGCGTTCATTAATAACGGTACTCAAAGACAACATAGGTAAGAATAATCATATGTCACTAAATTTTTTAGATTTTGAGCTCCCCATTGCGGAACTTGAAGCAAAAATTGAAGAATTACGATTGGTCAATAACGGCCAAGGATTAGATCTTGATTTAGAAGATCAAATTTCTCAGTTGCGAGAAAAGAATAATGAACTCACTAAAAAGATTTTCTCTAACTTAGACCCTTGGCAAACAGCGCGAGTTGCACGTCATCCTCAGCGCCCATATACCTTAGATTATCTGCCGCGTATCTTTACTGAATTCGATGAATTGGCGGGCGACAGAGCTTATGCTGACGATAGAGCTATTGTGGGTGGTACTGCGCGTTTAGACGGTAGGCCTGTGATGATTATTGGTCATCAAAAAGGCCGTTCAACTAATGAAAAAGTTAAACGTAATTTCGGTATGCCTCGCCCTGAAGGTTACCGTAAAGCTTTGCGCTTAATGAAAATGGCCGAGCGTTTTAAAATGCCAATCATTACTTTCATTGACACTCCAGGTGCATATCCGGGTATTGGCGCTGAAGAACGTGGCCAAAGTGAGGCTATTGCGACAAACTTAAAAGCGATGTCACGATTAAATGTACCGATTATCTGTACGGTTATCGGTGAGGGCGGCTCAGGTGGCGCACTCGCCATTGGCGTGGGCGATAAAGTGAATATGTTGCAATACTCTACTTATTCAGTTATCTCTCCAGAAGGCTGCGCGTCTATTTTGTGGAAAACAGCTGATAAAGCACCCACAGCAGCAGAAGCTATGGGGATTACGGCTAAACGTATTAAAGAGTTAGGCCTTATCGATAGCATTGTTGAAGAACCCTTAGGTGGTGCTCATCGTGATATGGATCAAATGGCGGCATTTCTTAAGCAAGCGTTAAAATCTGATCTTGCTGAGCTTGATAAAATGTCCAGCGATGAACTCATTGAAAGTCGCTATGATAAGTTAATGTCATTCGGCTACTGTTAAAAGCATAAAAAGCGACCTACAAAGGGTCGCTTTTTATCTTCCTAGTACACTCCCTACAAACTTTATACGCGATGTTTTTTTAGAACTGTGAATATAATTGAATTAGCACTGGTAAATTTTTTTAAACCTATACCAGAAAACCCTATTATTATTGCCTATAGCGGTGGTGTAGACTCCCAAGTGCTACTTGTTGCCTTGGCAAAATTAAAACAACAGCGGCAACTGCCCAATGCTATTGTTGTTTGTCATGTTAACCACGGTTTAAGTCCTGATGCCGATGCATGGCAAATGTTTGCACAACAACAATGCAAGAGATTATCTCTACCTTTCATCAGCGATAAATTACACTTAAAAAAGCAAGCACAGCAAAGTTTAGAGGCGATTGCGCGTGATGCACGCTATAAAGTGTTAGTGCAAGCAAGTACTGAGCCTGCGATTATTGTTACTGGCCATCACCTTAATGATCAGGCAGAAACATTTTTACTGGCATTAAAACGCGGTTCAGGATTAAAAGGTTTGTCGGCCATGCAGGCAAGCTTGCCGTTTGCACAGCATACCCTCGCTCGGCCACTGTTATCAATATCTCGTACAGATATTGTTGCCTATGCCAACCAGCAGCAACTCAGTTGGATTGAGGATGAGTCTAATACCGATGAGCGCTTTGATCGAAATTTTTTACGTCATCAAATTTTGCCAACATTGAATGAGCGTTGGCCAAGTATCAATAAAACGATAGCGCGCAGTGCTGAGCATTGTTTGGAAGCGCAACAACTGCTAGATGAATTAGCGCAGCAAGATTTAGCCGATTGCCAACATTCATCTTATCAGCTGTCCGTTGCTAAATTGAATGTGCTGAGTGAACCACGGCTTAAAAACCTGTTACGCTATTTCTTATCTCGCCATCATTTTTTAATGCCAAGTCGTCAGCAATTGATGCAAATATGCCAACAATTAAATGCTGAAGCTGATAAGTCGCCGGTGATTCAGTTAGCCGCGTGTTGCATCAGGCGCTATAAAACAGCGTTGTATTTAACCCCTATTTATCAGGATCTTTCGCTGTGGCAACAGAGTCTAGATTTAGTGATTTTAGCCAATGAAAAACCTTTAAATATTTTTCTTCCAGATGAGTTAGGCGTGTTGAGCTTTTCGAGTTTATTAGTACAAAAGCAAGATATAAATCATTGGCAAGCCTTGATCAAAAAACCACAAAAAAATCAATTAGTTACGATACGTTTTTCTCATGAAAACCCAAGCTGTTTACCGCAATACCGACAGCATTCACGCCCGTTGAAAAAAGTATTACAAGAGCTTGCTATTCCACCTTGGCAGAGAAAAAGATTACCTTTTATATATTATGACGATGAATTAGTCGCAGTAGCAGGGCAGTTTGTTTGTCAGGCCTATGTCGGTGATAATGAAAGTTCAGCGTTTGCTATTTCATGGCATGGTGAACTGCCTTTCTAAAGTCACCGTGTAACGATTAAACTAGACAGGGTTGGTGAATAAGTGGTAAAAATCTTTCATCAATACGTTATCTTAGCTTAAATAACAATAACTCAAATAACAATAACTCAAATAATAATAACTTAAATAAGAGCAACTATGACAACAGAAAATACTTCTTTAGAAAATCAGTCATTTTTTAGCAAACTAAAAGCTATTAATATTGTCAACCAAATCATTATTGCGATTGTTTTTGGCATTGCTTTAGCACTTGTTTCACCTGATATTGCTCAATCATTCTCCATACTGGGCAGCTTATTTGTTAGTGCATTGAAAGCGGTTGCACCTATTTTAGTCTTAGCTTTAGTCGCGTCATCTATTGCCAACCAAAAACCTAATAGCGATGCCAACTTAAAACCTATTGTTGGGCTTTACTTAATTGGCACCATCAGTGCGGCATTAGTGGCTGTCGTATTAAGTTTTATTTTTCCTGTGCAATTAACCTTAGATTTAGTTGGCGCTAGTGCTAATCCTCCACAGGGTTTAGGTGAAGTATTATCAACATTAGCCTTTAAAATTGTAGATAACCCTTTCAATGCAGTTGTTACTGGTAATTTTATTGGTATTTTAGCTTGGGGCTTAGGTTTAGGCTTCGCGTTGAAAAAAGGCAGTGCATCAACCAAAGTGATGGTGCATGATTTTGCTGAAGCTATTTCAAGTATTGTTAAGTTAGTTATTCGTTTCGCACCATTAGGCATCATGGGTTTAGTTGCCAATACAGTAGCGACAACAGGCTTTGATACCTTAGGTGAATTTAGCCACTTAGTGCTAGTGCTGTTAGGCTCAATGCTGATTATGGCATTGATCGTTAATCCGGTAATTGTTTACTTTATTATGCGTAAAAATCCTTATCCGTTAGTACTAAGGTGTTTAAAAGAATCGGGTATTACGGCATTCTTTACGCGTAGTTCGGCAGCTAATATCCCTGTAAATATGGAGCTATGTGAAAAACTTGATTTACATGAAGATACTTATTCGGTTTCTATCCCTTTAGGCGCCACTATTAATATGGCTGGAGCTGCGATCACTATTACCGTATTAACCCTTGCAGCGGCGAATACTTTAAATATTGAAGTCGATTTTGCTACCGCCATTTTATTGAGTGTTATTGCCGCAGTATCTGCTTGTGGTGCTTCAGGGGTTGCTGGCGGTTCATTATTACTTATTCCACTGGCTTGTGGTTTATTTGGTATTGATAATGACATTGCTATGCAAGTGGTTGCGATAGGCTTTATTATTGGTGTTATTCAAGACTCAGCAGAAACAGCACTGAATAGCTCTACCGATGTGGTTTTTACTGCCGCGGCTTCACACCAGATCACTAAAAATTTATAATACATTCAGCTTAAATTTTAGTGTGCTTTTTTATTGTGATACTGAATAAACTGAATAAACTGAATAAAGCCATCGTCCTGACATACATTCGGTGCGATGGCTTTATTGCATTTTTATCGCTAAAAGTAATCAAGCTTTAAAACTGCTTTATGTAAATATGAATAAAATACCGCTATTAAATAAATGGCGCGGCTTAATTTCTTTCAGGCTAATAATCAGTACTTTTTAAATCGCTTAATTAAGAGCATAATAACGCCAAAATTTTTGTGGATATATTATTATGGTAACAGAACAGGCATTAAAGCAACGTAGTAACTCAAGTTGTGAACTTTGTACTTCTACTGAGAGCTTAACGGTATTTCCTGTGCCGCCAACCAGTGATTTAAGTGCTCAGCAAAGTATTTATTTGTGTAGCGTTTGTTTAGCACAAGTAGAGGGCAATGCTGAACTTGATATTAACCATTTACGTTGTTTAACCGACGCTATGTGGAATCAAGAACCCGCAGTGCAAGTCATGGCTTATCGTCTGTTACATAAATTGTCAGCTGAAAGCTGGGCGCAAGATGCGCTAGATATGATTTATCTAGAAGATGGGGTAAAAACATGGGCAGAGCAGGGTATTGCTGCTGCAGAGCGCGAAGGACCAACACGCGATAGCAATGGTGCTGAATTGCAAGATGGTGATAATGTCACCTTGATTAAAGATCTAAAAGTTAAAGGCGCAAACTTTACGGCTAAGCAAGGCACTATGGTGCGTGGTATTAGCTTAACGGATAATCCTGAACATATTGACGGTAAAGTTAACGGTACTCGTATTGTTTTAGTTGCCGCCTATTTAAAGAAAGCGTAATTTTATAAACGGCTAAGCTACTATTTTCAAAGCCAATAAATAACTAAAAAAAGCACTACAGCCTAATCTCTGCTTAGTGCTTTTTTCTTATCTGCATTCGGTGAACTATTAATTGTTGCATTGGCATTATAACCAACGACGTACGCTGTTTTTGTAGTCACTATAGGCTTGTCCAAATAGGCTCGTTAATATACGCTCTTCTGGTGTAATTTGATATTTACCAATGTACCAAACAAAAAGCCCGACAATAGCTAAGGTTAAAGGATTTTCAAGATAGCAAGCGTAGGAAATTAAGAGCAAAAGCATCGCTAAATACATTGGGTTTCGAGAATATTGATAAATGCCGTTATCAACCACTTTAGATGATGTTTCTGGTTTACTCGGGTTGACGGTTGTTTGATGTTTTCGAAAACTATCAATGGCAAAAAAGCCGATTAATATGGCAATGAAGAGTAGCAGCATTACCAATATCGAGTTGGTTGATGGGCTAATGGCTCCGCTATAGCTTAACGCGGGCAGAAAGTATTGCAGTAATGTCATTAATATCGCGGCAATGGCCACCTGCACAATGGGGATGACTTTTAGCTCCATGCTCATTCCTTGTTGGGTTGTTTAAGCACTATTAATTCTAAAATTATAATTCTAAACTTATTAATTAATCTGCTTAGTATAATGCTCTGCTTAAGCTTAATGTAATAGCAGACTAAAATAAAAACGCCAAAGGCTTATGCATTTGGCGTTTTTAAGTCAAGTAAGCTTAACGCATCATAACGTTAACTGACGATAGCTTTAGCGATTTTTAGCGATATAGTCATTGACCATATCTTCCAGTACGTTAAGCGGTACTGCGCCATTCGTTAACACGACATCATGAAACTGGCGAATATCAAACTTATCGCCTAACTGTTGTTTTGCTTTGGCTCGTAACTGGACAATCTTTAACATGCCAATCTTATATGCTGTGGCTTGTGAAGGCATAACCGCATGACGTTCAACCATTTTTATCGCATCAGACTCAGCATTTGGCGTATTACTCATGTAATACTCTATGCTTTTTGTACGATCCCATTTTTTATTGTGCATGCCGGTATCGACCACTAAACGGCAAGCGCGCCATAGCTCCATTGCTAAACGGCCAAAGTCGGCGTAAGGGTCTTGATAAAAGCCAATTTCTTTTGGGATCATCTCTGAATATAAACCCCAACCTTCACTATAAGCGGTATAACCACCAAATTTTCTAAATTTTGGAATACCTTCAAGTTCTTGTTTTAGTGCTATTTGCATATGATGGCCAGGAATGCCTTCATGGTAAGCTAGTGCTTCCATTTGATAAGTTGGCATGGCTGCCATATCGTAAAGGTTAGCGTAGTAAATACCAGGGCGTGAGCCATCAGGGGCTGGTTGTTGATAAAAGGCTTTACCAGCAGATTTCTCTCTAAACGCTTCGACTTGTTTAACTTTTAAGTCTGCTTTCGGTTTGGTGATAAATAGCTGATCTAACTCACCTTTCATTGTGTTAATGATATCAGTGGCTTCAGTCAAATATCGCTGACGGCCAGCTTCATCACCAGCATAATAAAATTGTGGGTCATGGCGCATAAATTGGAAGAACTCGCTTAATGAGCCATCAAAATTAACTTTTTTCATGATCACGCGCATTTCATCATGTATGCGTGCAACTTCATCTAAACCAATTTGATGAATTTCATCAGCGGTTAATTCAGTGGTAGTCGTTCGGTTTAGGGCATTATTATAAAATTTATCGCCTTGTGGAAATTTCCAAGCGCCATAGTTATCATCAGCTTGTTTTTCAAGTTCAGTTAAGTAGCTGACTAATTGTTGATAGCCGGCCTTAAACTCAGTGGTTAACGCGCTGGCTAGTTTATCAGTTAAGGACTGTTTCTCTTCATCAGAGAGCTCTAGTTTTGCTATTTTTCTGCTAAAGTCTGCAAATAATGTGCTATCAGCTTTACTATCAAATGGTGCACCTACCAGTAAATTGTTTGCATCACGAATGACATGAGCAAAAACAAATTTGGGGGCAATAACACCTTTATCAGCTCTAATTTTAAGTTGATCAATTAATTGCTCAAGTAAGAGTTTTGAGTTTTTTACTCGGGCAATATAGTCATGGGCTTGCTTAGTGTCTTTAATACTATGCTGGTTAATGAGTAATGCCGGTATTTGCGAGTGCACACCAAACATTTGGTTAATAGGATAGTTATGGTGACGCCAAGGGTAGTCAGCAATTTTTTGGCTTAATTTTTGTGAAAGTAGCTGGTAGCTCAACTGGGTTTGTTTATCGACATTGTTGATATCAATGACTTGAATTCGTTGTAGCGCTTGTTTCGCAAATTCGAGCTCTTGAGCACTATTTTCCTCTGATAAGTCTTGCCACTTGTCGTAGTCAGTTTTAATGCCAAGATAAGTTTGTCTAACGGGATTACGATTAACACCTTCCATAAAAATAGTGTCAAATAGCTCATTTGCTGCTTGGGAAGCCTCAGCTGTGCTATTAAGTTGTGTTGATGTAGATGGCGTTGCAAGCGCATTATTGCCTTTAACAACGGGTGTTGTAGTCTCATTACTGCAAGCAACGGACAATGCTGCGGTAATAGAGATAACAATAAGTGATTTATTGAGGGTCATGTTGAAGTCCTATTTTAGTTTATACGCTATATTGCCGTTATCTTTTGCTAGCGATCAAGCATGCCGCGCTCAATGGTGGTTTTTTTGCGGTGGCTTTCAATTATTCTCTGATATTTCAAATGAGAAATTTATGGTTTACCTCATTAATCAGCTTGCTATAGTAGTGTTATTGATGGGTGAAGTATTCGCGTTCGAGGTCACAAATAAATAAAGTATTGGCAAGTAATAACCTCAGCCAAAAGCGTGCAGCGACGGTTAGCTTTCGACGGGCAATGGTAAACGATAGAGCTTTTCTTTTAAGTTTACGAAAAATATCGATGAACGAGCATTTACAATATGCTGGACTATATCTAGATGATACCGCTCATCTGTTACGCATTGATGAGTTTTATTCTGATTCGTATCTTATTTCATACCAAAATAAAGCGATTGGATTATTAAAGTTAGGCTTGTTTACTGATAAAATTCACCTGCGGCAATTTCAGTTATTACCGCAATACCAACGTTTAGGTATTGGCAGCAGAGTGCTTGAGTTAGTTAAGCGTAAAGCCCAAGACAAACAGCTCGCAATTACATTAAATGTCTTGTTAAAAAATCCGGCTAAGCAGTTATATTTACGCCACGATTTTGTTGTTATGAATAGCAATAAACTCGAATATCAAATGCGCTGGCAATGTCGGCAATAGTTGGCAAGTATTAGACTTTTAGCAGGTGGGAGATCTAGTGCTTTTGGTCATCATACGCTGGATTTACTTTTGTCTAATTAAGGGCGCTTTAATTAAAGGCTTATTAATTACAATTCGTCTTAAGTTAAAGCTAATATTATACTCAAAGGTTAATATTAGCTTTAAGGCTAACACTGACTTTAGAGTTAAAAAGCTTAGCGATTTTAGTAAATTTTACCTTGAGTGGCTACTTGCGTTTTATCAATGCGCGTTGGCGTCACCGCGCCGTCAACAAGTGACTGTGTTGCTGTTGCTAACAACTCAATTACTTTATGCATTGATGATAAGTCCAAACTACTAATGTCGTCGCTAACTTGATGATAGTGTTGGTCTTTATCAAGTTGTGTACTGCTAAAACTGTGTGCAGGTACACCTAAACGCGCTAAAGTTGCATTGTCTGAGCGATAAAATAACCCTTGTTCTGGGTAGGGGTCTTGGTATATTTGTGTGTTAAGCGCGATGAGCTTTTCATTGAGTAATGCGCCTAAATTTGAATGTTTCATACCGGTCATCCAAACAGTTCCCGCGCCAAATTTTGATGGTTTGCCGATCATTTCAATATTGATCATGGCAACTACGTTATTAGGGTTAAGCTGTTGTGAAAAATAGCTAGAGCCAAAGCCGCCAATTTCTTCAGCAGTAAAAGCACTAAACATTAAAGTACGTTTGTTATCGCCTTTTTCGGCATAATATTGCGCCAAATTTAATACCGCTGTCGTACCTGATGCATCGTCATCAGCGCCATTATAGATCTCTTTACCATCGTCTGTAATACCCAAATGGTCGTAATGTGATGAGTATAAAACGATTTCTTTAGGGCTTTCAATACCTGGTAAGACACCCACTACATTAGTAAGCGATTGTTTAGTTATTTTTGCACTGGCGTTGACAGCATAGTTTTCAATTTGATTTTCGTCACTTAATACCATGACAATAGCACCACGATGTTCAAGTGAAAGCTTAGTTAAACCACGATTAAAATAGTTTTGATAGGCCTTAAAGCTCTTCGCATGTGCGCTATTGATAATAACTAAATGTTGGCCACCTGCTTGATTTAGCTCAGTTAGGGCTTTACGCAGATTATCCGTTTTATTAATAACATGGCTCTGTGCGTTACCGAGTTGCCAATTTAATTGCTCAATCGTTGTTGCTATAGCTAAGTGTTCAGGATTAATTTCTTGAC
Source organism: Colwellia sp. C1TZA3 (assembly GCF_007954265.1). Lineage (GTDB taxonomy): Bacteria > Pseudomonadota > Gammaproteobacteria > Enterobacterales > Alteromonadaceae > Cognaticolwellia. The sequence continues at coordinate 41,456 of NZ_VOLS01000003.1, read as the reverse complement.
CATTTAACACCATATTAAGCGTTTGAACTTGAATTTGATTGATGGTAAAAGTTTGTAAAAATAGCGCTGGTTTATCTTTGGAGTTAACAGTCGAATTAATCGGGGCTTTGCTTAATGGGAGATTGTTTTGCAGGGGCTTTAGGCCAATATCAGCAAAACGCTGAGCAATATAATTTGCCGCTTGGTCAATTTCAGGGCTAAAACTTGCCCGACCTTTTAAATTGTCAGCAGCTAAATAGGTAATATCTTTAACCACTTGTTTTAACGGTATTGTTGCTGAAACGCTAAAAAATGAGCAGGTAATCGCTAACATGACCGACAAAGCTTTGAGTTTACAATGACGGTATTTTTCTCGTTTAGTGCTCAATGTGCGCATCATAGTTGTTGCCATATTATTTAAAGGTTTTACTATTGAAATTTTATAACAGTAAACCAATTTTTTAAGGTTAAGTGTTGTTATTCAATTAGCGCATATTAAGCTGAGGTTATTTAAGTTATTTAAGTTATTTAAGTTTTTTGAGTTCAATTAATAGTGATTGTTCACCACAGGTAAGCCAGCACTGCCCATCTTGTATACTAACTTGAAACTCCATCGAGCGATTGGCTAGTAGCTCCAAAGCTTGTGAGGTTTCTTCACTAAAGCTTTCTACCGATAGTTTATTGAGTTGATTTAGTTTACTTTTAGATTGTTGCCACCAGGTGTCTACACTGCTGCCATAACAATAAAGTTTTACTTGTTGGGCACGATTACAGGCTTTTTTCAGCCTTTTTTCATCAAGTTGGCCGAGCTCAATCCATAGTTCAATGACTTCACTGTAATTAACTCGCCAAACTGCCGCTTCGTCCTCATCGCTAACACCTTTACCAAATTGTAGATTTTCACTGGCATTTAGTACATAGGCGATGAGTCTGATCATCATACGACGGTGGTTTTCAGAAGGGTGCTGCGCTATAGTTAACTGTATGGTGTCATAATAATTACGATCCATATCAGCGAGATGGATCGTCGCTTTTTTGATGGTTGCTTTTAAGGCCATGAAGATTCTGAGTATTATTTTGGTTAATTAATTCAGTATATTAACGCGTATTAAGTCCTTGTGATAGCAACTTATAACAAGTGAATTAATTAATCTTTAGCTGGTATAAACTATTTTACCAACTACCTGAATTTTCCATACTTAACCAAGGTTCTTGTGGCGCTAGTCGCTCACCTTTTTGCAGTAATTCGATTGAAATATTATCAGGTGATTTAACAAATGCCATATGGCCACAGCGTGGTGGTCGGTTAATGGTAATGCCTGCGGCCATTAGCTTTTCACACAAGGCATAGATATCGTCAACTTCATAAGCCAAATGGCCAAAGTTTCTACCAACGGTATATTCTTCCTCTGAATGCCAATTGTGGGTAAGTTCGATTTCAGCCGCACCGGGTTCTGTTGCTAAAAATATTAAGCTAAACTTGCCTGCAGGAACGTCAAAACGGCGGGTTTCTATTAAGCCTAAATGCTTGATATAAAAATCTAGTGACTTATCTAAGTCGGTAATACGAATCATAGTATGTAAAAACTTCATAGTTTACTCATCCATTTTGTCTTTAATGATAAAAATTTATCACCTTATCATTTTTAGTCTTTGATATTACTATTTGATAAGATTTTTAAGTTATTTATTGTAAAAATATCTCTCTCAGTTTCTACTTCCCCTAATAAATAGTATTGGTTTTTTTTGCTTTGTTAACCGCTAAGAATTATTGATCTCAAGCTTGATCACCGTACTTATAGTAGAGTTTTTTTGCCGTCGTGTCTTAATCGTTGGTATCTTTTACTAAAGAGAACTTGTGATCCTAAAAGACTAATTAGCTCAATAAACCCAATAAACCCATCAATTTAAGCTCATGGATGATTAGAGCTAATTTTAGTTCTGTTGGACTGATTGTCGTTCAATAAGTTTAGGAATAAACATGTTTGTGATGTCTAACTCTTTTTGCTTATAGACATTTTTCAGGATCCATTGAGTCGACATTTTTGCCATATCATTAACTGGAAAATTAATCGTGGTTAATTGAGGGTAAAGGTATTCGGTAAAAAAAGCATTATCAAAACCAATAAATGAACATTGTTCGGGAATTAATAACTTGTGATCTCTTGCTCCTCGCATTGCCCCAGACGCCATCTCATCATTTGAACAAGCAACAGCAGTAAATTTTGCTTTATTCTTGATGAGGAAGTTGATGCCGTCTCGACCGCTTTTTGTTAAGTAATTGCCTTCATAAACTAAATTTTCTTTAAAGGGAATGTTGGCTTCAGCTAATGCTTTTTTATGGCCAGCTAGGCGTTCAGTAGAGTCTTGTTTTGTTAAAGGCCCAGATATATAAGCAATCTCCTTATGCCCCTGTTTAATTAGATATTTTGCAGCTAAATAACCACCTAGTTCGTTATCTAAATAAAAGCAATGGTCACTAATTTCTGAGATATTGCGGTTTAAGATGACAAAAGGGGTTTTACTTTTACTCAATTTAATTAAGTAATCATCTGAAATGGCGTCAACCAGTAAAATAAGTGCGTCACATTTTCGATCAATTAAAAAATCTAAACCATCTATTTCACTTTGTTCATCACTATGTCCTGCAGTAATCACCGCATGTTTACCTGCATTTCTTAATTCTAATTCAATGCTACTTAACATGGCACCAAAAAATGGCCCATGAAGTTCTGAAACTAATACACCAACACTGTTTGAGCGATTTGAAGCCAATGAGCGAGCAATGGTGTTTGGGCGGTAATTTAACTTGTTCATTGCTGCAACTACTTTTTCTTTAGTTTTTTTACTAACATGCTCATGATCATTTAGTACGCGAGATACAGATGATAATGAAACTCCCGCTAACGCGGAAACTTCGTATATAGTTGCCATTTCATTCCTTTATCTTTTCTATTAATGCTGCTTTAGGGGATTTAAACATAAAAGCTTTTAGCTAAACCAACCACTGAATTTATAGTTATAAGTGCTAGTAAGATACACAAATAATTTCTATTTTAGAAGCGCTTCCTGTGAGTATAAATAATAGTTGCTTTTTATCTTGATGACATTCAGAATGAAAGCGCTTCCAGTTTATTTTTAAATGCTCAATCAAGCATCACTTAAGTATATTAAAATGGAAAATTATAAAAATAACAACAGCAGCAATGACCTGTTGTTCATAATTATTAGGGGAATTATATGGCTATTACACCGATTCAGTCAGATGTAAATAGATTTTCACCAAACACTGAAAATCAAAATTATACCTTTGCACTTACATCATTAACATCACTCTTTTTTATGTGGGGATTCATTACCTGCTTAAATGATATTTTAATCCCTCACTTGAAGGCTATTTTCGAGCTATCTTATAGCGAAGCAATGCTAGTACAATTTTGTTTTTTTAGTGCCTACTTTCTTGTTTCTATTCCTGCAGGAAAAATAGTTAAAAAAGTAGGTTTTCAAAAGGGTATTGTGCTTGGATTAATTGTTGCAGCAATTGGTTGCTTTTCTTTCTACCCAGCAGCAGCTATGCACAGCTACCCCGTATTTCTAATGGCGTTGTTTATATTAGCCAGTGGTATTACGGTCTTACAAGTCTCAGCCAATCCTTATGTTAGTATTTTAGGAAATCCTGAAACTGCCTCTTCACGTTTGACCATGACGCAGGCATTTAATTCACTTGGTACCACAGTTGCACCATTTTTTGGTGCTTATTTGATTTTAGATCAAGTGGCAGAATCTATGTCAGTGGCTCAACAAGCAGAATCTGTGCAATTACCTTATGTTTTACTGGCGGGTTTATTATTAATACTTGCGGCTATTTTTTCTTATATAAAATTACCTGTCATTGAGCATATTGAAGAGTCAGTGGCTGAAAAACCAATAGCGGGCAGTGCTTGGCAATATCGTCATTTAGTGTTGGGTGCTATTGGTATTTTTGTTTACGTTGGTGCTGAGGTTTCTATTGGCAGCTTTTTAGTCAGTTTTTTTAATGATCCCAATATTGCTGGTCTAGAAGAATCTCAGGCAGCAAAATATATTGCTTATTATTGGGGCGGTGCGATGGTTGGGCGATTCATTGGTGCCGCGGTTATGCAAAAATTAGCTGCAGGAAAAGTATTAGCCTTCAACGCTTTTTTTGCAACGGTATTGATTATTGTTACTATTTTTGCATCTGGACAAATAGCGATGTGGGCCATTCTGTTAGTCGGTTTATGTAATTCAATTATGTTCCCTACCATCTTTAGCTTGGCAATTACTGGTTTAGGTCAGCATACCAGCCAGGGTTCAGGTATTTTATGTTTAGCGATTGTTGGTGGTGCTGTGTTACCGCTTATTCAAGGTGTTTTGGCCGATAGTATTGGCTTGCAAAACTCATTTTTCTTACCCATTATTTGCTACGCATTCATTGCTTATTATGGCTTGTCAGGTAGTAAGCCTGTATCAGTAAAGGTATAAAAATTGTTATGTCTATTCAAATAAATTTAATTAAAAACATTACTAAACCCTTAATAGGGATTACGATTGCCGTGTCACTTTTTGCCTGTACTGATAACGCTAATTTGAATGTGGTTCAGACTGATGTTGTTGCCGATAGCGAGAACAATATAGCCATTTGGCCAGTACTTGATATTGAAGTTAAAAAAGACAATAAAGTTGAAACTAAAGTCGCAAAAATTCTAGCGACGATGACTTTAGAGCAAAAAATTGCCCAAATGATTCAACCTGAAATCCGAGACATTACTGTTGAAGATATGCGTAAATATGGTTTTGGCTCATATTTAAATGGTGGCGGTGCTTTCCCTAATAATAATAAACATGCAACGCCTGCTGATTGGATAAAATTGGCTGAAGCGCTGTATCAAGCATCAATCGATGACTCGGTAGATGGGACAAATATTCCGACTATGTGGGGTACTGATGCAGTACACGGTCATAACAACGTGATTGGTGCAACATTATTTCCTCATAATATCGGCTTAGGGGCCGCAAATAATCCTGAACTTATTGAAAATATAGCCAGTATAACGGCCAAAGAAGTCATGGTCACTGGCATTGATTGGGTGTTTGCTCCTACGGTTGCCGTTGTTAGAGATGATCGCTGGGGCAGAACTTATGAAGGTTATTCTGAAGATCCTGAGATAGTAAACTTATACTCAAGAGCTATTGTAAAAGGACTTCAGGGTTCTGTAGGCGATGACTTTTTAGGTGACACACGGGTTATCAGTACGGTTAAGCACTTTATTGGTGATGGTGGTACGCAAGGTGGTGATGACCAAGGGGATAACTTAGATAGCGAAAGTGATCTTTTTAAATATCATGCTCAAGGTTATGTTGGTGGCTTAACAGCTGGCGCGCAATCAGTAATGGCATCATTCAATAGCTGGCATGGGGCTAAAACTCATGGTAACAAGTATTTAATGACCGACGTATTAAAAGATCGTATGGGCTTTGACGGCTTCGTTGTTGGCGACTGGAACGGCCATGGCCAAGTAAAAGGCTGTACTAATGAAAGCTGTCCACAAGCGATTAATGCAGGTTTAGACATCTATATGGTGCCAACAGCTGCTTGGAAACCTTTGTATGAAAATACTATTAAACAAGTTAACAATGGTGAAATTAGCTTATCAAGAATAGATGACGCCGTTAGCCGTATTTTAAGAGTAAAAATACGTGCCGGTTTATTTACTAAACCCAGTCCAAAAGATCGTCTGTTATCAGGTAAAACTGACTTAATCGGCTCAGCAGAACATCGCTTAGTCGCTCGTCAAGCCGTACGTCAATCTTTGGTGTTGCTTAAAAATAAAGATAATTTATTACCCTTAATGCCTAATGTAAATGTATTAGTTGCAGGAGATGGCGCTGACAATATTGGTAAGCAGTCTGGTGGTTGGAGTATTACTTGGCAAGGTACAGGTAACACTAACGCTGATTTTCCAGGTGGGTCTTCAATTTATGACGGGATAGAGCAAGTTGTTAATGCTGCTGGTGGTAAAGTGCAATTAAGTTCTACAGGTGAATTTACTGAAAAACCAGATGTTGCCATTGTTGTGTTTGGTGAAGAGCCTTACGCTGAAGGTAATGGTGACTTAAATAATCTTGAGTATCAACGCGGTAATAAAACCGATTTAGCTCTATTAAAACATTTAAAAGCACAAGGGATACCTGTTGTTTCTGTCTTCATTAGTGGACGGCCAATGTGGGTGAATGCAGAACTCAATGCGTCAAGTGCTTTTGTTGCTGCTTGGTTACCAGGTTCTGAAGGCAATGGCGTAGCTGATGTTTTATTCAGTAAAGCGGATAGTAGCTTGCGTTATGATTTTAAAGGTAAGCTTTCATATTCTTGGCCTGCTAGTGCCGAGCAAACATCGGTTAATCGATTTGACGAAAACTACCAACCACTATTACCTTATGGTTTTGGTTTAAGCTACCAGCAGCAAGACAATAAGAAAATGACGATATTGTCTGATCAGTTAAGTGAAGTCTCTAAAATAGCTTCTAATCAGTTAGCCACTTTAAAAATATTTGAATTAGCGGTTAAGCAGCCATGGAGTGTTGCTTTGCAGTCAGGTGAGCAATCATCAGCTGTTATTTCAAATACGCAGTCATTGGGTGCTATTACCTTAAGAACTATGGACAAAGTGGTACAAGAAGATGCTAGAACAATAACCTTTGACGGCAGTGAGTTGGCAAGTGTTAACATCTTTAGTAACTTTCCTGAAGACTTACGGGCCTACATTGAGGCTGACTCGGTATTAAGTTTTAATGTGCGTTTAGAAACTACACCAGTAGCACCAATTAATTTGGCCATGGTTTGTGAAGAAGATTGTAAAGGCTCTCTTGATATTACCTCATTGTTAACTAACAACAGTTTAAATGAGTGGCATAAAGTAACAATCGACTTAGTTTGCTTTAAGAAAGCAGGAACTGATTTTTCCAAAATTATGTCGCCATTTAATTTATCTACTAGTGGAAAAGTGTCGTTAAGCTTTGCTGATATAAACGTAACCCCACAAGGCATTGATAAAACAACAATGAGCTGTGATTAAATTATTGTTGACCCGCTAAACCGCCGTATTTTTCAAGCTTACGGCGGTAATTGCTTTTTAGGGTTTATTAATATAAATCCTCAATAGCCGACGAAGTACTGACAAAGCAATAATGAGTTGTGCTTTAATTATTGTTCATTCGCTAAACCGCCATATTTTTGAAGTTTACGGCGGTAATTGCTTTTTAGGGTTTATTAATATAAATCCTCAATAGCCGACGAAGTACTGACAAAGCAATAATGAGTTGTGCTTTAATTATTGTTCATTCGCTAAACCGCCATATTTTTGAAGCTTACGGCGGTAATTGCTTTTTAGAGTTTATTAATATAAATCCTCAATAGCGAACAAAGTACTGATAAAGCAATAATGAGTTGTGATTATATTATTATTGACTCGTTAAAAAGCGGTATTGCTAAAATTACGATGGCAACTACTCATTGGAATTCACCAATGGACAACATAAATATAACGAGGCCTGTTCTATGCAGCATTTAAAACTACTACTTATAGTATATTCAATGACTTTAATCGGCTGTGGTGGTGGATCTGGTAATAATACAGCTAATATACCAACCACGCCAGCGATAGAAATACCTTCTGATAATACGACTGAAGAGCGTAAAGACCCAGTAGTTACTTCTTTAGTGAATGAGCAATGGCAGTTAATTTGGCAAGATGAATTTAATGATAACAAGATTGATTTAAACAAATGGAGTTTCGAGGTCAATTGCTTTGGCGGCGGTAATGAAGAACAACAATGTTATACCGAGCGAGAAAGTAACGCCTTTATTGAACAAGGTATCTTGAAAATAGTAGCATTAAAAGAAAATTTTACCGGTCCTGCGGCTCACGATGATGACACTACTTATAACCTTAAAAATACCCGCACTCTACCTTATACATCAGCAAGGTTACGCACTAAAAATAAAGGTGATTGGACCTTTGGACGCTTTGAAATTAGCGCTAAATTACCACAAGGACAAGGTACTTGGCCGGCTATTTGGATGTTACCAACTGACTGGGCTTATGGTGGATGGGCGGGCTCAGGTGAAATAGACATTATGGAAGCGGTGAACTTAAAGACACCATCAGATGAAAATGGCGCGACCTCAGGGCAAGAAGAGTCACGTGTACATGGCACACTGCATTACGGACGTGCATGGCCTGAAAATGTTTATTCAGGTAAAGGTTTCCACTTACCTAATGGCGTAAACCCTGCAAATGGTTTCCATGAATACGCCATTGAATGGCAAGCTGGTGAGATTCGTTGGTATGTCGACGATATTCATTTTGCTACACAGCGCGATACAGGTTGGTATAGCCAATATATGAATGATGATGGTTTATTAATGAACGGTGCAGGTAGTGCACCTTTTGATCAAAAATTTCATTTATTATTAAATTTTGCTGTTGGTGGCAATTGGCCTGCCTCAGTTAACAACAAGAGCATCGATGAGAGCGTGTTTCCACAATCATTAGAAATAGATTATGTTCGAGTGTATGAATGTTCAGTATCGCCACTTACCGGTGCTGGCTGTGAAACAACAGGTGATGACGCCATTTTAGTGCCAGGTAAGCAAGCACCTGCATTGTAATTTAAATAGAGTACTTTTCAACCTGAAATCGCTGCTAACTAATACCAATTTGATTAATTAAGTGATCACCTTTTTCATGAGGAAAAATGGATAAATACAAGGCATAAAATTTAGTCAGTAGTTATTCTACTTATAAATTTTATAACGCTGTAGTTATTCATTTTAACCATTAAAAATGAGCAGGTAATTAATCAACTTGGTATAATATCTTCATGATGCTAGTTAGCATTTTTTATTAACTGACTATTTAATGCATCGTCATAGCAAGATTAACCGCTGTTTTAACGTGATTAGGCGATTGAATAAATTTTTGTCTAATACCTTTGAGCAGATAAATATTGCTCATATCACTATTGTTTTTCAAGTTATTTAAACTCTATAAAAATATTTGCTGTGAGCCGACCTGTTTTGGGGTTTGGGTCTATATCTTTTTCTGGGGATACGATGATCGAATGAAGTAATTGGCCAGGATAAATTACTAAACGATTGGGTTTATAGGCAATTTGTTGATATAACTCAAAATGCTCATTTGAACGAATACAATATGTTTGAGGTGACTCGCCATTATCATCGATAAAGCGTTGAGCAGAAGTTAAATAAGTTTCAACATTATGCGCTTCAATTTTGTCTAAGCCCGTAGGTTTGTGACGAAATAAGCCGGTATTGCCGTGATTGTCATTATTTAGGTAATGCAAAACAGCAAAGTAAAATGGCCGACTGGTGTCAAAATGAGGCATGCGCTGCAGTAAGCTTAACTTAGTTGCTGCTGTAGTGATCAAAGAAAAATAAGCTTCTTGAGGTTTTAGTTGCAAGGGTTGAGGAATGTTATAGATATGGCAAATATCTTGATAAATCGCTTGTAGTACATTGATGATATAGTCTTTAGGTAAAGGCGCTCTTATGCCTGGGTAATAAGTGTTATCAAGCGCTTTAAATTCAGCATGAGAACAAGCGTGAGCAATAATATCATGGGTATCAATAGCAAAGTTATCAATAACGATCACCGGTGTTTTATCAACACCGACGGTCATTATCTCAAGCTTAATATTACGATTTATTTGTATACCTAAGTCATTCATCTTTTATATCATAAAACAGAGCAATTAACGGGCAAAGCATAAACTCTGCCGGAATATTTTATTTTTCAATTAGTTATGTCGTAGTAGATTTACAATAATGATTTATAAAATCGTTATTGTCAGGCCAGTTATCTACTTTGCGTTTTACAGCTGATTTTATATTATTTAAAAAGCTAGTTAATTCTTCATCGCTCATCAAATCTACAATAGGATGATATTGCTCAGGCATTAACCCTTGTCCCATCATCACTTGGATCCAAGAAGTTTCACCAAATAACTCTTCTGCTTTTTTAAATACCTGGCCACTTTCCTTAAACAACGACATACGATGTTTTAAGGTCTCAGGAATTTCCATATTTTTGCAATAGCGCCAAAATGGTGAATCTGTGCGCTCTGTTAGATGATAATGAAGAATAATAAAATCTTTAATGTTGTCGACTTCAGTTCTAGCTTGGCTATTAAATTCATCAACATCAGATTGATTAATACCCTGAGAAGGAAACATTTGTAGTAATCGCACAATGGCTTTTTGAAATAAATGGATACCGGTTGACTCCAATGGTTCGATGAAACCAGAAGATAAGCCAATAGCAACACAGTTTTTATTCCAATGTTTACGGCGTGTGCCGGTTTTATATTTGATCACACGTGGTTCGTTAAGTAATTCACCTTGAACATTCGCTAAAAGTGTTTGCTTAGCTTCTTCATCTGTCATGTATTTACTACAAAAGACTAAACCATTACCCGTGCGGTTTTGCAGCGGTATTTGCCATTGCCAACCAGAGTCCCTGGCGATAGCGCGGGTATATGGAACAGGTTTTCTCACCATTTTAGTTTGTACCGCGACAGCACTGTCACAGGGTAAGATATGACTCCAATCTTCATAGCCTGTGTTGAGTGCTCCTTCGATTAATAGCCCTTGAAAGCCAGTACAGTCTATGAAGAGATCACCCTCAATAATTTTATCTGATGCTAAAGTAATTGAGCTTATATAGCCGGTTTCTTTATTTAAGTTGACCTGTGATATCTTACCTTCAATGCGTGTTGTGCGATGTTTTTCAGCGAGATTTCTTAAAAACTTAGCATAGAGCCCGGCATCAAGGTGATAAGCATGGTTTAACTCTTGATTGGCTAAAACCGCAAATTTTCCAGCTCGTGCGCCCAAATGTTCAGGAACATAATCACCAATCTCAGAAACAAGGCCTTTAGCACGGCCTTTTAGCCAAAAATGTTGAAAACCAGCTGCCCAGCATCCTTGACCTAGAAAACCAAAGGAATGTATGTAATCTTTACTTATATCGCGCCAGTTTTCAAAAGAAATACCCAGCTTAAAGGTGGCATTGGTTGCCGCCATAAACTCTTGTTCATTAATTCCTAATAGTTGGTGAAAAATATGTAAGGTAGGAATCGTTGCTTCACCAACGCCAACGGTAGGAATTTCGTCTGATTCTATTAAAACAACATCTATGCCTTTACCCATTAATTTTGAGAGTGCTGCTGCTGTCATCCAACCAGCAGTACCACCACCAGCAATAACAACTTTTTTAATTTTTTTGTTTTGTGTTTTCAAAATAAAACCTTATTAATTAACTTTAGTAGGATGATTTTTTGTACTTAGTTACTATCGTTTTAATTTATTCAGTAAATCTGCGCGTATTTGTTTCGCTAATAATTCATCAAGGGGTTTTGACAATCGCCCTTGAGCAGCAGTAGGAATATGAGAAAAATCTTCTTGGTCATGCTCAAAGATATAATAGTTAAATTGCGCTTGCCATGCTTTTCGCTGTGCTAAGGGTAAGTCTTTTAAGCTTAACATTGCCAACATGAGGGCATTGTTAGGACGGCCCATAAATGCAGGGCTATCACGCCACCAATGGGTTACTAGCACGTTAAATGCAGTTAAACTTTCAACATGATGCCACCACATACTAGGTAAGAATAGGGCATCGCCAGCTTCCAATTCGGCCACTTGTGCCGAGGCTAAGGCTTGTTTAAACTTTGGATATTTAACAAAATCGGGGTGGTCAAAATCCACTAAACTAATTTCTTGTCCGCCGGGAGCAAATTCCATCGGGCCAACGTACAAATTTTCAAGCTGCTCTGGCGGGAACAAAGTAAATTTACGACGACCCACCACACAACAAGCTAAATTATTAGGGAAATCAAAATGTGCAGCTATTTTGCTTTTATTGCCTAGCCATATACTGGTTAACGGTTTTAAATGGTCGATGGCGGCATTGTTTTCTTCATTATAACCGGGTAAGCAATGGTTAATTTCAGTCGAACCCATATACATTGTCGGTGGTTGCGGATCATCAAGATGTTCAAGTAACTTATTAAATATTTGATTAAGATTGGCTTTTGAACTGTTAAAATTAAAACCGGTCATATTTTCGTTATAAAAAACACGGCCATTATTTTTAGGCTCACCATAATAGGCAGTTATAGGCGCATTGGTATAAAATTTTCTTAAGTAATCAGCAGCCGATTGTGGCGAGATTTTACCCGCAATAACCATAGGCCAACTGCTGCCAAAATTTTTCAAAATCACTGGCTCAGTAGAAGACAAGACAAATTCTGGAATATTGCCTGGCTGGCAATGGTGAATTTCTTTTACTTTATGATTAATTGTTAACACCTAATAACCCTATTTAGCTCTGCATTACTGGTTCTACAAACCCAATTGTTCATTTTTTTTATTCATTAACGTGCGCACATTTGATTGCGAAGCTATCGTCATATAGATGGCTTGTAAATATCCCAGCTCATGTAGTTTAGCCAAAATATCCGGGGTTAACGTTTTTAATTTATCTTCATTAATAGTATAAAAACCAACCATTTGGTTTTGGCTTTTATCGTTTAATGTCATATCTAGCGAGAAAGGCTCTAACAAGTCATGTTCAATGAGTAAGTTTATAAATAACTTACTGTCAATGAGGCCATGATGCATAGTCTCGAGCATATCTGCGGCGTTATCTAAATAAGAGGTATTGCCACCAAACTCTAAGAATAGGGCTTCGCCTTTCTCTTGGTTCACTCTCGGGTGTTCAAGATCGATATGTAACACTCTTTGTTCTTTTTCTTCGCCGTCTTCTACAACTTTTTGGACACCAATTAAGAATGGCTGTCTTGCTATGCTTAATGGAATGTAAGGTGTTTGCCAGCCATTTTTTGATAGAAATAAGTTTTCATTTTCTTGAAAACCAAATAACGCAACAGCATAAAACTGACCAGTACTCGAGTCTTTATTAAAAAATATTGGGTAATAGGCTTGAACGCTTCTAAATTCAGTTGGGAAAGTTAGAGTAAACCAAACATTGTCGCCATATTTTTCTTCACGTTCGGTAATAACTTTCAAATTTTGATGCTCGGTACTATTTAGTAATACGTGATTTGCCATTTTCATTCCAAATTATGTTGTTTACTGATGTGTGGCTAGATTTTTAAGCGTTGGTATCGCTATATTTTTGGTAAGCCATATTTTTTAATTTTATTAATTAATTCACGATTTGTTGGCAAGGCAGATAATAGTTGTTTTGTTCGTTGTACATTTTCATTGAACAAAGCGTCTGCTTTTGCTGATTGGTCAGTTCTTTTTTTATGTGAAGCTTGGGTAACAAAGCCCATACCATATAAAACGAATTGAAAACTTGCTGGCGGAAACATTTCTTCAGTATGAATTGCATCATATTTATATGGCGCTTGATATTGCCATAAGGCTAATTGTTCTTGTAAGCTTTCTGGGATGTGTGTTGCATTTTTATTATCACACCAATAATCTGAATCTGTTCTTTTATTTAAAACGTAATGCAATTTAAGAAAATCAATGATGTTGTCCCAACGATGTAAAAACTTGCTATTAAAGCGCTTAGCAACAATGTCCATTGCTTGGCGATTTAAAGGCAGTTGCTCACTGATCATTTTAGCCGAGAGCTCTACTAAAGCTAATGCTGATGCCTCTAAAGGCTCAATAAAACCAGCAGACATACCTACGGCCACGCAGTTTTTATGCCAAAACTTTTCTCTGTGTCCGGGATTCAGTACTATTTTTCGAATCGTTGCAGCGTTGGCTGACTTTTTCCCCATTAAAGGAGTAATGTACTCTATTAACTCTTCCTCAGCTTTTGTATCGCTAATATGAGCACTGGAGTAGGTGTAACCGACACCACGGCGTGAAGGTAAACCTATATCCCAAATCCAACCAGCAGTTTGAGCGGTTGATGAGGTAAAAGAAGCAATAGGACTATTTTCATTTTCATGAGGAACATGAACCGCTAAAGCAGAGTCATTAAATAAAATATGTTTTTTACTAATAAAAGGTATGTTGTAGTGTTTAGCTAATAAAATTGATGCTGAGCCTGTACAGTCAATAAATAGATCAGCAGAGATATCACCATGTTTTGTGGTGGTAATTGAGGCTATATCTTCATTCTTTGCTGAGTTGATTTTACTGACATGATCAATAATATGTTTAACATGTAATTTTTCAGTACAGTGTTTGCGTAAAAACCGACCAAATTTAGCTGAATCTAAATGATAACCATAATTGGCTGCAAATGAATATTCAGCGGTGGTTATTTGTTTTGGCGCTAAACCATGAGCACCTAAGTGACTTTGTTCACAAACAGCATCGGCAAAACTGATTTTATCTCGAAATGGTTGCCAATAGGGTGATAGGTTTATCTCATTAAAGCCATGCGGCAAGGTAAAAGGATGATAATAGCATTCATCAGTATTTGTTATCCAATTAGTAAATTTTGACCCTTGTTTAAAGCTAGCATCACATTCAATGAGAAATTCGGTTTCTGAAATGCCCATTTTTTTCAAGGTACCACGCATTGACGGCCAAGTGCCTTCTCCAACACCCATAGTGGCAACATCTGCGGATTCAATTAGGGTGATTTCGATACCCGAATCTTGACCAGTGGCGTGTTCTGCAGCAATTATTCCAGCGGTCAGCCAGCCAGCTGAGCCACCACCAACAATCACAATTTTCTTTAATGGCTTATTCATAAATTTACTTAAAATTAAAATATTTACAAAAAACATAAGGACATATTTCAAATAAAACTATATCGCGCTTTCTTTAGCCAATCTAGTCCTGATTAACGATTAACCGCGTGAAAATATTTATTTAATACCGATGTTTTTTGTAATAATTCTATTTTTACATCATATATAAAGAGGCCACATAAAATATCAAATACATTATCGAATAATTTATACGGCCTTTGATTTACTGTCTTATAAGCTCAATAAAGGGCTATTAGAATGTATAGCGAGCACCTAAAGAGTAGCGTGCACCTTGTTGAATTGAATCTAATACTTGTCGTTCATCACGTCCGCTAGTACGAGCATTTTCTTCAGTAATGTTGATAGCATTGAAGAAAACAGTTAATCCTTCTGCTTGTGGTACATCGTAACTTACGGTCATATCAACTTGAGCATATTCTTCAATATAACGTGGCCCAGGACCTGCGCCACCATCTTGTACAAGCGCTACTAAGAATTTATCACGCCAGTTGTAAGCAATACGTATTGATAAACCATCTTTTTCGTAGAACCCCACAACGTTAGCTGAATCACTAATACCTAATTCAGCCGCTTGAGCGCCAATATTAAAGTCATCATGTTCATTGTCAGTATTTGTTTTAGTGTAATTAATAATACCACCAAAGCCGCTATCGCCGAATAAATGTTGTACGGCAAACTCAATACCGTCATAGCCAGTTTTTTCAGTTAAATTTATCGGGGTACTAATACCAAAATTCATTAGGTTATCAGTCGCAGCATTACCTAAAATAATAATGTTGCCACCTTCCATAAATACGTGTTCTGGATCTGTTTCGCTATAAGTATCAAAGATGTATTGACGTTGTGCTAAACCATCATTGCCTACAGCAGCACGTGCCTCTTCCGTATAAGGACCGTCAGCAGGGTTAACAATACCTGTGGTAGTATTTACAGTGTCTACTAATATATCGTTTTTTACGTCTTTAGTGAAATAGCCTAATGAAACGTAACTACCTTCGCCATAATACCATTCTGCTGAAAAATCGATGTTTTCAGATTCAAGTGGTAATAAACCAGCGTTACCGGTAGAACCTATACCACCACCCACACGAGCACCAGGATTTAACAATGTACCACCAATCATATTGGTATATTGAGGACGGCCAATAGTTTCACTGTAAGCTGCGCGAAGAATAACATCATCAGTAACTTCTAAATTAAAGTTAATGCTGGGTAGCAAATGATCATAGCTTGCTTCTTGTGTACCGTAAATAACATTACCAGAGCTTAATAGTGATACTTCACTGGTACCTTCCCAGCGGGGCTCATTAGTAAATTCTGGCACTGAAGAAGTTGAAGTAACGTCTGTTTCTTCATAACGTATACCAAAATGAACATCAAATGGCATAGTACCAATTTCACCTTCGTAGTTATACTGGAAGTAAACTGAAGTCATTTCTTCTTTAGTATATTGGTCAGTTTGTGAAGCGTAGTCGCTTGATGGACAAAATGAATTACCACAATCACCTAAAGCAGATGCCTGCACACCTAATACATCGACAGCACGTTGTCTAACGCCATTAAAATCAAAAGCGAAATAATTCTCTAAAATTTCCACATCGCCATTATAGCCTTCAAAGTTACCACCGCTTAGGTTGTCAAATTGGTCACTAATGCTTTTACGTGGGAATAATGACTCATCGAATGAACCCGCAGTACCTTCACCACCCCAGTTATTTCGTTGAACATTTTTTTCTCTATGTCGGCTTTCAGAACTGGTCAATGATAGGCCAAAATCTATGCTACCGGCTTCTTCAAGAATATAATTACCATGCAGTTGAGTTTGTGTAATATCAGCACGGTTTTTGATATTGATAAAAGAACTACCTGTTACAATCATGTCTGAGGCTTGAACTGCATTACCGCCAGTAACAGATAGTACTGGAATATCGCCCGTATAGTCAGTGGCAGAAGCGGTACGAACAAAGGCAGCCATACCGATAGTGTTACCTGAACCTAAAGGACTATTTGGATCGCTTTGAGCTGACGAGTCGTGATGATCTAATCTTAGCTCTAAGCTGTTGTTTACTTGCCATTCTATATTTAAGCCAAGCGATTTAGTTTCATCTTTAATACTAGAGTCACCACCGCCCATCGCAAGATCGGTAGGGTTATTTGGATCAAAAGTTTCAGAATAAACAGCAGGAGAACTTATCGGGCCATCTGTCCAGATATTTTCGCTTGGTCCAAAATTATACCATACTGAAATGTCGTTAAATTGTGTGTCATTTTCTTTTTTTACATAGGTGTAATCAAGTGTCGCCGTGATGTCATCTGTTGGGCTATATTGCAGTACTAATTGTGCATTACTTCTTTTACGCTGTTGCTCTTCAAATTTGTAAATAGTATTTTGTGGTACTGAATAAATATCATCGTCGCCTGGGCGATTAGTTTGGCTATCATCTCTTCCTACACCACCCCATGCGGCATTAGAGCCACCCCAGTCGTTGTCCTGGACACCTGAAAAACTTCGCCAAAAAGCTGTTTTACCTTGCTGACTGCCACTTTCACGCTCTGAATAACTGCCTGATATCGAAACACCAAATTTACCATCATCAAATGTATTTGAATACAAGCCCGAAAATTGTGGCGTAGTAGAACCTTCTTTGGTTGTATTGTCTTTTAATGCTTCTGCGCTAAATACTGCTTGTTCGCCAGGATTATCAAGCGGGCGATGGGTAGTAATATTGATTGTTGCGCCAATACCACCGGTAGGAACGTCGGCTTTTGAGGTTTTGTATACCTGGACACCGCTAACACCTTCAGCAGCAAGGTTAGAGAAATCAAACGAACGATCACCGGTAGTAGTGGGAAGTTGACGACCATTAAGCGTTACTAAGTTACGTTCAGGACCAAAACCACGAGCGGTGACTTTACTGCCTTCACCGTTTGATCTTTCTATAGAAATACCGGTAATACGTTGTAACGATTCAGCTAAGTTACTGTCTGGAAATTTACCAATGTCTTCGGCGTTAATAGCATCAACGATACCACTAGCGGAGCGCTTCATATCCATTGACTTAACCATACTGCTACGGATACCCGTAACTTCGATCACTTCAGTTTTATCTTTTATAACTTCTTCAGCAGCAAAAACCGGCGTTATTGCCGTTACGCCTAAAATTATAGATAAACTTGTAGCAAGTTGAGTTTTTTTAAAAGTTGAATTCATCGTGTATTTCCCCGAGGTATTTCATATTATGATGATTATATTTTTGGAAGCGCTTCCAGTTCAATTTAAAAAAACATACTTCAATCAGGAAGCGCTTCCACAATTTAAAATATTTTACTAATAAGGTCAACAGTATTTTAATAAATAAAGTTAACTATTTTAGAGCTTTTACTCGTTAAATTTAAGTTCAAATATTGTTTAGTTGCTAAATTTAACGTGTATTTATTTATTTGATAGAGGCGACTTTAATTCGCTAATAAGGCGCTAGCTATATCATTTTTAGGCTAGCGGTTTACATTCTTTAAATGAACTAACTTGATGTTTTTTTTAAAGACTGGTGAATAAACTGCACTTTTTTTGCATCAAGTATGTACCAGCGCATTACCCAGGCAACTAATATCGAACCTATAGCAGGAAAAATAGTAAAAGCAGCTAAGATGCCTTGTTGCGTGTTAGTGCTTTGTTCTACATCAGCTTGGTAACCATAATATGCTAATAACCAACCCGCTAATGCACCGCCAATAGCAACGCCAAGTTTGATGAAAAAAACGATAGCTGAATAAACCATGCCCGTTATTCTAACGCCAGTTTTGTAGTGGCCATAATCGATAGTATCAGCCATTTTCGCCCAAAGTAAGGGGGTTGCCATTTGTAGGAAAAAACTCCAAAGAAAAAATAAAGTAAACGCCATAAATATTTGTTCACTGTCAACAAAATAACTGATAATACAAATAAAAGCAGCGATTGATTGTAAGCTAATATAGGCTTTAATTTTACATACTTTTTTAGATAGTGGTAGCGCTAGTGCGCACCCTAAAATGCTACCTATCATTCCTAAAGTCATAAACAAAGTGATCAGGTCAGCGCGACCTAAATAATACTTCACATAATAAACCGCCAGTGTGCCGCGCAGTACTTGACCACTTAACAGCAATAATCCAGCTAAGCAAAGAATTCGCCATTGATCATTCTTCCATAAGGCAGACAAATCTTCTTTAAAGGTTGAGTTTTGATCTTTTGGTGGGCTGACTCTTTCTTTAGTACCGGCAAAACAAAGCAGAAAAAGAATTAAGCCTAGTAAGCTCATTGCTATCATAGTGTACTGATAGCCTTGTGCTTTATCTCCAGCACCAAACCATTCGACTAATGGCATAGTGCCTGCGGCAACAATTAGGCCGCCTAACATACCAAAAACAAATCGATATGATTGCACTGATACGCGTTCTTGAGGGTCAGCGGTAAGCACACCACCTAGCGCTGAATAAGGAATGTTTATGGCGGTATAAGCGATCATTAACAAAGTATAAGTAGCAAATGCGTAAACAATTTTACCATTTTCAGACAAATCAAATGTGGTAAAAGCCAAAATACTGATCAGGCAAAAAGGCAGGGCTAGCCATAACAAATAAGGCCTGAATTGTCCCCACTTAGTTTTCGTTCTATCGGCCATTGCCCCCATTAAGGGATCTGTGATCGCATCAAATATTCTAACAACAAGAAAAAGAGTGCCAACGAGTGCCGGAGAAAGACCAACAACATCGGTATAATAAATAAGTAAAAACATCATCACCGTTTGGAAGATGATATTACTGGCCGTGTCGCCCAAACCGTAAGCTATTTTTTCTTTAATTTGTAGCATGTAAATCTCTTTTTTTTAAAGTTAATATTCTTCTTATTTTATATACAATGACACTTTAAATTGTTCAATTATATTCAAAAGATAGTTTAAAACACTTAAAACAGCGTTATTGGTATCATATGGAGACAACATTTCTTTTAATGATAGTTGTGTTTAAAGTATTTTATTTTTCAATTAACTATTTGATAAAATATTGTTTTTTCGTTGATTGATTAAATCACGATAGGCGTAACCACTGGCTTTTATTGTTCTTTCTTGGCTTTGATAATCAACATAAACAATACCAAATCTTTTTAAATAGCCTTCAGCCCATTCAAAATTATCCATCAAGCTCCAAGCAAAGTAACCTCTGATATCGACACCTGCTTCAATGGCTGTATTTACCGCGTTAAGGTGGCTTTGGTAATAAGCGACTCGGTGAGCATCTTCTACTTTGCCGTCTTTGATGCTGTCAGGCATCGCTGCGCCATTTTCAGTGATATAAATGGGAGGTAAGGTGTATTTGGCATTTAAAGAAATCAATAAATCAGAAAAACCTGTTGGATATATTTCCCAACCCATATCTGTTAAAGCAACATCTTTGAGGGAAATTTGAGTGAATATTTCACTTTCATCAGCTTGATATATTGCACGTGTATAATAATTAATACCTAAAAAATCAACAGATTCTGCAATGATGTCCATATCACCTGTAATAATATCAGGATGTTGCGATAATGGCAGTTGTGAAAGTATTTTTGGATATTGAGCATCAAAAATAGGCTTGATATACCATTGATTAAAATAATCATCGGCGAACTGAGCTGCTGCTATATCAGCTGAATTTTCAGAAGCAGGGTAGCAAGGGGTAAAATTAAGTACGATGCCATTAAGTGTGTTTGGGCTTAATTTTTTAAGTGATTTCATTGCTAAACCATGCGCAAGCAAAAGGTGATGAGCCGCCTTTTTACCGAACTCTTTACCTTTAATACCCGGTGCATGAATGCCAATTTCATAGCCTAAATAAGCGCTACAGAAAGGCTCATTTAATGTTGCATAAGAATGCACTCTATTGCCAAATGCTTTAATAACTATTTCGGTATATTTTTGAAATTCGTAAGCTGTTTCTCTGTTTAACCAACCACCTTTATCTTCAAGGTGTTGAGGTAAATCCCAGTGATAAAGCGTAACAAAGGATTTAATGTTTTTTTCAACTAATTTATCTAACAAGGCAATATAAAATGTGACACCTGCTTCATTGATACTGCCATCTTCATTAATAATCCTTCCCCATGAAATAGATAAACGATAAGCATCAACGCCGAGAGATTCAATCATCTCAATGTCTTGAGGCCATCTATGGTAATGATCACAGGCAATGTCTCCATTTGAACCATCAACAATACTGTTTTCTAAAGAGCAAAATGTATCCCAGATACAGGGCAATCGTTGGTTGATACCTCCCTCGATTTGGAATGAGGCAGTAGCAACGCCATAAATAAAATCTGTTGAATTCATTTTTGAGTTATAAGGTAAAGTCAATTTCATAGTTATTTATTCTTAGTGATTTATTGTTAGTGGTTTTAGTTAGCGTCAATGATTTTAGAGCTTTCAGCTTTTTTACAGCATCTGGAAGCGCTTTCAATTTAGCTCTATTGATATTAAAGGTCAATCTGTTTTCGGTAAATAATAAGGTAACTAATGCGCGGTATAATGATTTTTATATAATTTAAGTACGCAAGGGTATGTTTGTGGTTGACCAAGTCAGTACGCTGCTACTAGCGACTAATACCAATCCCATTAAGTTATTGCTCACTTGTACTAGTTAAAATAGCTCAAGGCTGTGTTGCTCTGAATCCCAATAGCCAGCTATTGCTCAATCTAGCGCCTTACCTTGAATTATTTTTCCTGCGCACAACAAGATCACAAACTTAATGGAACTGGTATAACATGCAAAAGACTAAAGTATGGTGCAATTTTTATCAATGTCCCGACTTACACTTGCTTTCCATCAATCGCATGGCTATTCTGCTCTTATTTTATAGACAACAGATGAAAAAGTTAATATGAAACTAGAGTTTACATTACCGATAATTCTTGACGGTGGCATGGGCCGTGAACTTCAGCGTATTGGCGCCCCTTTTCAGCAGCCAGAATGGTCAGCTCAAGCACTCATTGAAGCGCCACACTTTATCTCCCAAGTGCATCGTAGCTTTATAAAGGCCGGAGCTGAAATTATCACTACCAATACCTATGCGTTAGTGCCCTTTCATATTGGAGAGAAACGCTTTAACAAACAAGGGGCTGAACTCATTAAGCTAGCTGCTAGGTTAGCACGAGAATGCGTCAACGATAATTCAAATTTGTTAGTCGCGGGTTGTATTCCACCATTATTAGGCTCTTACCGACCGGATCTTTTTTCAGTCGCACAAGCACAGCCATTGCTTGAGTTATTAATAAAAAATCAGGAGGTTGATGTAGATATCTGGCTAGCCGAAACAATATCTTCTATCGCAGAAGCCGCGATGATAAAGGCTCGCACTGTTGTCACTGGCAAACCTACTTGGATCGCCTTTACCGTTAAAGATGAAATATCTACCGAGTCCACCCTACGTTCTGGTGAGTCAGTTTATGATGCTGTTAGCCAAATTGCAGGACAAAATGTTTCAGCAATATTATTTAATTGTAGCCGTGTCGAAGTAATGCAGAACGCACTTATAATCGCTAAACAAGCGTTATTAGATCAAGGAATTGAAAACGAAGTTCAGTTAGGTGTGTACGCAAATAATTTCCCACCAATTGGCGAACTACACGCAGCGAATGAAAATGATGGTATTTCTGGTGTCAGAGATGATGTTCCGCCAGAAAAGTATAATGAATTTGCACTATCTTGGCTTAAATCTGGTGCATCTATTATCGGTGGCTGTTGTGGGGTTTCACCGGCACATATCGAAAAGTTAGCCAAACTTAAATAAATTCATCACTTGGAAAGTAAATATTAAGTGTTGAGTGCTGAAGGTTAATTTTTAATACCTGACGCTAAACTACTAAGTATTTGTAGAATAATAAGTAATGGGCGAAAATCAAAATTAAACCTGAATTTTTTTCTAGCCATATCTGAATGAAAATTATGTTTGAATACCTACAATTAGCTTTGTTTTATAATTACTAATTGTAGGCTTTATTTAAATAGCACTCATAAGGGTGAGCTTTACAGCAAGGAGCATCAAGACAAATCCTGCCACTTTATCAATTTTTTGTTTTTGTCGATTAAAGCGAGGCAATATACTCGGGTGTGATAACAGTAAAGCAACACCGCTGTACCAGATAAAATGTGCCAATATAATGATCAAGCCATAACTTATTTGCATTATTAATGGGGTATCTACCGATACTACTTGGGTAAAAATACTTAAGAAGAAGATAGATGTTTTAGGGTTTAATATGTTGCAAGTAAAGCCTCGACGCAGCGCGATAAAGGGCGAAATATCTGCTGTTTGATGTTTTTGTTGATTATTTAAAGGCTTGGCAGTTGTTAACAACTGCCAAGCAATGTAAATAAGATAAGCCGCACCTAGATATTTGATTGCAGAAAATAACCAGACTGAATTTGCAATCACCACCGCTAATCCTGCAATTGAATAACTTGCATGAATACAAACAGACAAACACATGCCTAGGCTCATATACAAGCCGGCCAAACGACCATTGTTGATACTAGTACGGGTCACTAAGACAAAATCAGCCCCAGGTAACATAGCCATAAGAATAGCGATGGTACTGACCGCAATAATTTCTGCCATATATGTATTTATTAACAACTCCATATTTACCTCTTATCATTTAAAATATGCTTACAGCAGCTCACTTGTTACTGCGGATGTATGTTAATCTATGAGATATTTAAAACAATACACGTATTTGTAAAAGGACTTGTGCTTAATGGACACAAATAAACTGATGCCCTTATTATCTGATATGGCTATTTTGGTCACTGTGGTAGAGCAGGGGAATTTTAGTAAAGCGGCAAAAAAACTTGGCGTAACACCCTCAGCAGTGAGTCGTCAAATAAGCAGACTAGAAGATGCATTAGGCATCAAGCTATTACAGCGTACGACACGACAACTAGCGTTAACTGAGTCAGGAAAAATAACCTTTGATTATTGTAAACAGATGGTTGAGTCTGCAGAAAAAGCGGTTAACGCCAGTCGTTCTGTA
Source organism: Colwellia sp. C1TZA3 (assembly GCF_007954265.1). Lineage (GTDB taxonomy): Bacteria > Pseudomonadota > Gammaproteobacteria > Enterobacterales > Alteromonadaceae > Cognaticolwellia. The sequence goes on along the minus strand of NZ_VOLS01000003.1, from coordinate 17,628 downwards.
ACATCAACGGTGAGTGGATTATTGAGGGTGGCTGCGCCAAAATCACTCGCTAATCAGGTATTACGGCCACTTTTTGTGGAGTTTTTAAAATGCTACCCAGATATTCAATTACATTTAAAAGTAACCGATCGTATATTAGATCCGATTCATGACGGTGTTGATTTCTTGATTCATATTAATGACTATCCTATTGAAGCTTTGGTAAATGTTAACATTGGTCGCGTTGAGCAGGTGTTATGTGCCAGTCCTGATTTCTTAGCAAAACATGCTTTGCCAACACATCCCGATGATTTAAAAGCTTTACCTTGCATTTGCTTAGGCGAAAATATGACCGACAACCGATGGCGATTCAGTAATGAAAATCATAAAACCACGGTAGAAGTAACGGGATCATATTTACTTAACCACAGCGAAATGCGTCGAGACGCGATTGAGCAGGGCTTTGGTATTGGCTCTTTACCTGATTATACCGCGCAGCAGGGGCTTGAAGCCGGAAGGCTGATTCCGCTATTGAAAGACTGGCAGTTACAATGTAGCTATCACGGTGATATTTGTCTGCAGTATGTGCAAAGTAAATATATGCCAAATAAAAACCGCATGTTTATCGATTTTATGAAACAAAAGTTACGGGTAATTAAATCAGACTCTTGAGTGATTAAATAGGTCTCTTTGTTAAATGTTTAGCCTAGTTTTTTATTGCTTTGATCATGTCTTTTAATATCAAAAATATAAAGTGATAGGTACTGATATAATGCTTGCCTCGTTTCTAATGGTCAGAATATAAATTAATTGATACTAATCAAAGTGACTTTGAAATTTATTAGTTAACTGAAAAATACCTACGCCATTGATCAAGCCCATCATTGCAACTAGCGATAAGTTATACCAATTTGATTAATTAAGTGATCTAATTTTTCATGAGGAAAAATGGATAAATACAAGGCATAAAATTTAGTCAGTAGTTATTCTACTTATAAATTTTATAACGCTGTAGTTATTCATTTTAACCATTAAAAATGAGCAGGTAATTAATCAACTTGGTATTACTTGTTTACAGAAGCAGAAGAGCGATACTGGTTGAGACATTACAAGGTATTAGTGATTGAAAATCTTAGCGGCCTGACTGACCAACTTTATCCAACACAGCCAGTTTAAGGAGGTAGTTTGTGAGCAACAACCGCTAAGTTATTAGTAATACCAATTACATTAAGTTATTGCTCACTTGTACTAGTTAAAATAGCTCAAGGCTGTGTTGCTCTCACTCCCAATAGCCAGCTATTGCTCAATCAAGCGCCTTACCTTGAATTATTTTTCCTGCGCACAACAAGATCACAAACTTAATGGAACTGGTATAAAATGTTGAAAAGACATCGCATGATCAGTAATGTGGTTTTTATATACTTGTGTTGATGGCGTTAACAATAAAAGTTTAAGCTCAATTGCCAATATTGAAGTTGTACTGGTCTTAAATACTTTAAGTAATTTTTAGTCTTCAGTTTTGTCTTTAAAGTCGCATAAGTCTTCAATAATACATGAACCACATTTTGGCTTGCGAGCTATACAGGTGTAACGACCGTGCAGAATTAGCCAATGATGTAAATTAAAGAAAAATTCTGTTTTTCTTGGCGTGTGTTTAATAACATTTTTTTCTGTTTCTTCTACTGTTTTGCCTTTGGCGTAGCCAGTGCGGTTAGCTACTCGTTGGATATGCGTATCAACAGCAATAAAGTATTTACCCTCATTATCTTTTAGCCAACCAAATCCTGTGTTGAGGACAACATTAGCAGTTTTTCTGCCAACGCCGGGTAGGGCTTCGAGGGCTGCCCTATTTTTAGGCACTTCACCACCATGCAAATCGATAATCATTTGACAGGTTTTAAGGGTATTTAGCGCTTTGGTGTTAAATAAACCAATGGTTTTAATATAAGATTTTAAACCATCAAGACCAAGATCAAGCAGTGCTTGTGGTGTATTAGCGACAGAATAAAGTTTATCAGTGGCTTTGTTGACACTGACATCAGTGGCTTGAGCGGATAATAATACCGCAATTAATAACTCAAAGGCACTTGAGAAATTAAGCTCTGTGGTTGGGCTTGGGTCGTTGTCTCGTAACCGAGCTAACATAGCTAATCGTTTTTCTTTATTCATCAGAGATATTTTTTATTATTTTCATTTAACTGTACTTATCTAAGTGTGTTTATTTAATTTTCAAAGTTTACACGAACACGTTCAATAGCTTGTTCTAATTTTTTAGGTTTTGCTTGCGCTATTTTATGATCAATAACATTTTTACCGGCGATTAAAAAGCCCATGGCAATAAAGGCACCTGGCGGTAATATCATCAATAAAAATTGGCTATCAAGTGAGTAAATCTCTACTCTTAGTCCTGTTGCCCATTGTCCTAAAAGCAGGTTTGCGCCATCAAATAACGTGCCTTGACCTAAGACTTCACGTACTGCCCCTAAGACAACTAATACGGCTAAGAAGCCAAGCCCCATCATTAAGCCATCAAAGCTGGATTGTTTAATCGGATTTTTAGAGGCGTAGGCTTCTGCACGACCAATAATGGCGCAGTTGGTAACGATGAGTGGTAGAAAAATGCCCAATGATTGATATAAATCGTAAGTGAAAGCGTTCATCAGCAACTGCACACAGGTAACAAAGGTAGCAATAATAAGTACAAATATTGGAATGCGGATTTCTTTGGGTACCCATTGTCTGATGGCTGAGACGGTGGCGTTTGAACAAATCAGTACAAACATTGTTGCAATGCCTAGGCCTAAAGCGTTAACAACCGTTGACGTTACCGCTAATAAGGGACAAAGCCCCAGCAATTGCACTAAGCCGGGGTTGTTTTTCCATAAACCCTGCCAAGCTAACTCTTTATATTCTGAGTTTATTTTCATTGTTCTACTCCACAGTTACTGGCGGTATTAAAAATGACTTTTTGATTAGCTTGAAAGTAGTCAATTGTTTTTCTAACTGTTTTTACTACGGCTCTGGGGGTGATGGTGGCTCCGGTAAACTGGTCAAACATGCCTCCGTCTTTTTTAACTGCCCAGCGATTGTCATTGTTACCAAGGACTTTTTTTCCAGAAAATGTTGTTATCCAGTCACTTTTTCTTAGTTCTATTTTATCACCCAAACCAGGTGTCTCTTTATGCAGTAATGTTCTAACACCACTAACGCTGCCATCAGTATTTATGGCAATTAACAATTCGATATTGCCACTATAGCCATCGGGTGCCACCGTTTTAATCGCTGCAGCTGTTGGTGTGTTATTTAATCGAGCACGATAAATCACATCAATTAACAGCTCTGTATCCTTGCCAGTAGGCGCTATAATACAGTCACGAAACATTTCATTATCATGACTATCTGTTTGAATAACTTGGTTTAACTGTTGAATTAACTGTTGTTGAGACTGAAATTCAATACGATCTTCTGTGAGTAGCTGCACGAAAGCAACTGTTGCCGTACACGCCATCGCGAATAAAGCCAATATTTTTGAGTTTTTACTTATTGCAGGCGTTAACGTTGACATTATTTTTTCACTTCTAAGTCGTGGCCGTACGTGCGAGGACGGGTATATTGGTCAATTAAAGGCGCGGCCATATTACACAGTAAAACGGCAAAAGCGACGGCATCAGGATAGCCACCAAACTTTCTGATCAGAAAAACTAATAAACCAGCGAGTGCGCCAAAGACCAGTCGACCTTTAACACTCGTAGCACCAGAAACCGGATCAGTTATGATGAAAAATGCACCCAACATGGTCGCTCCTGTAAACCAATGAAACATAGTTGAGGCGTTGCTATCAGGACTGATCATAAAGGCAATAAAACTACAAATAAATAAGCTTAATAAGAAACTTACGGGTGTACTCCAAGGAATCGCTTCTTTCCCCAGTAAAAATAAGCCACCCAGTAGAAAACCCGCATTGATCCATTCCCAGCCAACACCAAAATGTTTACCTATGGTGGGGGCTTGCATACTTTCAACGACAGTTAATCCCAAAGTCATATTAGTTTTAACCGTATCTAGCGGGGTTGCCATGGTAAAGCCATCGATGTGGGTACGAATTTGTTCAACTGAGTAGCCTTGCGGCGTATAGCCAGAAAAAATAACGGCCAGCGTGTCACTTAATTGTATATCCATGGCTAATAATGACAGTGGTGGTTGCCACTGGGTCATTTGCAGTGGAAATGAAATTAGCAGCATTACATAGGCCGCCATTGCTGGATTAAAAGGGTTATGGCCTAAACCACCATAGAGTTGTTTAACTAGTGCGATCGCAAAAAGGCTGCCAATAACTGATATCCACCAAGGGGCTAAGGCAGGTAAACTTATACCGAGTAAAACGGCGGTTAATATCGCGCTACCATCAAATAACTGTGGGGTTATTTTTTTATTTCGTAACGCTAACACCGTAAATTCAGCGATAATTGCGGCGGCTACTGCTAAAGAAATATGAATTAAGTTACCCCAGCCAAAGAAGTACCATTGCGCAAATATGCCAGGAATCGTGGCATAAACCACCAGCCTCATTAGGCTTGATGTTTCATTTTTTTGATGATTGTGGGGTGAACTTGCTATCCAAAAGGCCATGGTACTTAATTACTCTGAAGTTGGTGATTTGTCGGATGAAGCGGCTAGTTTTTTTGCTTTTGCTTTGGCTATCGCCGCTGCAATTTTAGTTTTTCGATCTAGATTCTTGGTGTCAATATTGCTAACCGTTTGTGGTTCACCTTGTGTTTTTTTGGTTTTAGCAGCTTCAACATTTTTAACTTGTGCCGGTACATCACACTCTGAGGTTGCCCCAAGATCAATATTACTTTCAAGGTTAGTTGTTGATTTTTCAAGGTTATTAAACGAGGTTTCAGTACCTAAGCTTGCCTTCATCTTGGCTTGTGCCTTCGCTTTTACCATTGCAGCGGCTACTTTAGCCTTTTTATCTATAGCTTGAGTGGCTTTGTCATCTGAAACTGAATCTAGGTTAACCGCATTAGGTTTTAATGCCTTTGTTGCTGTGTCAATAATGTCAACTTGACTACTAGGACTGTTTGCTGCTGATGCTTGACGTTTTTTTTCTTTTGCTTTAGCAACGGCTACGGCAACCTTAGCTTTTCTGTCAATAACAACAGGCGCTGCTTGCGATGATGTCAGCGAGCTTGGTGACTCATTGTTTTGTAGTGTATCTAACGAATCTATTTGTGCTTGGTTTTTTTGTGCTAACTTTTTCGCCTTTGCCCTTGCGATAGCATTAGCGACTTGGCTTTTGCCATCATCAACTGCTGCAACCGATTCGACAGTAATGTCGACAGTACTAGTATTAGAACTCTCAGCCGCACTAGTAGTAGTAGTAGTAGTAGTAGCATCCTCAGAATCATTCTCAGCAGTGTTCTGCTTTATGCTGGCTTGAGCTTTTTTTGCTTTTACGCGAGCAAGTGCGTCTGCGACTGCAGATTTTTCTGATTTTGCCGCGCTTGTATCTGTATTCATTCTAGCTTTGCGAGCCTCAGCGGCTTTTTTATGTTTTTCTGCTCGTGCTACTTTCTCGCGTTCAAGTCTTTGCTTACGTGCTTCAAATCTAACTTTGGCTTTTTCTGCCTTGATATCAAGTAATTTTTGTTGACGTATTTCAGCTTTGGCAACACGATAATAATGCACTAAAGGAATTTGACTTGGGCAAACGTAGGCACATGCACCACATTCAATACAATCAAATAGATTAAGCTTGGCCAGTTGTGCTTGATCTTTTGCTTTTGCACTCCATTGTAACTCTTGTGGTAGCAATTGTGCAGGGCAGACATCGGCACATTGACCACAGCGAATACACTCAACTTCTTTACTACTAGTAGATGAAAAGGGTGAAGCTATTTCAATTTCACTAGGCGCTAAAATACAGTTGGTGGTTTTTATTACTGGAATTTGATCATGGGGTAAACTAAAACCCATCATAGGACCACCCATGATTAAATGCCTGTTTTTACTATTGTTATAGCCACATTGACGGGTTAAAAAACCAACTGGAGTACCAATAAGTGCCCAGACATTTTGTGGTTTTTCTAGTGCTTGCCCGCTGATGGTGACAACACGCTTGATCAGTGGCGTGTCGTTGATAACAGCGTCAGCAATAGCAAAACAAGTGGCAACGTTTTGCATCACCATACCCAAAGAGCTTGGTAAAACACCACTCGGGACTTCCTGACCGGTTAATATTTTTATCAGTTGTTTTTCGCCGCCACTTGGGTATTTTGTTGGAATAACACAAATCTTAATATGATCTATATCTGCCGTGGCTTTTTTTAAGGCATCAGTGGCTTCGGTTTTATTTTCTTCGATACCGATAAGGATATTTTTCGGCGATAACAAATGGTCAATAATTTTAATGCCGTCTAGAATGGTTGGGCTATGTTCTTGGAGTAATAAATCATCAGCCGTAATATAAGGTTCACACTCAGCCGCGTTGATAATTAAGTAGTCTATCTTAGCTAAGGTGCTGACTTTGACTTGCGTTGGAAAGCCTGCGCCGCCCATACCCGATATACCGGCATTAGCTATTTTTTCTATTATTTGTATTTTGCTTAATAAGTGAAAGTCAGGACAAATATGACGCTGTTTCCAGGTGTCTTCACCGTCAGGTGTTAATATAATACAAGCTTCACTTAATCCAGAAGGGTGAGGGATCGCCATTGACTGAATGGCTGTGATTGTGCCACTAGTGGGGGCATGAATTGGCACTGACATTGGGCTGTCACAAGCACTTAATATTTGTCCTTTAAGTACCTTGTCACCCACTTTAACAACTAAGTTACCTGCTTGGCCAATATGTTGACGAATAGGGATAATCAACTGTTCAGGAATTTGCGCACTAGCAATGGGTTTGGTGCAAGTGAGAAACTTTTGCTCAGGCGGGTGTATGCCGCCATGAAACTGCCAAAAACTGCCTCGTTCTATACGTTCAATTACCGATTCCACCCAAACCTCGTCTTAATTTATTTGTACTACAGGAATACTATTTAAATCCCATTGCCAGTTCTGCGTTGTTGTGGCAACTGGGATCATCTCTATACAATCTACTGGGCACGGTGCAACACATAAATCGCAACCGGTACATTCGTCAGTAATGATTGTGTGCATTTGCTTGGTTGTACCTATAATGGCATCAACTGGACAAGCCTGAATACACTTGGTGCAGCCGATACAGTCTTCTTCAATAATAAAAGCGACTTTAGGTGAGTTATCTGCTTCGTGATTCTCATCTAAGGGTTGAACTTCCACACCCATTAAATCAGCAATTTTTTTGATAGTGTCTTCACCGCCGGGGGCACATTTGTTGATTGCTTCACCGTTGGCTACGGCTTGTGCATAGGGTTTACACCCCGGATATCCACATTGACCACATTGTGTTTGTGGCAGTAGTGCATCTAATTGCTCAGCCAGTGGATCACCTTGCACTTTAAACTGCACTGAAGCGAAACCTAACAAGGCACCAAATAAGGCGGCAATAACACCTAGTACTAATATTGCGATGACGGTACTCATTAAAACTTAACCAATCCTGTAAAGCCCATAAATGCTAATGACATTAAACCGGCGGTGATCATGGCAATAGCCGAACCTTTAAATGGCGCGGGTACATCGGCATTAGCTAGTTTCTCTCGCATGGCTGAAAACATGATTAATACCAATGAAAATCCAACCGCGGCGCCAAAACCGTAAATTATTGATTCGAAGAAATTATGTTGTTCATAAAGATTCAATAATGCGACACCAAGTACTGCACAGTTTGTGGTGATAAGGGGTAGAAAAATCCCTAACAAGCGATATAAGTTTGCACTGGTTTTATGCACCACCATTTCGGTAAATTGCACGACAACGGCAATCACTAAAATAAAGGTCATTGTCGTTAAATACTCTAAACCTAAGGGCGCTAGAATATAATTATTGACGATGTAGCTCAGTAACGAGGCTAGCGTCATAACAAATGTTGTCGCAAACGACATACCTATGGCGGTTTCAGTTCGAGACGACACGCCCATAAATGGGCATAAGCCTAGAAACTTAACCAAGACAAAGTTATTTACTAATACTGTGCCAACAAGTAGCAAGAGATAATCAGTCATTCGATCAATATTTTACTGTGAAAATTCGCACTATTATCCGTGTTTATCTGGCAATAAACAACAGATGAACCGTAAGGGTATTCATTTTAATGTCTCGTTAGTTAATTATGCTGCAAAAACGGCTGTAAAGTTAAACAATGAAATAACAAGCTAATGATTTTTAAAACTCAATTAAAAAATAAAAAGCCACTATGTTTTAGTGGCTTATTTGCTATTATTTTAACCTACTACATTGAAGAGATAGCTCTGGGTTTACCCACATAGAAACCCTGACAGCCATCAACAAATAGTTTTTCAAGCATAAATTTCTCTTCTTGGCTTTCAACGCTTTCTGCCAAGACACTAACACTTAATCTGTGCGCTAAATCTACCATTAAACGCATAAAGTATTGATTATTTTTGTCTTCGTCAATATCTCGAGTGTAAGTACTATCCATCTTAATAAAATCAGGTTTTAAATCTCTAAAGAATTTAAATGAAGTCAATCCAATACCAAAACGTTCAACGGTAATTCTGGCGCCAACTCGGTGGATCATATCAATAAATTTTTTGCTGGTTTTTATATTTTGTTGCAAACCGCTTTCGGTAATTTCAAACACCAGTTTTGCGGCAATGGCGGTATCGCGTAAAAGCCGCCTTTCTAACCAAATAAGGAAATAGCCGTCATTAATTGAACGGGCGCTAATATTAATACCAAAAAAATGCTCTTGCATATTTCTATCAGCAATCTCTTTTATAACAGCCTCTATAATCATCCGGTCAACAGCAACAATTTTGTCGAGCTTTTCAGCCATGGCGAAAAAAGAAGCGGTGGGAAGAATATCGTCATTACTGTTTAAAAAACGAGCTAAAACCTCGGAGTACACACGGTTGTTAGGGCTACTGGGTTTAATCGACTGGACAAGCAAATTAATTCTTTGATTTTCAATAACACTATCAATTTCTTGTCGCCAATGTTGATTGCCATAACTCGCACTGCTGTTGTCTAAAATGCTACTGTCAGTCTGGGCATACCAAGCATTAACACTTTTTGTTTGGGCGACACTAATACCGGTATCAGCCAACGCTAAAAGTTCACCTAAAGGCTTGTCATCATCAAAGTAAACCAACCCCGTATAACCAACAGAATCTAGATCCGATGTATGCTGATATTCATTGAAGCTTGCGGTTAGATCTGCCGCAAATGTTTCTGCGCTTTTTAAGCTGACATTGGGGATTAAGGTCGCAAAGTCAGAACTATTTAAACGATATACTTGCGCACCTCTATATTGACTAATGGCATTTTTCATGATGTCAGCCACCTTGCGAATATAATTATCACCTTCATGGTAACCGTGGATTTGATTAATGGTTTGTAACTCAGAGCAACGAGTAATCGACAAAACACCAAAATCGGAGCGGCTATCAGCATTTTCAAAAAATTGAATAAACCGGTTACGATTTTCTAATTTAGTTACAGGTTCAATGTAGGCATCTTTTTCTAATAAGGCTGTCGCAGTTGTTTTTTTAGCCATGAGCGTTTTGAGCTCAGCTAGATGTTGTTGAATTTCAGGTAAATCAATTTCATTATCTTTGACCTCATTAGGGTTATCTTCACCGGAAATAATGACACTAAGGTCTCGTTTTACTTGACGACTAATTTTTTGAGTTAAGCGGCGATACCTTGCTAGGCTAAGTGATGTTGCAATAAAAATGAATACAACACTTAATACAAATACTGATAATAGTGTCTTGTGTAAAACGACTACGCTATGATTGACAGCTAACTGATAGCGTATTGTTAAAGCTGAATTAGGTAAGTTAACTTGGCTAATAGGCGCCAATATCAAGCCGGCAAGTAGCACAGGCTCTTGCTGCTGATTAATAATAATGGCAGCTTCATTATTAGCAATATTTATAAATTGGTAACGGTTGAACCTTGGCAATTGTTTGGCAAACATTGCACTGTTGTTAGGTTTTACTTCTTGGTCTAAAGTGAGTAATACCTGTTGATGTTGAATTTGTTGCTCAGAGCTTTGAAATGCTAATAGAAAAATACAGGCAAGTACAGTGCTAGCACTAAAGCCCAAAGCAAAGAGACAATTTCTTAAAAGTAATTGAGAATATTTATACATATAATTCCAGAATGCCGGTATGTGCCGCTGTAATGATAACAAGTTAAGTATTGCGAGTGATTTTTAACATGAATTGAGGTAATTTACTAACTATCTGATTATGAGACAATAATTATTATACTCATGTCAGTAAAATTTGTAGTAATTTTTTTCTCTAAAGTACCGTTAGCCTACTATCTTGCCCTTGTTTCGTCTGCGAAAATTAACTTGCTATAAAAACAGCAATTCTATATAATACGCGCAGCTTGAATGTAGCAATATTTCACTGAATAGATTTTTATCGCAATTAGATAGATTTTCTAAGATATTGTTATGCAGAACCAAGAAAGTTATTGCTTGGTTTACATCGTGGGTTCAGTGAATAAGCCCCGCGTAATGGGGCTTTTTTGTATCTTAACCACGTAAAAAGGTGCAATAGCAGCAAGGTATATCGCTGGGCTTTATGCCCTTTTTTTGTTTCTGTATTCCCAAATTGGAGAAAGTGATTGGCTAAATTTGAACACAAACTAACCGCAATGTTACGTCCTGCCGTTGAAGAAACGGGTAAGGAATTATTAGGCGTTGAATTTCATAGCGCGGGTAACCATTCGGTTTTACGAATATTTATCGACCATGAAAATGGCATCGATGTTGATGACTGTGCTGAAGTCAGTCGTCAAGTAGGGGCTATGCTAGACGTAGAAGACCCAATCAGTAGTGAATATAGCTTAGAAGTTTCATCACCTGGGCTTGATCGCCCGCTTTTTGATAAAGCGCACTTCGAAGCAGTTGTTGATGAAACGGTAGAAGTAAAAATTTCAATGCCATTGAATGGCCGTCGAAAATTCAAAGGCAAATTAGTTACTGTTGAAAACGACAGTCTAATTGTCATGGTTGATAACGAGGAATATGAACTTGTTATCAGTAATATAGACAAGGCTCATCTTGTTTATAACCATCGTAAATAAATTTAAAATATTGAGAAAGGCTAACTAGCATGAGTAAAGAAATATTACTGGTTGTAGATGCTGTTTCTAATGAAAAGGCATTACCACGAGAAAGCATTTTCGAAGCGATGGAAACCGCTTTAGAGACGGCGACAAAAAAGAAATATGAAGGCGACATTTTAGTTCGTGTCAGTATCGACCGTACAACGGGTGAATTTGATACTTTTCGTCGCTGGTTAATCGTTGAAGAAAGCGATACACCGATGGAAAACCCGTATGCCGAAATTAGTTTAGCGGCAGCACAATATGATGAACCAGAATTAAACGTTGGTGATTATGTTGAAGATCAAATTGAATCAGTTAAGTTTGACCGTGTAACAACACAAACGGCAAAACAAGTTATCGTTCAAAAAATTCGTGAAGCAGAACGTGGTCTTATTGTTGATGCTTACCAAGAACAAATTGGCGAAATCATCACAGGTGTGGTGAAAAAAGCTAGCCGTGACAGTGTCATTTTAGATTTAGGAAATAATGCAGAAGCTATTATTTACCGTGATGACATGTTGCCGCGTGAAAGTTTTCGTCCAGGCGATCGTGTTCGTGGTTTACTTTATGAAATTAAACCAGAAGCACGTGGTGCGCAATTATTTGTCAGCCGTACTAAACCTGAGATGTTAATTGAGCTGTTCCGCGTTGAAGTACCAGAAATTGGTGAAGAAATGCTTGAGATCAAAGGCGCAGCTCGTGATCCAGGTTCTCGTGCGAAAATTTCAGTAAAAAGTAACGACAAACGCATCGATCCCGTTGGTGCTTGTGTTGGTATGCGTGGTTCACGCGTACAAGCCGTTTCGAGTGAGTTAGGCGGCGAACGCGTTGATATCGTTTTATATGATGACAACCCGGCACAATATGTTATCAATGCGATGGCACCGGCAGAAGTGGCCTCTATCATTGTTGATGAAGACAAAAATACTATGGACATCGCTGTCGAAGAAGGCAACTTAGCCATGGCGATTGGTCGAAGTGGTCAAAATATACGTTTAGCTAGCCAATTAACTGGCTGGGAATTAAACGTGATGACTGTTGCAGACATGAACGAAAAACACCAAGCTGAAAACGATAAAGTATTAACGCTATTTATTGACAAGCTAGACCTTGATGAAGACTTTGCTTTGATGTTAGTAGAAGAAGGCTTCACATCGTTAGAAGAAATTGCTTACGTACCTGTTGCTGAAATGCTTGATATTGATGGCATGGACGAAGATATGGTGGAAGAATTGCGTGAACGTGCAAAAGCGGCAATTACTACACAAGCATTAGCTAGTGAAGAAACACTTGAAAGCTCAGAGCCAGCTGAAGATTTATTAAATCTTGCCGGTTTAGAACGTCATTTAGCGTTTGTATTAGCGAGTCGTGGTATTACCACATTAGAACACCTTGCTGAACAAGGTGTTGACGAAATATCAGACATTGAAGAATTAGATGAAACCAAAGCGGGCGAGCTAATTATGGCTGCACGTAATATTTGTTGGTTTAACGAAGAATAACTCACCGGGAGAATTATATAGATGGCAAACGTAACAGTAGAACAACTTGCCAAAGAGATCGGTACACCGGTGGATCGCTTAGTTAGCCAATTGGCTGACTCGGGCGTGAATAAATCGGCAACTGATTCTGTTTCGCAAGAAGAAAAAGAAAGCCTGCTTGATCATTTGAAAAAGCAACATGGTGATGATTCAACAGCTAACCCCAGCAAATTAACGCTTAGCCGTAAGAAAAAATCTACTTTGGTTTTAGGTCACGGTAGCAAAGCTAAGTCGGTGCAAGTAGAAGTACGTAAAAAACGTACTTATGTAAAACGTAGCGATGTAGAAGAGCAACAACAAGCTGATGTTGATTCGAAGGCTGCTGAAGAAGCGCGCCTTCAAGCTGAAATTGATGCGAAAGCTAAAGCTGAAGCTGATGCTAAGGAAGTGGTAAACGAGCTTGCCGTTGCTGCAGTAAAAGCAGAAGTGCAGGCAGAAGCTAAAGCAGAGGCAAAAGTTGAAGCAGAAGCTAAAGCTAAACAAGCCGCTATAGTGAAAGCAAAAAGCATTGAAGAGTCGGCTGCTAAGCCAGTGCCAGTGGTAGCAGAAACTGAAGAAGCGAAAAAATTACGCTTACAGCAAGATGCAGAATTAGCCGCTAAAGTGGAAGAAGAAGCCCGCTTGTCTGCAGAAGTAGCACGTAAACTTGCTGAAGAAAACGAATCACGTTGGAAAGAGCAAGAAGCAGAGCGTAAAGCGAAAGAAAAAGAAGTGGTGCATTTAACCTCTTCTAAATACGCGCAAGAAGCTGAAGATAAAAGTGACTCGGCTGATGAAAGTGGTCGCCGACGTAAGAAGAAAAAACCAGCTGGCCAAGACAGGAATAACCGTGGTCGTAATGCCAGAGGCAAAGGCAAGTTAGGCTTATCTTCACCTCAAAGCTTAAAGCATGGCTTTACTAAGCCAGTTGAAATTAAGCTGAACGAAGTACGCATTGGCGAAACTATTTCGGTGGCGGAGTTAGCGAACAAAATGTCTGTTAAAGGCGCTGAAGTCGTTAAAGCGATGTTTAAAATGGGTGCTATGGCAACTATTAACCAAGTGATTGACCAAGAAACTGCAGCATTAGTTGCTGAAGATATGGGTCGTGAAGTGGTGCTAGTGAAAGAAAATGCCTTAGAAGAAGCGGTACTTTCAGACCGTGATCATACCGGTGAAGCGATTACACGTGCACCCGTTGTTACTATTATGGGTCATGTTGACCATGGTAAAACGTCATTACTTGATCACATTCGTAAAGCTAAAGTAGCTGATGGTGAAGCGGGCGGTATTACTCAACATATTGGTGCCTACCATGTAGAAACAGGACACGGAATGATCACATTCCTTGATACTCCTGGTCACGCAGCCTTTACAGCCATGCGTTCACGTGGTGCTAAAGCAACTGATATTATTATCATTGTTGTTGCCGCAGATGATGGTGTAATGCCACAAACGATTGAAGCCATTCAGCATGCTAAAGCATCTGACGCGCCAATTATTATCGCGGTTAACAAAATGGATAAAGAAGGTGTAGATATCGATCGTGTTAAGAGTGAATTATCACAACACGGCGTACTTTCTGAAGAGTGGGGCGGTGAAGTTCAATTCTGTTATGTATCAGCTAAAACTGATTTAGGCATTGACGAGTTACTTGATGCGATATTAATCCAGTCAGAAGTGCTAGAACTTACCGCTGTTGTTGACAAAATGGCCAATGGTGTTGTTGTTGAGTCTAAACTTGATAAAGGCCGTGGCCCAGTGGCTACTGTCCTTGTTCAAGAAGGTACATTGAACCAAGGTGATATCGTACTTTGTGGTTTAGAATACGGTCGTGTTCGTGCTATGCGTGATGAAAACGGCAATACGATTCAATCTGCCGGTCCATCTATTCCAGTAGAAATTATTGGCTTAAGTGGTGTACCGATATCAGGTGATGAAGCAACCGTGGTTAAAGATGAGAAGAAAGCGCGTGAAGTGGCTCTATTCCGTCAAGGTAAATACCGTGATGTGAAACTTGCGCGTCAACAGAAAGCTAAACTTGAAAACATGTTTGCGAGTATGGCTACTGGTGAAGTTTCTGAAGTTAATGTGGTACTTAAATCTGATGTTCAAGGTTCACTTGAAGCGATTTCAGACGCACTAACTAAACTTTCTACTGATGAAGTTAAAGTGCGCATTATCGGTAGTGGCGTTGGTGCGATTACTGAAACAGATGCAACCTTAGCTTCAGCTTCTAACGCTATTGTGGTCGGCTTTAACGTTCGTGCCGATGCAGCAGCGCGTAAAGTGATTGAAATTGAGAAAATTGATTTACGTTACTACAGTGTGATTTACGCTTTGATTGACGAAGTTAAAGCAGCTATGAGCGGTATGCTTGCTCCTGAGTTTAAACAAGAAATTATCGGTTTAGCACAAGTACGTGATGTATTTAAGTCACCAAAAATTGGCGCAATTGCTGGTTGTATGGTTACAGAAGGTATTATCAAACGTTCAGCACCGATTCGTGTATTACGTGAAAATGTCGTGATTTACGAAGGTGAGTTGGAATCGTTACGTCGTTTTAAAGACGATGTACCAGAAGTTCGCAACGCTACTGAATGTGGTATCGGTGTTAAGAACTACAACGATGTTCGCGTTGGTGACCAAATCGAAGTATTTGAAACGATTGAGATTAAACGCACACTTTAATCGCGTTTAGTTTTCATAGTTTAGTTAAAATGGGGGCTTAGCCTCCATTTTCATTTACAAAATATACCTAATACTTAATATTGATGCAGGTATACTGTTATTAATGTTAGCTCATTACGTTGTAGGAATTATTTATGGCCAGAGAATTTGCTCGTACTGATCGAGTTGCACAAGAAATTCAAAAAGAAATCGCGATGATTATTCAACGCGAAGTCAAAGATCCACGTTTAGGTATGGTGACGGTAAATGCAGTAGAAATTACCCGTGATTTAGCCTATGCAAAAATCTTTGTTACCTTCTTCACTTTGGAAGGTCAAAATGTTGATGTTTCAATCGAGGTGTTAAATGAAGCGGCGAGTTATATTCGTACTTTGTTAGCTAAGCGTATTAATGCCCGCATTATGCCAGAGCTACGGTTTATTTATGACAGCTCTATGGTTGAAGGAGTTCGCATGGGTAACTTAGTTGATAAAGCGGTTGCTGATGATGTGAAGAATCACGAAGGTGAAATAGACGAAGCCCCAGAGAGCAAATAACCATGGCGAAGAAAAGAAAAGGCCGTGCTGTTAATGGTGTTTTATTACTTGATAAACCCTACGATATGTCGTCTAACAATGCGCTGCAAAGAGTTAAGCATATTTATTTTGCGCAAAAAGCAGGTCATACCGGCGCTTTAGATCCATTAGCCACCGGTATGCTACCCATATGTTTGGGTGAAGGAACTAAGTTCTCTCAGTTCTTACTTGATACCGATAAAACTTACCAAGTTACCGCTAAATTAGGTGTACGCACCACGACTAGTGATGCTGATGGTGAGGTTGTTAGTGAAAAGCCTGTTGATGTGAGTGCTGAGCAATTAGCCATAGCATTAGCGTCATTTCGTGGTACAACTCAACAGATCCCATCAATGTATTCAGCATTAAAGTATCAAGGGCAACCTTTATATAAATATGCTCGTGAAGGTATTGAAGTACCAAGAGAATCACGTGACATTACGGTATTTCGCTTGGACTTATTACGCTTTGAAAGTGATGAAGTCGACTTAGATATTCATGTCTCTAAAGGGACTTATATCCGCACTATCATTGATGACTTAGGTGAACTTTTGGGTTGTGGTGCTCATGTTGCTGATTTACGTCGTAGTGCTGTGGGTAATTACCCGACAGCAAAAATGGTGACCATCGCAACATTAGAAACCCTGTTGGCACAAGCAGTAGCTGAAGATGTTGCGCCATCGGTGTATTTAGATGAACTATTATTACCGATGACAACCGCTTGCGATGGTATTCCCGCGGTTTTTGTTGATGATATGTCAGCAAATTTTTTACGCCACGGTAACCCAGTACAGTGCTCAAATGCGCCAGCAAACGGTCTAGTACAAGTATTCATCGGTGATGATGTTGATACGGGTGAGTTTATTGGTGTTGGAGAAATTGATGATGATGGGTTAGTTAATCCTAAACGTATTACCGTTATCAGTTAACAATACGAATAGTTGTTGTTGTTGGGTAGTTATACTATCAGTTTAAGTTGCAATTGCAGTAGTTATTGATAGAATACTTGTTCTTAGAACGTCTTGCTGATTTAGTGTTCGGCTCGACGCGATTTTAAACACTAAAATTAAGGTAAAATTATGTCTTTAAACGCTGCTGAAAAAGCTGCTATCGTTGCAGAATATGCTCAAGCTGAAGGTGATACTGGTTCTCCAGAAGTACAAGTTGCTTTGTTAAGTATACAAATCAACCACTTACAAGGTCACTTCAAAGAGCACATCCATGATCACCATTCACGTCGTGGTTTATTACGTATGGTAAGCCAACGTCGTAAATTACTTGATTACTTAAAAGGCAAAAACGTTACACGTTATACTGCTTTAATCGGTAAATTAGGTCTACGTCGTTAAGACCAGCTTTATTTAATAAAATAAGCAAAAATTACAAAAAGGAGCCTAATGGCTCCTTTTTTTATCCTTTGAATCTGCCACCCTAGCTTCGAGATAGCTAAAACTGCTCAGTAAACCACTAATTAATCAAATTGGTATAATACCAATTACATTAAGTTATTGCTCACTTGTACTAGTTAAAATAGCTCAAGGCTGTGTTGCTCTCACTCCCAATAGCCAGCTATTGCTCAATCGAGCGCCTTACCTTGAATTATTTTTCCTGCGCACAACAAGATCACAAACTTAATGGAACTGGTATAA
>NZ_VOLS01000039.1 GCF_007954265.1 Colwellia sp. C1TZA3 | reverse complement strand
CCTGCTTACTTTTACATGTTTGGCAGCTTGAGTTCTGTCAGCTCCATCCTTAATGTGCAATAAAGCTAATAGGCGAATTCTCATTCTGCCATTGGTTTCTTGAGCAATAAGTGCCTTTAAATTAATAAGCTCCAATTTCTCAGATAATTGTTTTTTAGTAATATATTTCATAACTACCATTAGATCACAAATTTAATGTAATTGGTATAACGTAAGCGGATAATGGCTTGTCTGCTAGATTGTAGATGTTGAGAACAGAATTAGGCAAAACCATCAAAATAATAAATAGCGGTTTAATCAGGACAGCTATTTATATTCAAAGCTTGTTTATTTAAATGTAGTGGCGATAAGCTAAATTTAAGCCCTACCATAAAAAAGGAGTACAGCATTATTTGTACTCCTATTATAATTTACCTTTAAATAAGACATATCTTTGTGATTATTGGATTGAAATTGGCGCTGTTTCTTTTGCCTTACCTTGGTGAATGGCAATTTCAACTCGGCGATTACGACGACGATTTAAGCGATTTGTATTAGGTACTAATGGCCGTGTATCTGCATGGCCAACAACCAGCAAACGGGATTGGTCAAAACCAGGCACTTTAATAATTTCATGGGCAATCGCCACTGCACGTTTACTGGATAAGTCCCAATTGGAGGTAAACAATTCAGAACTTATGCCTCGGTTATCAGTATTGCCCGAGATCATGATCTCACCGGGCACGGTATTTAATAACAAACCAATTTCTCGTATAATGGGTTTAAACTGGGGTTGTAGGAATGCCGAACCTGATGGAAATGAGCCGTTTTCACGAATGCGAATAATAACTTGCTGTCCCAGTGACTCTAACTCAATCGCACCGTCTTGAATTTGCTGTTCTAATTGCTCGGCTATTTTTTTCACTAAGTCGTTAACTTGTTCTTGCGACGCTTGCTCTAGATCATCTCTTGCTTGTTGTCTAGCCGCGGTCGACATGGCATCTGCAGTGCTTTGTGATTGACCACCACGTTGGGTGCCGCGTTGCTCTTGTCGACCACCTGCAGAAGTTTCATCACCCGCTTGGAATTCCAACATTTGTTGGGTCATTTCCATAGTTTGTTGTTGAATGACTTCAATCGGGGTTGGCTCAGGTTTACCGGGGCGAAATTCCTGAGCAATAATACTGGTACCTTTAGGAATGTCTTTTACTTCTATTTTATTTTGTACACCAAAGGCAAACTTCATTGAGCCCGCAATTTGCTTAAACTTTAATACGTCCATTTCAGAAAATGATAAAAGTAAGACGAAAAAACACATCAATAACGACATTAGGTCGGCAAATGTGCCCATCCATGCAGGTAATCCTGGGGGCGGGCATTTGCATTTATCTGCCATAATTAACTCCGCTACTCTTCGGTGGTATTAACAGCTCGCTTACCTTCAGCAAGGTAGCTCTTTAGCAAGCCTTCAATAACACGTGGATTTTGACCATCTTGAATACCTAAAACCGCATCAAGTACCAGTTCTTGGTTCATTTTTTCTTCTGCCAAACGTAATTTTAATTTAGACGCGATAGGAATGGCAATAACGTTTGCTAAAAATGCACCGTATAACGTTGTTAGCAGTGCTACCGCCATCGCTGGACCAATGGCCTTCGGATCGTCCATATTAGACAGCATAGCGACCAAACCAATTAAGGTGCCTATCATACCCATAGCGGGTGCAACATCGGCTAACGCCATCATCATATTTGAGCCAGTCTCATGACGTTCAGTGGTGAGGTCAATATCTTTTTGCATGGTGGTTCGCACAACGTCGGCATCATGACCATCGACTAACATATCGACACCCTTTTGCATAAAAGCATTAGAAATTTCAGCTTCCTCTAAGGCTAAAAAACCGCCTTTACGTGCTGCATCGGCCATTTCTACTGATTTTTCAATTAATTCTTCAGGTGTTTCCAATTTAAACATGAAGGATTTGCCAATAATTTTCCCCATACCAAAAAATTGGCCTAAATTATAATTGGATAAAACAACAAAAATTGAGCCTCCAAAGACAATGATCACCGATTGAGTATCTAAAAACATGCTGATGTCACCGGCAAGTAACATCGCCATAACCAGTAACCCTATTGCACCGAGTATGCCTATTAATGTTGCTAAATCCACAAATTCCTCCGATAAATTCTCTTAGATATACTCATTAAGCTGATAATACCTGATGAATAGGTCTGACGCGAATACTTATATTTTTCGTTATACCTGTGTTATCGCCCATATTGTCAATAACTTAACAAGGTAATATCAATATTATCTCTAACAGCATAAATTCATCATTAATTGACCCCACGCCCTAGCTAAGGTAAGTTTGCGCCTAGAGTTCATATCAGGCAAAAAAAAGTCCATGGCCAGAAAAAAAATTGAAAACTTAAGCTTTGAAGAATCATTAGTTGAGTTAGAAACCATTGTGAAAAATTTAGAGCAAGGTGACCTTAACCTTGAAGACTCAATGGCTTTGTTTGAACGTGGCCTGCACCTAAGCCAACATAATCAAGAGAAGCTAAAAGGTGCCGAGCAGCAAATTAATATTTTGCTAGAGAAAAACGGCCAAGCACAATTAGAAAAATTTAATACCGACGAGACTAACATCCGTGACTAAACTCGCACAGATTGATGATGTGCAAACGCGCATTAATAATTACCTGACCCAAAAGCTTGCAAGCTTAGCACTTAACGATGAAAAGTTATTAGCCGCCATGCGCTATGGCTTACTCATCGGTGGCAAGCGTATGCGGCCATATTTAGCTTATATTACTGGCGCAACATTAGATGCCAAGCAGAGTGATATTGACGGTGTAGCGGCTGCCATAGAGTGCATTCATGCCTATTCATTACTACATGACGACTTACCGGCAATGGATGATGATGATTTGCGTCGTGGCCAACCTACTTGTCATAAAGCCTTTGATGAAGCAACCGCTATTCTCGCTGGTGATAGTTTACAAACGCTAGCTTTTGATATTATCGCCAACCATGATTTTTCCAAGGCCGTGGACAACAAGCGCATTAATTTATTGCGCCACCTTGTCAATGCGGCTGGTTATCAAGGCATGTGTGGTGGCCAAGCATTAGATTTAGCGGCAACTGATAAAGCTATTTCATTGGCCGCATTAGAACATTTACACTCGTTAAAAACTGGCGCTTTACTTGAGGCTTCAGTAAAAATGGCTGCAGAATGCAGCAATAAAGCCACCCTATATGACAAAGAACAACTTGCCCTTTATGCTAAGCTTGTTGGCTTGGCTTACCAAGTACGTGATGATATTATCGATATAACATCAACCGAAGAAGAGCTAGGTAAACCTACAGGTTCTGACCTTGCCGCCAATAAAAGTACCTATCCCGCATTGTTAGGTTTACAAGGTGCACAAGAAAAAGCCGAAAACTTATATCAACAAGCGCTTCAAGCTTTAGCCACTTTGCCCTACAATACTCAGAGCTTGTCCGACTTTGCGACTTTCATTGTTAGCCGCAAACATTAATTTTTAAATGTAATAGAATCATATGACTATAAACTTAACTGAATATCCTTTATTGGCCAACATCAATTCCCCAGATGATTTGCGAAAATTAGATCAAAGGCAATTAACAAAAGCCAGTGAAGAGTTGAGACGTTATCTTTTAAATTCAGTTAGTAAAAGTAGCGGCCACTTTGCCTCAGGCTTAGGGACGATTGAATTAACAGTCGCCTTGCATTACGTTTATAATACGCCCTTTGACCACTTACTTTGGGATGTAGGGCACCAAGCATACCCACACAAAATACTGACGGGTCGGCGTGATCAATTACACACTATTCGACAAAAAGACGGTTTGCATCCATTTCCATGGCGTGAAGAAAGTGAATATGACGTTCTGAGTGTCGGTCACTCAAGTACCTCAATTTCTGCCGCATTAGGCTTAGCGGCTTCAGCTGAAAAAGAAGCTAAAAATCGCAAGGTAGTCGCGGTCATTGGTGATGGTGCTATGACCGCAGGTATGGCTTTTGAAGCTTTAAATCACGCGGGTGATATCAATAAAGATATGTTGGTTATCTTAAACGATAACGAAATGTCGATATCAGAAAATGTTGGTGCATTGAATAATCATTTAGCAAAATTACTTTCTGGCAGCATATATACCGGCATTCGTGAAGGTAGTAAGCGCATACTTAATAACATTCCTCCTATCAAGGAATTAGCGAGTCGTGCAGAAGAACACTTAAAGGGTATGGTGGTGCCAAGCTCCTTATTTGAAGAACTTGGTTTTAATTATATTGGCCCAATTGATGGTCATGACGTTAATGGCTTAGTGGCGACTATTTCCAATATGCGTAACCTCAAAGGCCCACAATTACTTCATATTGCGACTAAAAAAGGTAAGGGTTACCAACAGGCTGAACAAGATCCGATCAAGTACCATGCGGTACCTAAATTTGATCACACAGAAACAAGCCTGCCTGAAAGTGCGCCCAGCTTACCGACTTATTCAGCTATATTTGGTGATTGGTTATGTAAAGTTGCTGAGCAAGATAGTCAGCTTGCCGCTATCACGCCAGCTATGCGTGAAGGCTCAGGTATGGTGGAGTTTAGCCAACGCTTCCCTCAGCAGTATTATGATGTCGCTATTGCGGAACAACATGCCGTAACGTTTGCTGCCGGTTTGGCTATTGGTGGACAAAAACCGGTAGTGGCTATTTATTCAAGCTTTTTACAACGCGGTTATGATCAATTTATTCATGACGTGGCGATTCAAAATTTACCGGTATTATTTGCCATCGATAGAGCCGGTATTGTCGGCGCTGATGGTGCAACGCATCAAGGTGCATTTGATTTAAGTTTTATGCGTTGCATTCCTAACCTCACCATTATGACACCCTCTGATGAACGCGAATGTCAGCTAATGCTTAATACTGGCTATCAGTTAAATGGCCCTGCCGCTGTACGCTACCCTCGTGGCAGTGGCAATGGCGCAACACTACCGGCAATAACAGAAACCCTTGAGATGGGTAAAGCTAATGTTATTCGCGCAATAGACGCTAACACCAAGGTGAAAAACAAAGTAGCGATACTCAACTTTGGTACGATATTAACACAAGCAAAAATAGTGGCTGAAAGCCTTAACACCACCTTAGTCGATATGCGTTTTGTTAAGCCCTTAGATCAAGCACTGATCAAAGAACTTTGTGCCAGTCACGATTGTATTGTCACGCTCGAAGACAATGCTATTGCTGGTGGCGCTGGCTCTGGTGTTAACGAATTTATCTTAAGCCAAGGTATTGCGAAAAAAATCCTCAACATCGGTCTACCTGACAGCTTTATTAAGCATGGAACTCAAGCAGAAATTCATCAAGAATTAGGCTTAGATAGCCAAGGAATAATCGAGAAAATCAAACAATTTATTTAACTATAAAAACCTTCGTTCTGCGCTAGTAGCAAACACGCCATTTGATAAAGCAAATGGCGAATTTCTTTATTCAAAACTGAACCTAGTACAAATAAATTTTGTCAGAAAATGTTTACGTCTCATGCTAAACCTCACTACTACACTTACCTTTAAGGCTAGACAATTTACTTTTTTTGACGTTATATAAGTCTACAAATAATAACAAACAGAAGCACTATGCAAAGTTTTATTAGCCTTATCGCAGTCCTCATCCTCTGCACTTTATCAGCTTGTTCAAAAACAAACATAAATCATCACGAATTAACCGTTACTAAAGCTCACAGTATGATGGCAAGTGAACAGTTAACAAGTGAAGCGTTAGTCAACTATTACTTAGAGCGAATAGCAAAGATTGATGACCAAGGGCCACAACTAAACGCGGTAGTTCAGCTCAATAAAAACGCGCTTAAAAGGGCGCAAGCACTTGATGAAATCTATAAAAAATCAGGTAAAGTAGGACCATTACACGGTATTCCTATTTTACTAAAAGATAATATCGATACTATTGACGGTATGGCAAATACTGCCGGCTCTTGGGCGTTAAAAAACAACTACCCGAAAGATGATGCTTTTTTGGTTCAGCAACTTAAAAATGCTGGTGCAATTATTTTAGGAAAAACAAATTTAAGTGAGTGGGCAAACTTTCGTTCAACCTCATCGTCAAGTGGTTGGAGTGGCCTCTGGGGGCAAAGCAAAAACCCGTACGACATTACTACAAGCCCATGTGGCTCTAGTGCAGGCTCAGGCGTAGCCATTGCAGCAGACCTGGCTTTACTGGCAGTAGGTACAGAAACAGACGGCTCTGTAACCTGTCCATCGGCAATAAATGGTATTGTCGGCATCAAGCCTACTTTAGGTACCATAAGTCGAGATGGCATTATCCCTATTGCCCATAGCCAAGATACAGCCGGCCCAATGGCGCGCACAGTGACTGACGCGGTAATGCTGCTTGACGCATTAACTGCTGTCGACATTAAAGACAATGCGGCACTGTCTGCTACTAATTATATTAGTCATTTAAAAATAGGTGGCATTAAAGGTAAACGTATCGGTGTTGCACGAAACCTTATGGGTTATCACGGGCAACTTGATGCGGTCTTTGAACAAGCTATTGTTGACTTGAAAGCTCAAGGTGCAATTATTGTCGATGCAACTAATTTCACCAATACAGATGCTTGGGGTGATGCAGAGTTTGAAGTGCTGCTATACGAATTTAAACAGGGTTTAAATGCTTATCTTGCAGACACCGATGATAATACTCCTAAGTCACTTGCCGCTTTAATTGCCTTTAATCTTGCGCACCCAGATAAAGAAATGCCTTATTTTAAACAAGAAATATTTGAGATGGCACAAGCTAAAGGAAAACTTACTGATCAGCGTTATCGTAGTGCATTATTGCTAGCAAAAAAATTAACTCAAGAGGAAGGTATTGATGCCCTTTTGGCTGAACACCAGCTTGATCTGATTATTGCACCGACAACAGGGCCGGCTTGGAAAACTGATTGGATAAACGGTGACCATTATTTAGGTGCAGCTTCCTCTGCTGCCGCTATTTCTGGTTATCCTCATATTACCGTACCCATGGGCTATGTTCATGGCTTACCTGTTGGTTTATCAATGTTTTCAGGTAAATTACAAGAAGGTAAGTTAATTGAAGTTGCCTACGGTTATGAACAATCGACATTACATAGAAGAGCACCTGTGCTGTAAATATTGTTAACTTGATTTTAATATGGCATAAAAAAAGCGATTTGAATAACTTCAAATCGCTTTGTTACTTTTCACATATTAGAGCTATCACACATTGGCTATATCGCACTCACTTGGCAGTGAAATAGTGACAACATTCACTAAAAAATTGTTTACTCGGCAATATACTCTACAACTTCTAAGCCAAAGCCAGAAAGCGAGTGATATTTTGTTTGTGAGCTTAATAGACGCATTTTACTGACACCTAAATTAGCTAAAATTTGCGAACCAACACCGACGTTACGTGAACCGACATGACGTTGAACTTCTTTAACAGTTTCACCCGCGTCTAGTTTAGCGTACTTCTGTACCTGGGCAATAAGCTCCATAGGTGACTCGTGCTTACCTAATAAGACTAATACACCACCTTCTTTACCAATTTTTTCCAATGCACTCGACATCGGCCATTTAGCGACACTTTCACGCTGACTCAGTAATAAGTCTTTAAAGGTGTTTTCTAGATGCACACGCACTAATGTTGGCTCTTCAGGCTTGATTTCACCTTTGGTTAAGGCAAAATGTGCTTGGCCGTCAATCGTATCTTTAAATACCGTTAAATCAAAATCACCAAATTCGGTTGGTAATTTACACTTTGAGATCCGTTCAATGGTGGTTTCATTGGCATTACGATATTCAATTAAATCGGCAATAGTACCCATTTTTATGCCATGCTTTTCAGCAATAACTTCTAGGTCAGGACGACGTGCCATGGTGCCATCTGCATTTAATATCTCAACAATAACCGCCGCGGCTTCAAGGCCAGCTAAACGCGCTAAATCGACACCCGCTTCGGTATGGCCAGCACGGTTTAACACGCCACCATCTTTGGCAATCAGTGGGAAAATATGGCCGGGCTGCACAATCGAGTTATGATCAGCATCTTTGCCAACCGCAGCTAAAACGGTCGTGGCACGATCAGCAGCAGAAATACCGGTAGTTACCCCTTCAGCCGCTTCAATAGAGACAGTGAAATTAGTGGTGAACTGGGCGTCGTTTTTATCTACCATTAACGGTAACTTTAACAACTCGCAACGCGCTGCCGACATTGGCATACAAATAAGACCACGACCATGTGTTGCCATAAAGTTTATCGCTTCTGGCGTTACTTTCTCTGCCGCCATAATGAAGTCACCTTCATTTTCGCGATCTTCATCATCCATTAAGATGACCATTTTACCTTGAGCTATATCGTCGATAATCTCTTGTGGCGTGTGTAAATTCATGACAACCTCTTTATTTAATAAAACCATTGCGCGCTAATAACGCATGCGTAACACCTGACGGGTCTTGCTTGTCAGTGCTCTGCTTGGTAAGTAATCTTTCTAGGTAGCGGGCAATTAAATCAACTTCTAGATTAACTTTAGTGCCCACTTGGTATGTACTGATAATTGTTTGACCTGTGGTATGTGGAACAATCGTTAAGCGAAATTGCTCGGCGCGTAAACTATTGACCGTCAAGCTGGTGCCATCGATAGTCACTGAGCCTTTTTCTGCAATATAAGCGGAAAGCTCTGCCGGCATAGTTAACCAATAGTCGATGCTATTGCCTTTATGTTCAATGGCGCTAATTTCACTCACCGCATCAACGTGACCCGAAACCATATGACCACCGAATCGCGTGGTAGGTAGCATGGCTTTTTCAAGGTTAACGCTAGCACCCATTTTATAATGTGCGAAACCGGTACGTGTTAAGGTTTCACTAGATACATCAGCACTAAAGCTGGTGCTATCTAGAGCAACGACGGTTAAACAAATACCATTGCTGGCAATGGAGTCACCTAATTTAACATCTGATAAGTCTAATCTTGCCGTATTAATAGTGACGCGCGCGCCATCGCCTGAGCTATTAATTGCTTTTAAATACCCTACGGCTTCTATAATGCCTGTAAACATACTATGTCTCGTCGTCTGTATAGCTTATGGTTTATTCTGACACTGACTTTACTAGTCTGAGCTAAGCTAAGTTAAGTTAAATTTGCCAATCAGTGCCTTCATGTTAACGACTAAACGTTGCCGTGATCCTAATATCTTTACCCACCATACGAATATCACTAATATCGAGATTTTTAGCTGCTGATAACTGTAATATTGTTGGCATATTAAGCAAACCTTTACCATCACTACCGATAAGTTTTGGTGCTTGATAAAGTACTAGTTCATCAACTAAATT
Source organism: Colwellia sp. C1TZA3 (assembly GCF_007954265.1). Classification (GTDB taxonomy): domain Bacteria; phylum Pseudomonadota; class Gammaproteobacteria; order Enterobacterales; family Alteromonadaceae; genus Cognaticolwellia. The sequence continues at coordinate 30,392 of NZ_VOLS01000039.1, read as the reverse complement.
TGCGCTAATAAAAGCACCCGCTAGCTGGGCACCTGACTCAATTAAAATGTCATTCAAACCTTGTTGAGCCAAGTAAGCTAACAATAAACTGAGATCGATATATTCACTATCAACCGCTTTAGGAATCGTCACTTGTTCTACAAAATGCGGCCAAGTTTGGTTGTTTTCAATAGTTTGTCGAATTAATATTATTTTACTGCTGGTTTTAAAGACAGCAAGATCAGGTGTTAACCTATTCTTACCATCAATAATAATACGAATAGGCTGCCTAATGTCTGCCTCTGCATAACGCTGTTTTAGCTCACCTAAGGCATGCCAACGAACATTCATTTTAGCATCATCAAAAATAACAGCATCGGCGCCACAAATAATGCCACAACTTTGCGCTCTCAATCGCTGGACATCTGTGCGCGCTGCATTAGAGGTTATCCACTGGCTTTCACCACTGGCCATGGCCGTTTTTCCGTCTAGGCTTGCTGCTAATTTACAACGAACATAAGGTGATTTGGTGGTCATTAGGTGAATAAAGCCAGGGTTTAATGCCCGAGCATCTTGTTCAAGCAAGCCAAACTGTGTGGTTATTCCTGCCTCAGCTAACCGTTTAAGGCCGCGGCCTGAGACTCGTGGATCTGGGTCAACCATGGCGGCAATAACATGGCTCACTTGTGCTTTAATCAGTGCTTCTGCGCAAGGTGGTGTTAAACCAAAATGGCTACAAGGCTCGAGTGTGACATAAGCAGTCGCTCCTTTAGCTTTGCTTCCAGCCTGTTTTAACGCATAAACTTCTGCATGCCCTTGTCCTGCTTTTTGATGAAAACCTTCACCAACCACTTCACCTCGTTGCACAATAACACAACCAACACGAGGATTAGGCGACGTAGTAAAATGGCCACGCCTTGCCAAGCTAATGGCGCGCTGCATAAATTGATGATCTTTTAACGAAAAATGGCTCATTACTGGACTCAAAGTTAAACTGTGATGGCGCTTAAGCTATATACCTATCGAACTAATTATTTATTCATCACCTAAACGGGCAATCTCTTCACCAAACTCTTTAATATCTTCAAACGAACGATACACCGAAGCAAAGCGAATATAAGCGACTTTATCTAAAACTTTTAGCTGCTCCATAATAATAGTACCGAGCATTTCACTTGACACTTCACGCTCACCTGTTGCTCTAAGTTGTGATTTGAGTTTATTAATCGACAACTCTATTTGTTCGGTGCTGACCGGTCTTTTTTCTAATGCACGTAGTAAACCGTTACGCATTTTATCTTCGTTAAAGGGCTCACGAGAGCCGTCACGCTTAATAATGCGTGGCATAACTAACTCAGCACTTTCGAAGGTGGTGTATCTTTCATGACACGCTAAGCATTCACGACGACGACGGACTTGATGACCATCTGACACTAGACGTGAATCGATAACTTTAGTCTCGTTGGCTGAACAAAAGGGGCAATGCATTGATGAGTTCCAAAGTTAACAGGTCATGAGCAATTTAATCTTGGTATGTTAATTGAAAACAGTTCATTAAGCCAAATAGTTTGCGATTAATGGCAATCTAGTCATAGCCCAATAAAAAACAGTTAAAAAAAATGGCCACGAAGGTAGCCATTTTAAGTTTAATCAGCAAATAACAAGGTTATTTTAAAATTAAAAACCAGTTACTTATAAACTGGGAAACGTGCACAAAGCTCAGTAACGCCGGCTTGTACTTTAGCGATCACCGCTTCGTTATTAATATCATCTAAAATATCACAGATCCAACCCGTAGTTGTTTTGGTTTCTTCAACACCAAAACCACGACGAGTAATTGCTGGTGTGCCTAAACGCAGGCCAGAAGTCACAAAAGGTGAACGTGGATCATTAGGTACAGAGTTTTTATTGACTGTGATATGGGCACGACCTAACGCAGCATCAGCATCTTTACCGGTAATATCTTTATCGATTAAATCAAGCAATAATAAATGGTTATCTGTGCCATTAGAGACCACTTTATAACCACGCTCTTGTAATACTGCGACCATGGCTTTAGCATTGTCTAATACGTTTTGCTGATAAACTTTAAACTCTGGCGCTAACGCTTCTTTAAATGCTACCGCTTTTGCGGCAATAACATGCATTAATGGTCCACCTTGACCACCAGGGAATACCGCGCTGTTCAATTTTTTATAAATCGCTTCGTCATCACAACCCGAAATAATTAGTCCACCACGTGGGCCGGCTAATGTTTTGTGTGTCGTTGTGGCAACAACATGAGCATGTGGCACTGGGTTAGGATATAAACCTGCAGCAACTAAACCGGCAACGTGAGCCATATCAACAAAAAAGTAAGCACCCACTTTATCAGCAATTTCACGCATACGCGCCCAATCAACCACACCAGAAAAGGCTGAGAAACCACCGATGATCATCTCTGGTTTATGCTCTAGTGCTAAGCGCTCTAATTCAACATAATCAATATCACCCGTTTCAGGGTGCAAACCATATTGAAACGCTTCATATGACTTACCTGAAAAGTTGACGTGTGAACCATGCGTTAAGTGACCACCATGCGCTAAGCTCATGCCTAGTATTTTACCACCTGGAGAAACTAAGGCTTGGAAAACAGCGGCGTTTGCTTGTGAACCAGCATGTGGCTGTACGTTAGCATAAGTTGCGCCAAATAATTCTTTTGCGCGGTCAATAGCTAGTTGCTCAGCAATATCAACATACTCACAACCGCCATAATAACGCTTACCTGGGTAACCTTCGGCGTATTTATTTGTCAGTTGTGAACCTTGAGCTTCGAGTACACGTGGACTACAGTAGTTTTCTGAAGCGATGAGTTCAATGTGCTCTTCTTGACGAACAACTTCATTACTCATTGCTTGATAAAGTTCTGGATCAAAATCAGCAATATTCATATCACGTGTAAACATGTTATATCCTCAAATAGTCTGCCATTGGCAATACAGGGGTTGGCTTTAGTTCTAAATTAATTGCGGCATATTTTGCCTGAACTTGCCATGCTTGTACACGATAAAACCGTGCTCTTTTAGTTCATTTTGCAATCAAATATACTTTGAAGTTAGCAACAAAAAACTTTAGTCCCAACATCAATAAATAATCGAAACTAATATACTGCCTTAATAGCGCAAAAACAATAAATTTAATTTCGAATAGGCTGTATTTAATCAAATAAAATACATATTGACAAAGGTAAACTGTAATTTATTCGGTTGTGATGATGGGCAGTTATGTGAACTCAAACCTGCACTTACGATGAAGGCAATGAGTTATTACCCACTTCACCCCCAATGTTAATCATACCCGCCAGTATGTCTTAAACATTTAGAACCAATAAAACTTTACCTCTTGAACTGGCGCAAAAGTTAGGTGGAGCGGGTATATTAAAAACTTTTTCTTGAAGCAGCTTTCTTGCATAGCGGGCTTGGTTTTAAAGCCGTGAGTATATAGCGCAGCCGTTGCTCATTTTCGCCAAACCATCTAATAAAATGCCTTGCTTGCTAGCTAACTCAATAGATAACTCAATTGATGTATTGCTATTTTAAAAGCGTTTTTTTAATGACTGGTGCTAATAACGCAACAAACGTGATGCCTTTTACACAGGCTTAGCCATAGCCGTTCCACTTCAAGCTGTATTTTTCGGTGAAGCGGCTATATTTGTTGCTAACTCAACGACATCACCACTTTTTCAGAGGTTAATCGTTTCGCCAAAATGAGCACCAATACTACGGTTAACCCAATAGTGGCTGCATTGGTAAATAACAAGGCACTCCAGTCAATAGGTAAGCCTTTAAAAACATCTTCCATTAACAATGACTGGCCAGAAATAGGCATCCAATCGATCCAAGCCGGCTTATCATCCATCATCATTAAGGCGAAAGGAATAAAACTAGGCACCATAATCAACATAGTCACGGTGGACTGTGCTTCTTTAAAACTCTTGGCCTGAAAAGCGAATAATAGCTGCAGTGCAGCGGCAAGAAAGCAAATAGGCACCAATAACAACAACAATATAACAAAGGTACTGGCGTCAATACTAAAGGTTGCGCCTATTTTAGTTAGGTCAACAAAGTTCATCGCCACTGAGGTCAACAACAGCATTAATATAATAGAGATAATTGAAATAGCGCTGGCACAGCTCAACTTCGCTAGTACTATTTTTAAGGTACTAACCGGCTGACACAAGAGCATTTCCAAAACATTGCGCTCTCGTTCACCCGCGCTCGAGTCAATCGCCACCGGCAAACCCGACATAAACGCCGCCATCATTAAATAGACCCCTAAAATCAGTGAGATCATCACCGCATTACTGCTGGGTAATGAGGTGTCTTGCTCAAGCAGTTTAATCGGTTGCAATAACTTAGTGTCTATACCGCGTACTAATAGCCGTTTGTAACCAATACGTTGTGAGTGTTCGTTAATAACGGCTTTAATTCGGCGAATAGGTGAGGTTAATGATTTCTCGTTATAATCTACGCGTAAGGTTAATTCAGTCGGCTGACCTGCTGCCATATCTGCAGTGAATGTATCAGGAATGCTCAGTTCAATATTACGCTCGTTCCAGTTACGCTCTTCATCTTCGGGTACATTAGCAAAAGATAAAATGTTCTCGTCTTTGAGGGCTTTAATCAGTTTTGGGGCATGTTGCTCACCGCTATATTTTACATAGACTGGCGGGTTGTCCACCGCTTCTTTAATCGCCACTTTTAACATCACCATGATCATGACTGGCATCAATAATGCCATGCTCATCGCTACCATTAGTGCGCGCCGGTCGCGAAAGGCTTCTTTAAACTCTTTCACCATTAAGGCTTTCAATTGCATCATGCGGCAACCCCTTCATCCGAGCCAATGAGTTTCACGAAGGCTTCTTCCAATAAGCTTTCTCCTGCTAAGTCACATAACTCTTGCGGTGTGCCTTGGGCCGCTAATTTACCATTTGAAACGATGATCACGCGATCGCACAGCGCGGCAACTTCTTGCATAACGTGTGAGGAAAATAAAATGCAGTGACCTTTGGCTTTGAATTTAGCGAGGTGATTACGCAACACGCGGGTACTCATGACATCTAAACCACGGGTGGGTTCATCAAGCACAAAGTTTTTTGGTTGGTGGACTAATGCCTGAGCCAAAGTCACTTTCATGCGCTGACCTTGCGAAAACCCCACCGTTTTACGATGTGCTAACTCGGTCATTTCCAGATCAGATAGAATTTGCTCAATGGCGGCATGCTTTTTTGCGCCTTGCATGCCATGAATACTAGCAAAATAATCAATTTGTTCATAAGCGGTCAGTCGTTCATATAAACCAAATTTATCGGGGAAAATGCCTAATAACTTCCGGGCTTTAATCGGCTCTTCTGTTACTTTAATGCCATCAATGGTCGCGTAACCTTCATCAGCACGAAGCAAACCATAAAGCGTACGTAAACAAGTCGTTTTACCAGCACCATTGGGGCCTAATATGCCGGTAATCTCACCATCTTTTGCGGTAAATGATAGGCCGTCTAGTGCTTTAACGGTATTTTTCTTGCTGACAAAACTTTTATGTAAATTATTAACTTCAATCATGATTTATTCCTTTGCTTTTGTTGGCATAGCGTTAGGGGGTGCTTGGCGGGCACCACCATTTAGTCCGACCATAAATGACTCATCAGGAATTTCTTCAAGGCATGACTCATCAAGTTCCTTTGGCGTTTGTTGCGCTAAAAATTCATTAACAATTTTAATACCACAAGACGTAGACGCTACAATATGCGCGTTGTTTTTAGCAATAATATGATGACTATTGGGTAAATGTGCGTGGGATATTTCACCATTACTCGCTGGCGTGACTGGGTCTAATGCACCAGACATAATTAGCGTTGGAATATCAGCACTGACGGTTTGATAAAAATCTGCACTCGGTTGATACTTTGGCCAAACAGCGCAGACCTTTCCAACCATAGTTAAGCTCATGCCTTTAGCAAAATTATTGTCAGCATCATCAGCTTTCATACTGGTAGATATTCTGGGATAGTCTTCATTGCAAACAATATTAAAATGCAAAGCTATATAAATACCCATACCGCCTGCACTTTGAGCGATAACGCCAGCCAATGGTTTATAGTTACCTAAATACGCTTGATGAATTAACAGCGGCACTAAGCTACGTGTTGCCATTGAGTACAACTGCATTTGGATGTTCGAAATGAATTTATCCTTACTAATAGTAAAGGCAGTATGGGTGCCCAATCTTGGATGAGCAATATCTACTGTTACTGGTGCTTGTGATAATCGCTCAGTGATGGCAGTAAACTCATTGGCCAATTCAGGGTATTGTGTCGCACAACTTAGCTCATTCTGGCAGTGTTCAATGAGTTTGCTAAAGGACTGCTCGGCACTTTTACCAAATAAGCCAATAGGTACTTCAATGGGGCCAACACTGTCGAGTACCACACTCTTTAACGAATCTGGAAACATCCGCATATAAACCAACCCCGCACGGCTACCATATGAGCCGCCATAAATATGTACTTGTTGATGACCGAGCGCGGCTCGTACCGCGTCAAAATCACGGATAGCATTTTCTGAGTTATATTGGCTTAAGTCTCCCGTAAGCTGCGCTAGACATTGCTCAATATCAGTAAGAGCAAAGTCTTCAGGTACATTTGTATAAGGATCAAGCTCTAATGAGTCTGTACATTGCAGTGGATGTGACTGGCCTGTGCCGCGTTGATCAATAAGAATGATATCGCGGGTTTTCCTAATGTCAGTAAAGCGGCGAAAAGTATAGCTAGCCAGTTCAGTTGCCGCTTGACCCGGACCACCAGCAAGAAACATTAGCGGTTGTTTTTCTTGACTATTATCTATTGCTGGCAAAATCACAAAATTAATATCAATTTGAACATTATCAGGTTTTTCATAATTCTCTGGTGTCACTAAGGTGCCACACTGTACTTGTTGTCTAATGCCTTTTATATGACAGTTTTCTAATGTTAATGGCGGCTTTACAGTATTTTCAGCCCAACTGCTGCTGGTTGTTGCCATGAATAAAACTGCACTCAATACAATTTCCCAATTTACTTTCATTTTATCTTCCTTTTAAAACTTTGACTGCATAATCTGATCATTGGCAATTTTATTACAGTTTTTGTTAACTTCAATTAATCTTGCTTTAAGTGCTAACACTGGCTAACACTCTCTAAAACTACAAAATAACCGCGCTAAGAAGTTAACACATAACCACCTCATTAGAAGCTAAATAAAGTAAAAGTGGCAAATTTAGCAACAACATCACCACCGGTGATATTTAAGCGGTAAATTTATCATGGTAAATACCCCAGCATCATTCAATTCGATATCAGCAATGCCCTTTGATATATCACCAGAACCTGATGTGTCAAAAACACGTAATTACACGAAATAACAGAATTAATCATTCACATATTCCTCAAATAACGATAAAGTCTGTTATAGGTATTAATCGCCAAATAAGAGGATGACTGATGGAATTAAATCAGTGGGTAGATGAACTGTTTGAAGTGTTTGATGAAGACAAGGATGGGGTTATCAATAGAAGTGAATTTGTCGAATTGATTGACTGCTTACTACAAGATAAAGGCATTCGTATGTGTGAAACCATATTCAATCGCTTTGATAAAAATCATGACAACTCAATTTCCAAAGACGAGTTACGTGAAATGGTTATCGATCTAGCATTGTAGTGCTTATTTGCGCTTGTATATCGCTCGCTATATAAGCGCAATTTTTATCGCTTGATTGCCTTACCCGTTAACTTTAACTTTTAACCTATTGAGTTTTAATTGTATAAACTCAACTTCCAACTTGTATTGAAAAATCACACTGTATTTTTCAACCTTTACTACTGGCTTATAAATAGTGCGTTTGCTGTCATCCAGATAATTTTTCTAAAAAGATATTGTTCGAACACAAGTTCTCAAGCCACTTTTTCAACTAGGGTTTTCCAATCTTTATTTATCAGCACTTGTTCATCAGGAATGATTTTTCAGCCCTTATTTCTTCGCAATGATAGCAACGGTGTTAGCTTTTACCTTGTGCTTCACAAGCTTAAAGGTCAGACCTCTAGTATTTTGAATTGTGGTTTGCTATCATAATCAGCGTACACGTGTACACTGAAATGGGGATATATAACGTGCAAACTCAAGATTACAGCTTAGCGGAAGAAATTGTCAATGCCGTTAGTCACGGACTGGCGGCCTTGCTTAGTGTAGCCGGCTTAACACTTTTAGTCACTTTAGCCTGGATACAAGCTGACATGGTTAAAATCATCAGTTTTAGTATTTATGGTACTAGTCTGGTTTTATTGTTTAGTGCCTCAACTCTTTATCATGCGCTATTACATAAAAAAGCAAAAAGAATATTTAAGCTACTTGACCATTGTGCGATTTATTTATTGATTGCCGGTACATATACTCCGCTAATGCTAGTTACCTTAGCTGATGACATTGGCCCACTCATGTTGGCCATTATCTGGGGGTTAGCCATTTTAGGTATCGCTTTTAAAGTTAAGTTTGGTAACAAATATAAAAAGTTATCGCTATCGACCTATTTAGGTTTAGGTTTAATTTCTCTGACCTTTATGCATAAACTCAATGATAAACTTGCCTATGAAGGCATGGTGTTACTGGCTTTGGGCGGTATTATTTATGCTTTGGGTACTATTTTTTACGTCAGAAAGGACAAGAAGTATAGTCATGCCATTTGGCATTTTTTTGTGTTTTTAGCTGCTTTGTGCCACTTTTTTATGATATTTTTTTACGTACTTTAAATAACTAAAAAGTAATGCCTGTCAGCTGTTAAGCGCTATCGGTACTTGTTGTTAGCAAATAATCTTCAAATTTTTCTAGTATGTTAGCGAAGCTCTTTTGACCTAGGCCTAAGCGAAAATAATTACCTGAAAGTCCAAAAAGCTCGCTTGGCAGCGCTAATATACCGCTTTGCTTGGCGAGTTGATGTGACCAAGGTATTATTGAGTCAATATTTTTAACCTCAACTAATGCGAGAATGCCCGCTTGAGGCTTATGCCAATTTAATTTTTCTGGGTGCCTGGCAACAAGCGCCGAAAAAAGTGCTATATTGTCAAGAATAAGCTGATTATTATTGGTTAAAATTTCTTGGCTATTTTGCAATGCCAACACCGCTAACTTTTCATCTATTTTCGAGCAGCAAATAGAATGAACGGCTTTAATTGCCATTAAACTTTGCAGTAATGTCTTATCTGGTGTTACCGCCCAACCAATACGAACTCCAGCCAAGCCTAAGCTCTTAGACATCACACCCACAACAATACTTTTTGAGTAATCTAAATAGCCATGAGCTAAAGCTAAATCGTAATAATTGCTTGCTTGGGAAACATCATCACTTAACAAGTAACACTGATAATGCTGCGCCAGTTGCAGTATCTGCTCAGCGAGTTCACTGTCAATAATACTACCCGTTGGGTTGTGTGGGGAATTAAGCACAATAAGCTGGGTTCTCTCATTCACCAGGTGTTTAAAGTCGCCAATATTGACTTGCCAATGGTTGTCGGCACAAAGTGCTATTTCTTTAACAATAACACCCATCGACTTCGCCATACTGACCAAGGATGGGTAACTGGGTGTCATGACAACAATTTCATCGCCGGCACTTAACACCGCTTGATAAATGGCCGAAAGTGCTTCCTGCGCTCCGCAAAATGTCACCACGCTATCAGCGGTTATTATTTGGCTATGGTAGTTTAAACCTTGGTGAAACTTAACTATTTCTTGCCGCAAAGCCACATCGCCTTGCACAGGCGAGTAGCTTAAAAGTGTTGCGCCAATATGGCCTGTTTCAACCTCGCTAGTACCTTGATATTGAGTGCCTAAAGCGCCAGCGCCTAAATCAGCAGTGCCAAGCTGACACAACTGAGCTAATGTCAAAGCCTGTGCGGTTGAATCACTTAAATTATGCTGAATATAAGCTGCAAGACTTTGACTATAAGCGATGTGTTTAGGCAATGAATATGTTGGCATCAGTTAACTGTTCATTTTTCTGTAAATGTAAATACTCATATAAATTTTCCTATAAATGGCTAGGTTATTTTGCTCGCCAAACACTGAGCTGACAGTGAGAAACATTGAAATTACGCGCAGAATTTGCAACAACGCGCGGCAATTCTTTAGTCGCTACAAGGTCAAATTCATCACTAAGCTCGCTGGTTAAAGCATCGATACCTGACAAGTTTTCGCCATTAACTTTTACACCACTTAGCCATTTAGCTTTATCTGTTGTCTGTAACTGATATTGGTAATCTGAAATAATAATCAGTAATCCTGACGGATTTAAACGACTTACTGCATTTGCCAATAGACGCTTAGGGTCGTAACTTTGTTCCAATGCATTTTGAATCAAAATAACGTCATAGTGCTTAAAGTTATCTTTGAGATTACAACCATCGGCCTGACTGAATAATATCCGTTCACTATTAACCTGTTTGACCTTATCCGCTAAGACGATTTCATTATACTGACAGATATCGCCTTCAACCGTATGAGTATAGCGAACACTAGCGCCGGTTTGTAATTGCACACCATATTGAATGGTACGAGCAGAAAAGTCGACCGCATCAATATGTTGAAAAGACTGACTCAGTTCAAATGCTACTCGCCCAACACTACAGCCTAAGTTAAGTAAGCGCTCAGTCGCAACATTTTCAGTGGCTATGAAGCTGGCAACTTGTTGTGCTATTTGCTGACCGTAATTTTCAACACCAAGCGCGTCAGCACCAAAAGAACATTCAAGCTGCTGACAAATGTCTTCACTTGTTTCAAATTTATTGACCGCTACAGGCGGTTTTTCTGGCTGTTGACTAACCACATAACGAAAGCCAACATGTTGATAAAAGTGTCGGCGAAAAGCATAACGTGAAGAGGCTAAGGTTTCATTACCTGTAGAGATCCAAGAACCGCCTTTAATTACGTTATGCTTACCGTCAAAAGTCGGTGTCGAAAAGTCATCATATAAAGGATGAACATTAAAGCCAGCAAAGCCGTCAATTGCTGATTCAGTCCACTGCCAAGTGTTACCAATAACATCAAAAAAGTCACCCTGTTGATGTCGATTAACGGGACATGAAGATGCTTGATAAGCTAGATCAATATTACCTGGCACCTCAGGCCACTGGTGTTGGTCACCATTAACATGCTCACGCAGACAGTACCACTGGGCTTCAGTAGGTAAGCGAACAAATCCTGTGGTCGTTTTTTGTCGCCACTGGCAAAACGCTTTCGCTTCTAGATAGTTGACTTCTACCGGCCAATCTAATGGCAAAGGCATTTCACTGGTTAAGTTACGCTGAAAATATTGACCATTGCTGTAACGCCAGAACCTTGGCATTTCAGCTTGGGCGAATGCTAACCATGCTTGACCTTCTTGGCACCAAAACTGCTCTGACTGGTAACCACCGGCGACAACAAATGCCATGAATTCATCATTGGACACTAAAAATTTAGCTGCACTGAAGTCATCAACATCGACTTCTTGCTGACCATATTCATTATCCCAGCCAAATGTATTGTCTTGTGCTTTTTTGCCTAAAGATAAGTGTTGAGACTTGACCGGTATTAATTGGTTTTTAGGTGCAACTGATGAATGTAAACAAGGCTGCCATTCATCTTGGCTCGTTAGCCATTTTAATGGCAACATGCGCATGATCACCGATGATGTTTCAAGATGAATACGTTCATGCTCACAGCCCATCAATATCATCCATGCTAGCGAATCTTGAGTGATAGGTAAACTCAACTCCATGTTGTCGATCAAATCTAGTACCAAATCATAGACCTGCTGGCGATACACTCGCACTTCATCAACACTTGGCCAGTCATAGTGTTCGCTATTAAGATCGTCCCAACTCATTTCATCAACACCGACCGCGCAAATAGCCTCTACACGACTGTTAACTCGCTGCTTAATATACTTACCTAGTATTAGCTTATTGACATAAAAAGTTGCAGTATGTCCAAAATAAAAAATTAATGGGTGTCGTAACCGCTCTGGCCTTAAAAAATAAGCATCGTCATGATTAATCAGTGAAAATAGTGACTCGTATGTCGACCACGTATTTTTAAAATATGCCGTTAACTCTTGTCGCTTTTCTGCTGTCGAGTTGCCATTAAGTGTTGGGGTATTTAATTGCTTTATCATTTAATTCTTCGCTAAATATGTTTGTGGTCGGCGTAATATTTCAAAGCTCACGCTTTAAATAATAATACTTGGCCGTTGAAATTGTTTTAAATAACCATGTTGCAATAATTGCCCCATACTTAACTCTGTTGTTTTTTTACTATAACTGTCTGTCGCACTAAGCGCTTTATCTATACTTTGATTAAACCAGTTATTATCCGCAAATAAGCTAATGGCGCCAACATGATCGGGTTGATCATGTAACGAGCTCGGTAATTCGCCATACGTTTCACTCTGCATCTGGTAGCCGTTTTTCATCTCATCAATAGCTTCAATAACATTTAACAAAGCAAAAATTACATTCAAATAGGGATTATACTGCTCACTTGACGCCCCTAGCCGGTGTTCAATACGTGCGGTTTTGTGCCAGTTATTCTGGCTAACAATGACGTTGTTTTTGTCATCGTATAATAGCGGTTCAACACCCATTTTTTGATTGTGTTTACCAATATCTCTGTACAAGGCGATGCTACCTTGATGGCCCCCTGAAATATCAACCGGAGAGCACAATTCTTCTGCTAAGCCATATTTCGACTTTAATGCTAAACGCTCAAAAGCCTCTTCTTCGGGCAAATAAATTAAGCAGCAGGCTAAACTTGTACGTAAAAAATGTTGTTGTAAGCATTCACCAAATTTACCAGCAACAAGTAGGTTCTTGCCCGTTACGTCTTCTACGCTAACATTAATTTGTACCGCATTGGGAATGTGTACCGCGCGATTATCGCCACTAAAAATATTTTCACATCCAGAAGCCAACTTGCCATGATCACCGGCCCAAATAACTGGCTTGATAAGTGTCTTTGTTGCGCCTTGAGCAGCAAATAGTTTCGGTAATAGCTCGATAGCGCGGCTAAGATTTTGCGCTTCTTTTAATGGGCTTTGGCCATTAAAAATCGAAACATACTCCCATTGATTACTCCAATACTCAGCCACTACTTCGCCGTCAATACCCAAGGCTAATAAATTTTTGTTCACCTGCCTATAATCTATATGCTTGTCTTTTGGCTTTTGGTAACACCCTTCTAATTCAAAGTGTATTAATGCACGAAAGCCGCGTTTATTGATGTAATCTTGCAAACCAGAAATTATGGCTTCTGCGAGCCTATTTAAACTATTCATAATGGATAAATGCTTGAATCTTGATATTTCGTATAAACTTGAATAATAAAGAACATTATAGCTAAGTTATTAATAATCTTGTTATACGTAGTAATGATGATTTAGGATTAAAAAACTTTAACTTGATTTTTGTCCTGGTGTTTTATTTGATATAACACTAAATTAGCATTGATGTAAAACTGAAACGTATTTCGGCATTAGGAAGACGGCACAGCAATGACGATACTAACAGTTGTGGTATCTTAATTACCTTTAACTATTTTTGAGTTGTGAATTAACCAAAAGTTGTTTAGCAATTTTTATTGCTTTAATAAGACCAAGTTCATTAATTAGGTGGTCTACTTTATACGCATAAAAAACGACCCAATATAAGGTATTTATTTCAATAACTCGTAGTGCTAATTATTAAATAAATAACACCGTAGTGGGTTGTTTTAACCAGGTGAAATGAGCAGATAATTAATCAATTTGGTATAATACCAGTTCCGTTCAGTTTGTGATCTTGTTGTGCGCAGGAAAAATAATTCAAGGTAAGGCGCTCGATTGAGCAATAGCTGGCTATTGGGAGTGAGAGCAACACAGCCTTGAGCTATTTTAACTAGTACAAGTGAGCAATAACTTAATGGGATTGGTATAATACCAGTTCCGTTCAGTTTGTGATCTTGTTGTGCGCAGGAAAAATAATTCAAGGTAAGGCGCTCGATTGAGCAATAGCTGGCTATTGGGATTGAGAGCAACACAGCCTTGAGCTATTTTAACTAGTACAAGTGAGCAATAACTTAATGGGATTGGTATAATATCTATTCTGGGTAACATACACAAAAATTCTTCACCACAATGCTAGCCAAGATGTCATCTTAGCGAAAAACCTCTCGAAGCACTTTTTCATCTTTGCAGATGATTTCATCGCCAATAGGGTAGCTAGAATGAGCATTTATATTTTTAGCATCATCAATCACGATGAAAATAACTAACAAGGTTATTTTTTAAGATTATGCCTGACGCCGCTTTTTGTAAATAATTTACCGATGATAAAGCCACTTTGTTATTACTTCGGTATTGCTTCGGTATTAGTTTGGTATTAGTCACTTTGATAAAGTTGATTAAAGCTTTTAACGTTAAAACCTTTAAGGACTTGATTGCCGATTTTCAATACTGGTACGCCGCGTAAGTTTAATTTAGCAAACTCTTTCTGGCCTGCTGGGGTCTTTACATTACATAAACGAAAAGCAATATTTTTTTCTTCGAGGTAGCGTTTTGCTGTCTGGCAATGTGGGCAATTACTCATGGTATAAAGCGTGATACGTTGCATAAGGGGATTTTAAACAGTTAATTTTATTTAATTATCGCATATAACGGGGATAAAATACCCGTTATGGTGAGATATAATCTATTGAGTTAAAGCTAAGTTGCTTGCCATTGTTTAGTCACTAATACCTTATCTTGATTCAATACTCGCCCTTCAAAAATATCACCCGAGACAATTTGGCCCACACCGGCCGGTGTGCCTGTCATAACAATATCGCCATCTTCTAGCGTAATAAAAGAGTGAATCTCATCCAATATGGCTTGCGGTGAATGTAACATCATCGCTATTGAACCAGATTGGCGGCATTGACCATTGATAAAAAGCGCTAGCGCTAGGCATTCATCAATAGCATCTATTGTCACAAAATTGCTAAATAGCGCCAAACCTGTAAACGCTTTAGCACGCTCCCATGGCAGGCCTTTAGCTTTTAACTGAGCTTGCAGTGCTCTTTTATACCAGTTCCATTAAGTTTGTGATCTTGTTGTGCGAAGGAAAAATAATTCAAGGTAAGGCGCTCGATTGAGCAATAGCTGGCTATCGGGAGTGAGAGCAACACAGCATTGAGCTATTTTAACTAGTACAAGTGAGCAATAACTTAATGGGATTGGTATTAGTCAAATCTAAACCTATAGCAACGGCATAAAATTTATCTTGTTGATACAAAGAACAAAGCTCAGCTTCATAATGTAAAGTTTCTTGATGGTGAGAGCAGAGTTGCTCACCAATAGCGGCATTGGGTTTCATAAATAATACCAGTTCCATTAAGTTTGTGATCTTGTTGTGCGCAGGAAAAATAACTCGAGGTAAGGCGCTCGATTGAGCAATAGCTGGCTATTGGGATTGAGAGCAACACAGCCTTGAGCTATTTTAACTAGTACAAGTGAGCAATAACTTAATGGGATTGGTATAACACCATATTATCAGGAACTTCATTACCTAGTTCGCTGATATGTTGAGCATAATTTCTACCAACACAGATAATTTTAGATGGTGTAGTATAACCATTATCGACTTTAACCGAATTCATTAGACAGCCTTTCAAATATGTTAACGCACTGTGCCAAAACGCAATCAGTGCTAATAACTATACTATAACTAACTTTAGCTCGGGTTTAACACAATTTATTGGTGGCACTTTAACCGTATCCGAAAATTTTCTTTGTTGCTTAAAACGGTCAAAATTTATGGTTTCAAGTCCTAATTGCTGACTCATTTTCCCAAAGGTTTGGTAGTCTTCACGTGTAAAGTCATCATCTTCACGAGTTAGCAGACCATCAATATATGCGCTGTCTCCATTTAAGGCAATGTTAGCGACAGCGGTGTAAGGTTTACCAAAATCTTCAACACGTATTGCGCGTACTGATTTTACTTCAAAAATCCATTTATCAATTTTAACATAACGGGACAAGCTATCTTGAGAAGACTGATCTTTCATGTGGAGAGGTCCTTAAAGTCAGTAAAAGTGAGCAACTGTTTGCTTGAAAAAGACACTGACAGTCGAGAGAATAAGTTGTTAACAGACAAAAATTGTTTTTTGATCATAAATGTTTTTTCATCTTAGCGAGGTATTGGTTAAATTCTTCTTCATTAATTTCTGTATCGCCATTGATATCAAGCTGCACAAAAACTTTTGTTAATATCTCATTTTCAGCTAATTCTGTTGCATTTAAGCTATTACTTTTATCGACATCATAATCTACAACTAATTGAGAAAAAGAGGATGTAGGCTCTGCCACTTTAGGTGTTGCTTTAATGACGTGATTGTTAGCAAAAGCAAAATTTGATGCTATTGATGCAACAACAACAGTGATAGACAATTTTTTTAAGCTAATATTATTCATATCTGAATCCTTCTAATTAATAGCACATCAAAGAATATGCCAACCATGGCTCGTGCCACTTACAGTGGATACTAAGCACATCTCATGCCAAGATATAAACCTTTGATTTATAGTGCTTTAAAGTAAGTCGCCTCTAAGTTAATGTCTCCAATTAGCAACAGTTTACCCATCTCTTAAATTATAAGTGAGCGCTGACATTAGCTAATAAAAATAATATACTTATAAAACAATAACTTAATAAAATAAAAGGCTGTCTACACGATTGTCTCAATATTGAGACACTATTGTTTTTTTTGTATTTTTAACTAACACTACGTATATACTATTAACAAAAAAAGGCCCTAGCACGCATTGTGAGTAATTCAACCACACTCGCCAGTAAAGCGCATAAAAGAAGTTTGTCGATAAAAAGCTTATCAATAAAATCATTAACCTTGTTAGGTTTTGGTTTAGTCGCTTTACCACTGGTCATTGCTTTAATTTTTGGTGCCTCACAAGTCAATACGCTTGCGAAAAAAAGCGCTAGTGCTATTACCGGCATAACAAAAATATTGGATCAGCAACAATTACTGAAAAGTAGTCAAATCAAACTGGAACGCAGTGCTGCACAATATTTAGTACTGCGGGATCCAGCTTTAGCGAACAGTTATAATGAGCAGTGCAAGCAAATATTACACTTAACTGAACAATTAATTGTCGCTAGTCAAGACCAAGAATTACAGCTATTGATAACTGAATATGCTCAAACTGTTATGGCACTAATCGAACAGACTATGCCAGAAGCTGAACAAAAATCACCTACTGACAGCACAATTATCAAGCCAATACAGGTCAAGTTTAGTAGTCTAAATGCGACTTATGAGCAAATTACTCAGCGAAGCGGTGAACTTAGTACCTTGCGTATCACAGATATTCAACAGGCCGCACAAGCTGTTCGCGATATTATGATCCAGAGTTTAGTTATTATTCCTATCAGCATACTTGTTGCGGCTATATTTATCTTCTTAATCACTAGCCCACTTAAAGCACTCACACAGATTATTTTTCGATTACAACAAGGGCATTTTAATCATGAGATTAAAGTAATAGGATCGCCGGAAATTCAAGAAATTGCACTAGCTTTAGAAAGCATGCGTACACGTTTACAAGCATTAGAATTACAAAAATCGAGCTTTATTCGCCATATATCACACGAGTTAAAAACACCGCTAGCGGCTATTAGAGAGGGTACTGAACTGCTATACGATAATAGCGTTGGTGAGCTAAATGCCGAGCAACAAGAAATATCTCACATCATCAAAGACAGCGTATTTCGCTTACAAAAGCATATTGAAGACTTACTCAATTTTAATATTGTACTCGACTCTACAAGTTTACAAGATTCTGAGTTGATGCAAGTCAATGATGTTGTATATCAAGTAATAGCAGAACGAAAGTTAGATATAAAACGAAAAAAGCTTACACTTAATAATAATTTGAGTAATATTTCTCTTTACGGTAACCGTAAACATCTCGCGGTTATTATCGACAATATATTGTCCAACGCGATAAAATACTCTCCCGATGAAGGCGTCATCAAGATTTCATCGTCACTAGTAAACGAGCACCTACAACTCCTTATTATTGATCAAGGCATGGGAATAGCTCAGGAAAATCAAGAAAAAATATTCGATGCTTTTTATCAAGGTCCGCCACCTGAAAAAAGCTTAATCAAAGGCAGTGGTCTAGGTCTCACCATAGTCAAAGAACTTATACTACGCCTCAATGGTAATATTGAACTTTTGAATGAGCAAAGTGAGCAACAGGGAACTAAAATAAAAATCACCTTGCCACGCGCTTTTCGCCAAGAGGAGCCTGTCTAATGGCCAGTTTACAGCAGCTTTCATCCGCTCTACTGTTAAGCATAGCTTTATTATTAACCGGTTGTCAGCTGCTCACAAAACACGATAGTACCAGCAACAGCAAAAGTACAAGCTATGGTGAGTACTACTTAACATTAAAACAACTTAACCAACAACAACTAACAGAAGAGGTTAATAAACAGCAAAAAAGCGTTGAAAGTCAGGCGAAAAAAAATAGTGAAATTGACTATGACGCGCAAATTAAACTACTACTACTTTACAGTCTGCCCAAGTCACCTATTTACAATGTTTTCGACGCGAAAGTATTGTTGAATAAATTGAATAGTAAAGGTGATAATGCCGCACTTGCTAATATTAGCCCTAGTGAACAAGCTTTTATTTCCTTATTGGGCGATCAATTAAATCAACGTTTACTGATGAGAAATCGTTTGTTAGCCCAAGAAAAAAAGCGCCAACAAGAACAGCAACAGCGCGAAATTAAGCAGCAGCAGCTTGCATTAAAACAGCAGCAGAATTTAATCGAACAAGTGAAAATATTAGAACAAACCATTAAACAACTAAAAAATATTGAACAAGCTATTGATAAAAGAGACCAATAATTGCTAGTTAAAGACGCTAGTACGCTTAAGTACACTAGCGAACAATATCAATTTAAGTACTATTTTTAAGCCTCTATTTTAGCTATAGATAAGTACCGAGAATATCCCATGACCAATCTTAATCCAGCTGCCGTTGCAGCGGACAATAAAATTCTAATCGTTGATGACGATCCTAGCTTACTGCGACTACTTGCTATCCGTTTGACTGCAGCAGGTTATCAAGTTGAATCGGCAAAAAATGCCAAAATAGCCCTAGGCCGATTGGAGAGTTTTCATCCACAGTTAGTGATCAGCGATCTTAAAATGGAAGGCATGGACGGCATGGCATTATTTGAGCAAATAAGAGCCAAGCATCCTCATATTCCGGTGATTATCATGACTGCCCATGGCACTATTCCCGACGCGATTAATGCCACTAAACAAGGCGTTTTTAGTTTTCTCACTAAACCTTTTGAAAGTAAAGAATTACTGGAAATAGTACAACAAGCCATTCGCCTACAACCTGCTGAGTTAAACCATAATCAGGCTGATAACCAATGGCGCGACAAAATTATTAGTCGTAGCACCATTATGGAAGCGCTTTTACAACAAAGTAAGCAAGTGGCAAGAAGTGATTTTAGTTTACTTATTCAAAGCCAAAGTGGTACAGGTAAAGAGCTGTTGGCAAAGGCAATTCATTTGGCAAGCCCTCGACACCAGCAAACATTTACCGCTATTAACTGTGCGGCGATTCCTGAGCAGCTGCTAGAGTCTGAATTATTTGGTCATAGTAAAGGCGCATTTACCGGCGCAGAAAAAAATCATATTGGCTTATTTCAAGCAACAGATGGCGGGACACTCTTTTTAGATGAAATTGGTGATATGCCAATGAGTTTTCAGGTAAAACTGCTGCGTACCTTGCAAGAAAGAGAAATACGCCCTGTTGGTAGTACACAAGCAATTAAAGTTGATGTTAGGATTATTTCAGCCACACATAAAAATTTACAACAAGCTATTATTGACAAAACATTTCGTGAAGACTTGTATTACCGTCTCAATGTCGTTGAATTAGAATTACCACCCTTGTCTGAACGTCGAGAAGATATCCCATTACTTGCGCAATATTTTTTAAGTAAGTCTGCAGACCAATCACATATCAGTATTACTGGTTTTTCGCAAGAAGCCATGGAAGTGTTGATTAGCGCAACTTGGCCAGGCAATATCAGACAGTTACAAAATGTTGTTGAGCAAACACTCGCACTGTCTACTGAGCCGTTAATCAGCGAAATGTTAGTAAAGAATGCACTGCGTGATAAAGCCACTGTTTTACCGTCATTTGTCCAAGCCAGAGATAAGTTTGAACGTGATTATCTCGCCAAACTGTTAAAGATTACTGCCGGGAATGTGTCACAAGCCGCAAAAATAGCGCAAAGAAATCGCACCGAATTTTACAAGTTGCTTAATCGCCACCACCTCTCGGCAGAGGCCTTTAGGGAAGAGTAGAAATAGCCACGGCACAATACAGAGCCTGATACTTTGAAGTGGAATGGGTATAGATGGCGCTTGATATCACATAATACTTACAAGTAATACCAGTTCCATTAAGTTTGTGATCTTGTTGTGCGCAGGAAAAATAACTCAAGGTAAGGCGCTAGATTGAGCAATAGCTGGCTATTGGGAGTGAGAGCAACACAGCCTTGAGCTATTTTAACTAGTACAAGTGAGCAATAACTTAATGGGATTGGTATAACTAATAAAAAGGCGAAATAAAGCACGGTGGTGTTAGCTTAGTATTTACGCCATTAAATAAAGGTAATAAACCGCTAAAGTAGGAGGATAGCGGCTAGCCTATTTCGAGTTGATAGTAGTCTTAGTCCGCGGTTAAGACTTTATATTTTCACACGAAATAGGCCAGTGAATAGTGAGTTAGCTAAGTGATCTACTCAATTGCCAGTAATTCAACATCGAAAATCAATAATGATCCAGGCGGAATTTTACCTGCCGCACTATTACCATAACCCAGCTCTGCCGGTATAAATAAACGGGTTTTCTCACCCACTACCATTAGCTGTAAACCTTCTGTCCAGCCCTTAATCACTTGACTTAAGCCAAAACTAATCGGGTCATTTCGTTCAACTGAACTGTCGAAAACTGTGCCATCAAGTAAGGTGCCATGATAATGCACTTTTACTTTTGTGCTTGCCATTGGATGAACATCACCCTGCCCTGGGGTTAATACCTGATACTGCAAGCCAGAAGCTGTTTCAATTACACCGGTGACTTGTTTATTATTTTCTAAAAACTCTGCCGCTAGCACAGCATTAACTTTTGCAACTTCATTGTTAGTATTATTGCGCACGAAGAAGCTAATGACTAAGCCCAGCACAATGACTAGCATAATATACTTGATCATTCTTATTCCTTATTGTTATTTTTTATGGTTTTTTGTATCGTTTGTTATGATTGTTATGATTGTTATAGTGATTTTACACCTTAATATTTACACGTTAAAGAGCCTATTATTGATTAATGTTATTAACCTCAAACGCAGTTAGCTTTCTGCTCAGCCCAACAGCTAATTGCTGATCAAGTTGCAAATTGCCAATAGAACATCGGTGTAAAGCCATTACGGGGTTACGAAAACGACCAAACATGCGCTTAATTTGATGATAACGTCCTTCAAAAAGTTCAACTTGTGCTTGATAGTCAGAAAGAATAGTTAATTTTGCCGGCTGAGTGGTAATATCCTCAAAAGCGAAATACATACCTTTGGCAAAAGCTGCTATATATTCGACAGTAAGCTTATTTTGCAAGGTCGCTATATAACGTTTAGTGACTTTTTTCTCAGGCAAAGTTAAGCGCTCAGACCAACGACTATCATTGGTCATTAACACCAAACCAGAAGTATTAAGATCGAGTCGGCCAACAATATGCAGCTCACTTTTAAACGGATATTCAAGCAAATCAATAACCGTTTTATGCTTTGTATCGCGGGTTGCACTGACCACGCCAACAGGTTTATTTAGCATAATATAATAGGCAAAGTTTGCTTGGATCACCTTGCTATCTAATGTTATCTGGCTAAAGGTATCAATAATTTCATCAATGTCATGGGCGACTACGCCATTGACCAATACTCTATTTTGCGCCAACATCAGTCGTACATCTTTGCGATTAACCTGACAATATTGTGCCAAAAATCGATCCAACCTAGCCTTATTTAACGCCATAATAAAGCCACAATAAACAGCATAAAAATCAAACCACATCCTTAATAAAATGAACATCGCGTTGCGGGAATGGAATTTTAATATTAGCTTTATCTAGCGCTAAATAAATCTCTTTATTTGCTTTATATTTAGCACTGTATAAATTTTCGGTTGGGGTCCACAAACGTACCGCAATATTAATAGCGCTATCAGCAAAAGCATCAATACCAATTAACGGCTTACGGGCTTTACTGACAATATCTAACTGCCCAATCACCTCTTCTAGCAACGCCATCACCGCTAACGGGTTTTCGCTATAATCAATACCAACACTTAACTCTAACAACGAGTCATGGCTTGAATTATGTAATATTTCACCAACGATATGTTTATTTGGAATAGTAATTTCAACATTGTCTTCGTCTGACAAAATCGTGTAAGCCAATAATACTTCTTTAACAAGCCCAGTAACGCCACGCACCGTAATCGTATCACCCACCACAAAGGGACGAATAATAATAATGTTGAAGCCAGCAGCATAATTAGCCAACAAGCCTTGCAGAGCTAAACCAGCACCTAATGAAATCGCACCTATAGCGGCAATAAATGGCGTAACACTAATGCCTAATTTCCCTAAAGAAATGATGGTTATCATCACTACAATTAACATTTTACTGGTGTTCGCTAAAAAGCGGCTCAGGGTGACATCAAGCTTATGTCGCTCACATAATTTCAGTACAACAGTGGCTATTTTACCGGCAAACATATAGCCAATAATGAAGATGATAAACGCGCCAATTAATTGAAAACTGTAATTGGTGAAAAACTCAACAATGATATTGTAAATACGACCCACTTGGTCAATTTCATCTTTAAGTAAGTTGGTGGGGCCTAAGGTTTTACTTATCTGCGCTGTGGCGCTTGAGCTGCTAGATTCAGCCATAAATTAATTCCATATAGTGTACGTTACTCAGTTTGTCTATATTACGACAATTTACCGCTACATTTGCATTATTATTAGGAATTAATGAGTAAAGTTAAACCTTGTGCTGACTTTTGCTAACCTTATCACTTAAGTTAGTACTCCCCCGCTAAACTGTCATATAGCTTATCAAAAATAAGCCCAGGACTAATTGGTAATCAAAATAAAATAATCTTTTAAAATCAATCAGTGCCCATAAAAGCCATAATTTCAATAGTTAACAAAAACACTCTAAGCATTTGTTTTAATTTAATTATCAAGAAATCGTTTGTGAAAAATAGTGTCATCAACACATTAAATAAATACAGCAAATAGTAAGAAACTTAGATTCAAATAATATAAGGCTTGATTGTTATTAAAAGTTCACGCTAGAATAAATAATGTTTAAGCACACTTAAAAACTTAAACATTATTGACTTGTCGGAGTGCCAAAGGGCTGAGATCGCGAAAGCGGGATCCGTAGAACCTGATTAGATTAACATCTGCGAAGGGAACAAGTGAGCAGTTTCAACAGCGCACGTACGTTTTTGCTAGCTAACCTGCTCCTCGTTACTACCCCATAAAGCTCCGCCTAACTTTTATTTATAAAAACAGGTGAGAGAACATGAGTTCAATTTCAAGACGCAAGCGTCGAAACCAAGCAAGCCAATTTTTAAACAACGTTGCTGATCAATCCTTTCCAAATTCTAATAAAGTTTACGTCACGGGTAAAATACACGACATTCGTGTTGGCATGCGTGAAATAACCTTGTCTGATACTTTAATTAATGGCAAAAAAGACCAGCCTAGCTATGAAAAAAATCAGCCTTTGTGTGTCTACGATACTTCTGGCTTTTATACCGATGACTCAGTGGTTATTGATGTCCATAAAGGTATTCCCCGCTTACGTGACAGCTGGATTGACTCGCGTAACGATGTCGAGTTTCTCCAAGAAAAAACATCTATCTACAGCCAACAACGCATAGCAGATGAAGGCCTTGATCATATTCGCTTTGAGCATTTACCCAAAGTACGTAGAGCCAAAAAAGGTCAAAACGTTACCCAAATGCATTATGCTCGCCAAGGCATTATTACACCTGAAATGGAATATATTGCCATTCGTGAAAATATGAAACGCCAAGAAGTTAAAAACGAAATACTACTGCAGCAACATCAAGGACAATCATTTGGTGCCAGCATTCCTGAACAAATTACTCCTGCGTTTGTCCGCGATGAAGTGGCTAGAGGCCGAGCAATTATTCCGGTCAATATTAACCACCCCGAAGTTGAGCCTATGATCATCGGTCGAAACTTTTTGATCAAAGTAAACGCTAATATCGGTAATTCCGCGGTAAGCTCTTCTATTGAAGAAGAAGTAGAAAAGCTGGTTTGGTCAACCAAATGGGGGGCCGACACCGTAATGGATTTATCAACGGGTCGTTATATTCACGAAACCCGAGAATGGATTATTCGTAATTCTCCTGTACCCATTGGCACCGTACCTATTTATCAAGCTTTAGAAAAAGTTAACGGTATTGCTGAAAACCTGACTTGGGAAATATTTCGCGACACATTAATTGAACAAGCAGAGCAAGGTGTTGATTACTTTACTATTCATGCTGGCGTATTACTTCGCTATGTGCCGATGACCGCCAAACGTGTTACCGGTATTGTTTCTCGTGGTGGTTCTATTATGGCGAAATGGTGTTTAGCCCATCATCAAGAGAACTTTCTTTACACTCACTTTGAAGATATTTGTCAAATTTTAAAAGCCTATGACGTTTCATTTTCTCTAGGCGATGGTTTACGTCCTGGCTCGATTGCCGATGCTAACGATGAAGCACAGTTTGCTGAATTACGTACTTTGGGCGAGCTAACAAAAATAGCATGGCAGCATGACGTACAAACCATTGTCGAAGGTCCAGGCCATGTGCCCATGCATATGATCGAGCAAAATATGGCTGAACAACTCAAGCATTGTGGCGAAGCACCTTTTTATACCTTAGGGCCACTAACCACCGATATTGCGCCCGGTTATGATCACATCACCTCTGGTATTGGTGCCGCTAATATTGGCTGGTATGGTTGTGCCATGCTTTGTTACGTTACCCCAAAAGAACATTTAGGCTTACCTAATAAAGAAGATGTTAAAGAAGGTTTGATGACCTATAAAATCGCCGCGCATGCTGGTGACTTAGCAAAGGGTCATCCAGGTGCGCAAATTCGTGATAATGCTATGTCAAAAGCCCGTTTTGAATTTCGTTGGTATGATCAATTCAATATTGGCTTAGATCCTGAAAAAGCCCGCGCTTACCATGATGAATCTTTGCCACAAGAATCAGGCAAAGTCGCACATTTTTGTTCTATGTGCGGCCCTAAATTTTGTTCAATGAAAATATCACAAGAAGTTCGAGATTATGCTGCTGGCTTAAGCGATGCGGCCGACAACGAACAGCCTATTGAAATTAAACTACTTGATGAGACCATCAGTGTTTCAAGCCAAGGAATGGCTGAAAAATCAGCTGAGTTTAAGGCCAGCGGCAGTGAGCTATATCACCCTGTTGCCAAGCCAGTAAGCAATTAGCAGCCGAGTCGTTTAATTATGCCAACCATCGCTATTATTGGCGCCGGCCTTATGGGTCGCTTGTTAGCTTTGTCGTTAAATAGACAAGGCTATCAGGTAACGCTATTTGATAAAGACCAAAAAAATGGCCAGCACAGTGCCGCTTATGCTGCCGCTGGTTTATTAACACCGCTTGGCGAAGCGATGCACAGCCCAGCCAACATTGTTGCTATGGGTTTTGCCGCGTTACCCCTGTGGCCAAAATTGCTGAATACGCTGTCTGGCTATAGCTTTTTTCAACAAGCAGGTTCGCTAGTAGTAAGTCATGAGCATGACATCGCTGACTACCACAAGTTGACACGATTTTTAGCCAACAATTATCCAAACCATGCACGACAACAGCTCAATCGACAGCAGCTTTCGGCTCTTGAGCCAGAACTTGCCGGTAAATTTTCGCAAGCATTATATTTGCCAGAAGAAGGTCAAATTGGTAATCGAAAGCTACTACTTGCTTTACATCAACAATTAAGTGATGAAGGTGTTGAGTGGCACAGTGAGTCTGAAGTTATTGGCATTAAAAGCAATAGTTTTAATACCGGCTGTAAGATTAGTTTTCAAACTCGTGGTTATAACAGTGATAGCCAATCACAATCGTTTGATCTTGGTATTGATTGTCGCGGTATTGGCGCAAAGTCGGCGATTAAGACAAACAATAAAAACAATGCTGAGCTTGATGATTTACGTGCTGTTCGCGGCGAACTTTTTCAACTATTTGCTCCTGACGTTAACATTTCTAGGCCAGTCAGGCTGATGCATCCACGCTATCAGCTTTACATTGCGCCAAAAGAGCAAGGCCATTATGTCGTTGGAGCAACTGAAATTGAAAGTGATGATACCGCCGCGATGACTGTACGTTCATCAATGGAATTACTTAGCGCAGCTTATAGTGTTCATCCCGGTTTTGCTGAAGCCAACATCCGCCAACATGTCAGCCAACTTCGCCCAGCATTTAGTGACAATCAACCAAAGATTATTTCGCATAACGCTTTGATTCAAGTCAATGGCTTATACCGTCACGGCTTTTTAATTGCCCCTATCGTGCTTGCCCAAGTGTTAGAGCATATTGGTAACTTAATGCAACAACAGCAAAAGTCTGTCAAACATTATCAATACACTCATTGGCTGCCTATTAGTCTTTCAGACCCAGTTAGCTGATTAAAACCAGTGTAATAGTTGTTAAAGCGATAGTTAGATAAGAATTGAGCTAAAAATTGAGATAAAAAATGAAAATATATATTAATGGTAACGCCTTTGAACTTCCTAACGCTTCAGTGCCAAGCAGCATCGATAAGGTATTGACCAAAACATTATCGTTAAGTCAGCAACAACAAAGCTTTGCTTTGGCACTTAATGGTGATTTTGTCGGC
This sequence comes from Colwellia sp. C1TZA3, assembly GCF_007954265.1. GTDB lineage: Bacteria > Pseudomonadota > Gammaproteobacteria > Enterobacterales > Alteromonadaceae > Cognaticolwellia. The sequence continues at coordinate 3,281 of NZ_VOLS01000039.1, read as the reverse complement.
CGAGCAGATTACCCCATTACTCACGTTAGTGATAACGACAGTATTGATCTGCTGTTTCCTATTGTTGGAGGGTAACGCATGTCGTTAAGTATTTATGGTCAAGTATTAAATAGTCGCTTGCTCATTGGCTCTGCACTTTACTCGTCGCCAGCAGTAATGAAGCAAGCCATTTTAGCTAGTGGCTCACAAGTGGTGACCTTATCACTAAAACGGCAAAATCCATTGGCCCAGTCAGGTGCAAAAATTTGGCGCTATATTCAAGCTACCGTTAAGCAAAACCAAGGTTTTTTGCTACCAAATACCGCCGGATGTAAAAATGCTAAAGAAGCCATATCCTTAGCAAAAATGAGTCGTGAACTATTCCAAACAGATTGGATAAAGCTTGAAGTTATCGGCGATGATTACAATTTACAGCCTGATCCAATCGAGCTGCTAATTGCCACCGAACAACTGCTAGCAGAAGGCTTTAAAGTTTTACCCTATTGCACTGACGACTTAGTTATTTGCCAACGTTTATACGAGTTGGGCTGTCAAGTGATCATGCCTTGGGCATCACCCATTGGTACCGGTAAGGGCTTAATGAATCCTTATAACTTGGCGAGTATTCGTCAACGACTACCTGACACAACACTGATACTCGATGCCGGTATTGGTAAACCTTCAGATGCCTGTATTGCTATGGAAATGGGTTTTGACGGTGTGTTACTTAACAGCGCTATTGCCCTTGCTGATAACCCACCCTTGATGGCCAAAGCCTTCGCAACAGCAATATCAGCTGGAGAATCTGCTTATATTGCCGGCACTATGCCCGAGCGCCAAACTGCTCACGCTAGCACGCCAACATTAGACAGCCCTTTTTGGCATCACCCAGAGCATACTTAATGACATTTAAACCTTCATTGCTTGCTAGCAAATTGACAAACAAACCGATTATTTGGACCATTTCGGGTGCTGACTGCTCGGGTGGTGCTGGTATTGCCGCCGATATTAAAACGGGTCATAGTCTCAATGTTGAAGTTTGTCACTTGATCACCGCTAATACAGTACAAAACTCAGCAGAGCTTATTGCGATTAATGCTATTGATGTGCAAATTTTAGCCGAGCAAGCGCAAGCATTGCGTTTTGACAAACCACCCACCGTGATAAAAATAGGCCTTATTGCTAATAGTGAACAAGTTAATTGGTTAGTAGCAATGCTGTTGGTATTAAAGCAACAATTACCCAGTTTGCTGGTGGTTTATGATCCGGTTGGTCAAGCCAGTGTTGGCGGTGGTTTATCAACATTAACAGCTCCCGCACTAACGCCATTGATGCCACTGATTGATGTCATCACACCCAACCTGATAGAAGCAAAACAATTAAACTTGTTAAGATCGACAAGCACGGCTAAAACTGAAGCTCTAGCTGAAAACATTCTGCAATTAGGCTGTAAGGCTGTGATCATTAAAGGCGGTCATACTGACAGTGAAGGAAGCAACGCTACTGTAAAAAACAGCGTCGCTGAAACTCATTGTATTGATGTATGTTTACAAAACATAAAGCCAAGAATGTTCTTAAACTTACAGTCGCCAAAAATTAGCACAAGCTATAGCCATGGCGGTGGCTGCAGCTTTGCTAGTGCCTTAGCCAGTTTTTTAGCTCATGGTTATTTATTGCGTGATGCTTTCACCTTGACTAAAGCCTTTATTAACCAAGGTTTATCATTAACCGCTAAAATACCTAATACGATTAACGACAATGAAAGTGAAAACAATTGTGATGGTCATCATAGTGAAGTGAGTAACGATAAAAATGAAAATTATTATGGCGCATTTCAGCAGGGTTCATGGCCAACCAAGCTCAATTATTTTCCAACCATTATTAGCCCAGTTAATCAGCAATATATCTTATTACCTAACTTCCCACTCCTTGGGCTAGCTGACTCAGAGAAACTTGGGCTATATCCCGTGATTGACTCTTTAGCATGGCTTAAATGCTTGTTACCACTGAATTTAAATGTTATTCAGCTACGTATTAAAAGTAAAAATACGGCCAAATTAGCCTTACTGATAAAAAAAGCAGTGGCAATGGCCCGTCATTATAATTGCCGGTTATTTATTAATGATCATTGGCAGTTGGCCATTAAATACGGCGCATACGGTGTCCATATCGGCCAAGAAGATCTTAACAGTGCTGATTTGAATGCTATTGCTGAATCAGGTTTACGTTTAGGCATCAGTACTCATGGTTGTTACGAATTTTTATTAGCCAAACAACTACGGCCCTCTTACCTTGCCATTGGCGCTATATTCGCCACTAAAACCAAAGATATGACTGGGCAAATTCAAGGGCTAGCAACCTTATCGCAGATATTAGCACTAGCCGATACTATTCCTGTTGTCGCCATTGGCGGTATTAACCAACAACGTATTGGGCAGGTATGGCGTACAGGCGTTAGTGCGGTGGCCGTAGTTACGGCAATTACCAAAGCTGAACAACCCGTTGTCGCCACTCAAACCATGCAAGCGCTACTACTTTAATTACAGGAAAATAACCAAATATATTTTAATAATACTAATTTGACTAATTAAGTCATCTACTTTATAAGCAGAAAAAACGACCAAATATAAGACATTTATTTTAATAACTCGATTGGTATAATTATTAAATAACGCAGTACTGGGTTGTTTTAACCAGTAGAAATAATCAGAAAATTAATGACTATGAATGGTAAAAAACAAAAACTAGGCTAAAAGGAAGTACAGGGATGCGTTAATGCCGTGATGTATACTGAAATTTTTCCAGCAAAAAGCTATAAAGCATTTGGCATTTGGCATTTGGCATTTGGCATGACAACAATCAATGTTCAAACGCCAGAAAGCAAAAAACCCGTAGCGTTAGCTACCGGTTTCTGACGTGCATGGATGCACTAATGCCTTGGGAGCAGGATGCTCAAGAGCGGTTTTACATAAAGAGAAGCACATCCACACGCTTTTTACCACCGACGCTAACACGTTTAACTGCTTATCTTAGAATGGAAGAATGTAGCTCCACTATGCTCAACCTTTATTTCTCAAGCGCCATAAAGCAAAAAACCCGTAGCGTTAGCTACGGGTTTTTGACGTGCATGGATGCACTAATGTCGAGCTGCCATGGATGGCAAGGAACGACCTAAATAGAAGCCTAGCAATGTCCTACTCTCACATGGGAACTCCCACACTACCATCGGCGCTAACACGTTTCACTGCTGAGTTCGGAATGGGATCAGGTGGGGCCATGTCGCTATTGTCGCTAGACAAAAA
>NZ_VOLS01000038.1 GCF_007954265.1 Colwellia sp. C1TZA3 | reverse complement strand
TTGGAAGAGAATAAGTCTGATAATGTAGGCATAGCGCTTGTATTTGGTTTATTTGTTTTTTGTGGTGATTAACATATTACCAGATATCAAGCGCTTACTCGTTAAACTTGTGGGGATTCCTCAGACTTTAGTCCGTCAAACGCTTAGCGGGTAATTAACATGATATGCCAGCCAACATTGGCAGCAGGATGTTTTTTGCTCGGTGTTTATGTTGAACACGGTTAAATTGCATTTAACTTGATGGACTAAAGTCCAACCTACATCGGGCCTACGGGTAATAATGTTGGTTGGGCTTTTTTTTGACTTTTTTGTAGGGCTTTTGTTGATCTTTTGTAGGTCGGACTTTAGTCCGTCAGCTGTTTCGCGGCCAATTAACATGATATGTCAGCCAACATTTGCAGTAGAATATTATTTTTTTGATCTGTGGGTTATGTTGAACACGGTTAAATTGCATTTAACTTGATGGACTGAAGTCCAACCTACATCGGGCCTGAGGGTTATGATGTTGGTTGGGATTTTTTTGATTTTTTTGTAGGGTTTTTGTTGATCTTTTGTAGGTCGGACTTTAGTCCGTCAAACGCTTAGCGGGTAATTAACATGATATGTCAGCCAACATTGGCAGCAGGATGTTATTTTCCTGATTGGTATTTATGTTGAACACGGTTAAATTTCATTTAACTTGATGGACTGAAGTCCAACCTACATCGGGCCTACGGGTGATAATGTTGGTTGGGCTTTTTTTTGACTTTTTTGTAGGGCTTTTGTTGATCCTTTGTAGGTCGGACTTTAGTCCGTCAACTGTTTAGCGGGTGACTAATTTGATATGCCAGCCAACATTTGCAGTAGAATATTATTTTTTTGCTCGGTGTTTATGTTGAACACGGTTAAATTTCATTTAACTTGATGGACTGAAGTCCAACCTACATCGGGCCTACGGGTGATAATGTTGGTTGGCTTTTTTTTGATTTTTTGTAGGGCTTTTGTTGATCCTTTGTAGGTCGGACTTTAGTCCGTCAGCTGTTTCGCGGGTAATTAACATGATTGGCCAGGTAATATTTACAGTGGGATATTATTTTTTTGATTGGTGTTTATGTTGAATGCGGTTAAATTTCATTTAACTTGATGGACTGAAGTCCAACCTACATTTTAGTTGTGGTAATATATGCTTGGGTTTTTGGGTTTTATGTTTGATATTTAGATTGGTTGCGGGAGCAGGATTTGAACCTACGACCTTCGGGTTATGAGGCTTAAAAACTCACTAAACCTTAACTTATATTAATATACATCAATGTAAGTTTTTATGTCAACCCTTTGTTTAAATTAGTTTTTATATATAAATTCTGTGACAAATAATTAAAAGGTGTTTTAACGTAAAATAATTTAATGGCACAAATTTTAACTACTATTTTATTCGTGCTTTATTCATTGACTGACCTTTATATCGTTTTCGGGCAGATTCTATCATTTATTTTTTACAGGAGATAGTTAAATTTATTAATTATTTCCTGCTGTATATTTTGTCATTTGGACCATTCAAATGACAAAGATGGACCGAAAGTTATTTAGTGATCACTAGGGGCCATTTTATGACAAAAGTAATAGAAAAACCCATGCGAATCGCATGGGTTTTTAACAGCTACTACTAGTTAAGTATTGTGTGACATTAATGGATTAACACCTTGATTATAACGGTTTTAACTTTGATGTTTTAGTTCTTGTGGTCTATGATTTTATAGTAAGGTTAGTTGATATTTATTATTCAAGAATTAGAAAGATAAGGGAGATGTAGTGAAACGAGTAGAGAAGACAGAGCATAAAAATATTAGCTTAAACTTTCCCAAATTAGAGAAGTGTTGTGAAGAACTTTTAAATGAAGATGAAAAAGCATATTTATTTCCTATCCTAGTTGATTGGACTGGTTCTGATGTTAATGCAGCACTTTGGCTGAAGTCTGAAACTATTTCAGCATTTGGAGGACAAACTGGGCTTGAGGTTTGTCGAAGTCATAACTCGGAAAATTTTGTTCATTACATTCAGCATATTGAAATTGGAGGTTTTGCTTAATTCCTCTTGTAGAGTCCACGTCAAACTTTTGATGTGGTATTTTTAGTTCGGTAGTTTATCCTTGCTTGTTCTAGAATTGTTAACACCACTCTAACCGCAAGATCATTCATTTAGAGGGGATGCTTAGTTGCGGGCAATAAATAGCCTCTAGAATAGTAAAAATGAATAAAGTTGCAAATCAATTGATTGAGTAATATATTAAGCATAAGCATTTATTGAGTAATATATTAAACATGGAATCATCTTCTAGTCTTAAATTAACAAAGTCATTAGGCAGCTTGATAAAGCTTGCTCGTATTAACAATTATACACAAGATGAACTTGCTCATCGGCTTGGTATTAGCCGTTCTACCATGGGCTCTATTGAAAAGGGCAAGACATCAGTATCAATAGGTTTGTATTTTGAAGCCCTTGCTATTTTAGGTATTGAACAAGTGTTAACTGAATTTATTGAAGATTTGGCTTCAAATTTTACTCAAGGCCGTTCAAGAACCTCCATTACTAAAGTGGAGTTGCCTGATGATTTCTGATTCAGTTATTAGAGCTTATGTTTTTATTGAAGGGTTAGATGTTTTTCCTGTTATTTGTGGGGTATATCAACTTGATATTAGAAATAAGCAAGGCTATTTTGGTTATGGTCAATCTTATCTAGAAAGGCAAAACGCATTTCCATTAGATCCTATCCATCTTCCCTTAATAAAGGGGACTTTTAAAACAAATCCTCATAATGAAATCTTTGGCGTGTTGCGAGATGCTGGACCTGATTCTTGGGGCCGCAGAGTTATTTTGTCATTACATAAGACTAAACCATGTAATGAAATTGAATTTTTACTTGCGGGTGCAGGTGAGGGCGTAGGCGCACTAATGTTTAGTTTGTCGCGTAGTGGAACAAAACCTAAAAAGCCTAGAAACCAATTAAGTGATATTAAATCTCTTATCAATATCAAGGAAAGCATTTTAACGAATGGTAAAATCACCCCAGAAGCTTTAAAAGTATTCGAGCAAGGCTCTAGTATGATGATTGGAGGAGCTAGACCTAAAACGACTTTGGTAGATAAAGGTATCAATTACATTGTTAAATTCAATCGGAGTCAAGATTTATTTGATAATGTCATGGTTGAGCACGCGACGATGAAAATGCTAAATGAATTAGAGGGTAGGGTCGCTGTTACTAAGCCTATTTGCTCAGATATTGGCAACATCTTACTCGTTGAAAGGTTTGATATGAATGAAAGTCGAATAACCTCTCACTTCATTAGTGCGGCATCTCTTCTTGAGCAAACAAGTAATAAAGTTGGAAAGTTAGCAGCGACTCAAAGTTATACTTATGGAGCGTTGGCTGAGTTCATTAGGCACAATGGAAAGCAACCTGAGCAATCGGTGGAATTGTATCAACGTATGGTTTTTAATGCCTTTATTGGTAATGTTGACGATCATACGCGCAACCATGCCATGCTCTATGATTTTGTTGAGCAAGGTTGGTTTTTGAGTCCTTCTTATGATGTATTACCGATTAAAAATGAGAAGTCACATAGTTTAGGTCTTGGAGATGAAGGTAGGGTAGCAACTATTGATAACCTTCTTTCACAATCAAAACGATTTGGTTTACGTACCGATAAAGCATCTAAAATCATTCGTAAGACAAGAGAGTTGGTTTCATCTTGGCCAACTTATTTTAAAAGTGAAGGTGTCAATGATATTGATCTCTCGATATTAGAGAGTGTTATCCCCGACATAGACAGTTGGTAATCTCTTGGTATTACCGTATTAAATAATAATTAAAATAAACAACATAAGGTAAAAATAGGTTGGAAATAATTTGGACATCAGAGTTGCTATTAAAAAACTCAGTCATTAAAGAGTACTTAAGTTGCTTAAATGATAAAGAATCAACGAGTTTAATTAAGGCAATTAAAGCACTATATCTCACGCCCGAATTAACTAATCTTTGCCAAGTACTATTAAGATTAGATGATACCTTAAACTCGATTAAGTCTATTGAATGGCCAGATAAAATTAATATAGAAATTATTAATTTGAATTCGGCGATTAGTAAAGTTAAAACGTTAGAATCTTTTATCGCCCAATTAAATAAAGAAAAATACACGTCTAAAAACCCTATTTATGGTCGTATTGAAGAATATCCTGTAGCAGCATTGTTTTGTCAGCAATTTGGTCTCTCTATTAAAGACAATCAAAAGCCCCTTCTTTTTTTACTTAATTTTATGCTGTTTCAAATCTCAATATATAATCAATGGGAATTACATAAAAAGGATACATTATTAACTAATGCTGCTAATACATTACGAAAAATCATTGCATGTGATAGTGAGTTTAAGGTTCATATTAGCCTTAAAAACCTAAATTACGATAAATTATATAAACTGCTTATTACTCTAACAGACGGAAAGTACATTGCTTTTCAAGATCAGTATTTAAGAGCTTGGTCAGATTTTTATGAAGATCAGCCTTTTGCTAGAATAATACAGTCTCAACAGTCAGAACAACACACTGAAGACACTTCTGATTATATAACAGGAACATTAAATCTTTTTTCAAAACGAATTATTGAAACGGGTAATGGTACTTATATAAATAGTGGCTTTATTTCGACATTAGGTATTAACGATAAACTTGATATTGATGAGTCTGTTATTGAGTTTGTTGACGTTATTTCACCAGGAAATGTTGAACTTGATCATCGAACTAAAAATTCGGCGGCTATTTATGGAAGCCGTTTAAGTTTAATTGAAAAAAAACACTTACCTTGGAGGAGTATTGCTTTAGCTAAACATGAAGTTGTTGAACTTGTTGCATATCTAGAATCTAGGTTAGAGCACTTAATAGATCCAACCGTGATTTTTGCCACACTTGTATTTTTAACGTCTAAACCGTTTACTGAGATTTTAGGTATTAATATCTATTCAAAATCGCCACAATTGACCGACATCAATAGTGATTTTATTGACCTTGCATCGGGAACTTGGTGGCGACGCAGTATTGAAATGCCTTCTGCTTATAAACCAACCCCAGAGCAAACAAAGCTACTGGCAACACATAGCGACTGGTTAATGTTACCTCTGCCTAAACAACTTGTCTTAGCATTAAATAAATTGATTACGACGACACCAATGACCATTAAGGAGCTTTGCTTTAAAGAGAAGGGTAATACGCTTGATGCGGCACTAGCAAGTTTTTTAAGACCTTTGTGGACGGATAACAATAAGGTATATCGAAGGATTACACCAGCAGCTGTTAGGGCAACTCTTTTTGATAAAATAACTGAACAATATGACAGTGGCTATGCAGCATTGATGTTAGCTAATAGTGAATTTGATTCACCTACCACTTTGTATTATATCGTCTTATTGGCGTAGACGAGCAAGAGTTTATGCGAAAAACTCAGGCGACGTTCAAATTGGGTATCGAATTTAGCAATTGGGGGGATATAGGCGAGCGCTACTTCCATGCCTTTGGTCAGATTGGTCGTTCCACTTGGATGGGTGACTTTCAGCACCTTTGGCAACATGCAAGCTCACTAGGCTGGGGGGGCGAACTGCAAGATTACTGCTTCGAACTTCAAGCAGCTAAAGCAGGAAAATTTGATAAAGATAAAGCTAACTATGCCTATCATTTAGATGCAGGTTTATACGCCTCATTTTTGAGCGAATTGAGTCAAAAACGAGGTGTTAAGCGAATAGAGGGCACAATTGAAAGCATAGCTATGGATAGTGAAAATGGGCACATTAGCAACCTTGTTTTAAAAAATGGTACGAGTGTTCAGGGGGATTTATTTATAGATTGTACTGGCTTCAAAGGATTACTGATCAATGGTGCCTTGGGAGTAGGTTTTGAAGATTGGTCACATTGGTTACCTATGAACAGTGCTTGGGCAGTACAAACCGAAGGTAAAAAGGAAATTCCGCCGTATACAAAATCTATTGCGCATGATGCCAGTTGGCAATGGCGGATCCCACTACAAAATAGAGTGGGAAATGGCTTGGTTTTTTGCAGTGACTATACTTCCGAACAAGACGCGCTTCAGTTATTAACCGACAATCTTGAGGGAGATATGGTCTCCCAGCCGCGCTTACTAAAATTTAAAACAGGTAAACGTAATAAAACATGGTTTAAGAATTGTGTGGCTATCGGTCTTTCTAGTGGATTTCTTGAACCTCTTGAATCCACCAGTATTCATCTTAGTCAAATTTCAGCAACACGATTAGTTCAAATGTTTCCTTTTAATGGCATGGACGAAGTGTTGCAAACGCATTTCAACAACTATGTTGATGGTGAGGTAGATAGCATTAGAGACTTCATCATTTTGCATTACAACTTGAATCGACGGTCGGAGCCTTTTTGGCAACACGTTGCAACGATGGACATTCCAGACTCACTTCAACATAGGTTGGAGCTATATAAAAGAACCTCTATAGCGTTTAAAAATGATCTCGATCTCTTTCGTGTTGATTCTTGGAATCAAGTCATGTTGGGACAGGGCATTAAAGTTGAAGGGTATCATCAAATGGGTCGCTTAATTAAAGATGATAACTTACGTCAAGCGTTTAACGACTTACAAGAGCACATCAATTCGACGGTAGAAGGTTTACCAATGCACGCTGACTTTTTGCGTCAATATGGAGTACTTGATCTTCACCGAAAACCGTAGATATTTTTTGCAGTTTTTAATCAACTTATAGCACCCTATTTTTTTGACGATAAAAGCGTAAAAATGAAAATGATAAATTAACGCAAACACAAACACGGAAGCCACTACTTGATCAAAACTTATCAGGAAGATAGGTATGAGTAAATATACCTCAACAAAAAGTCAGCAAGAAGCAACATATACAGAATATTAAGTAGAACATGGTGACGCTAAGTTGGCTTCAGGGTTAAATAATATCTCAAGGATGTATTAACGTTATAGATGAAAACGGGCAGTCTGTGCTGCATAATTAGTGGAGAGATTTATGCTGGAATTAACACTATGGCGTACTAAAAAATTATCACTTGAGCTTTCAAATGAAATGGGGAAAGAAAAAGTGGGCCTCGATAAATAAAAAAATTCGAGACTGTTGATTGCTATTCCATTACCTAGGTGAACAAGGCGTTTGCTTTAAAACATGGATGTTATGTTAAGAGTTCAAAGTATAAGAAAAAAATTTAGAGAACTCTTCCTTTAGGAAATAGAGAAATGATTAAAATCTGAAAATTTGTTGTTTCTCAAAGAGAATAACTTGCACAATATTAAGTACAAGTTATTTCAGGCTCATCTGTTTTATTATTCAATTGATAATAAAGTTACAGCTCTCCAACGTCCTCTTGCCCAAGCATAACCACCGTCTTCTGGTATTAAACCATTAGAAGCGACAATTGCTTCAACTTTAATTTCGTCGCCTGCTTGTAAAGAAAACACTTTTCCTGTTTTGAAATACACTTCATGAAAATCTAGCTCAGTTCTTGGGTTGGTAAAATCCCCTACTAATTTATCATTTAAAAACAACTTGTAGTGACTTTCGCCATCAAATTCAGATAAAGATACAAAACCAAGCTCAAAGTCGCCTTCTTCTTCTGCGCCTAAGGTGTAACTCGCTATTGCATATTGCGTTCGAAAATCTAAATTAGCGGCATCTATGCCTAGTGAGTCAGTTTTTGGGTCATCATAAAATATAGCATTGCTTGAGTTTTGTTCATGTAAAGTAAAATCACTATTGGCGAGGAGTACTTTTTCTACATCGGGTAGATGTATAATGTCGTTTGGATCCGTTAGCGCCAGACTATTCATTGTATAAGTACTTGAAGCTTTTATTTTATTCGATTGATTTTTTACTTGGGTTTTCGCTTCAATCCCTTCAGAATTTACTGTTTTAGCCTGCAAACTATTTGTCGATTCATTTGTTGCTTTATCGGCTTGAGAACAACCAAAATCAGCTAAAACAAGTGCAGCCATTAAAAGTGAATTCTTCATATGTGTTCCTTGTATTTTATTAAAATAAATCATTCGCTGATCTCGCCTAAATAAGCATCAACTGTTTGAATAGTCCCGTCAGGGTTATGAATTAACTCAACCATTTTAATGTTACGTAAATGGGTTTTTCCGTCACTTAGCGAGGTATCATGGAAGAATAAATACCATTTACCTTTGAACTCTGCGATTGAGTGATGATTAGTCCAACCTAAAACCGGTTCAAGTACTTTGCCTTTCCAAGTAAATGGCCCGTATGGGCTTTTCGATGTGCCATATTGAATAAAGCGTGAATGACCTGTTGAATAACTAAAGTAGTAAGTCTCTTTAATTTTATGTACCCAAGCAGCTTCAAAAAACTTGCGGTCAAAGTCACCTTGTAGAATCGGTTGTCCAAATTCATCTTGTAGCACAACGTCTTGTAATGGTTGCGCTAAGCTTTTCATATCAGCATTTAACCTAGCTATTTTAGGCATGTAAACAGGTTCGTCATCAGCAGGGTATTTATCTTCTTCTATGTAACTACCGGTTTGCCAACGTTGTAATTGTCCTCCCATAATGCCGCCAACGTATAAGTAATATGAGCCATCGTCATCTTGAAATACTGACGGGTCAATACTGTAAGCATTCTCTATTGGCTTAGCTTCAGGCACAAAAGGTCCGGTTGGTGTATCAGCAATTGCTACACCTATTCTAAAAATGTCGTCTTTGTCTTTAGCTGGAAAATATAAATAATACTTACTATCTTTTTCGGCAGCATCTGGCGCCCACATTTGTTTGGTTGCCCATGGAACTTGATCTACATGCAATGCTAGTCCGTGATCAACAACTTTAGGCTGAGTGTTTTCATTCACTTCATCAATTGAGAACACATGATAATCGCGCATGTCAAAATGTCCGCCAGATGAGTTTCTAACAACACCACTTTCAATATCGTGAGACGGGTAAATATACAATTTCCCATTAAATACATGGGCAGAAGGATCAGCCGTATAGATGTGCGTAACTAACGGTTTTTGAGGAAATAAATCTTCAGGCAAATGACTTTTAAGCTCAAGGGGCATGCTTTTTTTATGTTCATTATCTGCTTTTACTAGCTGTTTTTCAGTGCTCATATCGTTTGAATTAACACTTAAGCTTATTGTCAAAGCTAATGTCAGCCCAACAGCTAACTTAACAGGATGTGTTTTAATTTTCATATGTTTCTCCGATTTTTGGGCGAAAAATCTAGTAGACATAAAAATGGATTTAAGCATTTTTATGTCTTACTAAGTTATTTAATAAGAAATTTAATAGGGTGGTAAAGCCAAATAAAGAGGTTACAAGCCATCCATTTGTTCTAGCTCTTTACCTTTGGTTTCGTTCACAAATTTAAGAACGAAGATTATTGAAAGGCCGGCAAACAGAGCATAAAAGCTATACGCTGCTGCTAAGCCAATTGAACCAAGCATGATAGGAAACATCATGGTAACAGCAAAGTTGGCTGTCCACTGAGTAAAGCCACTTACCGCTAAACCTAAGCCTCGTATTTGGTTAGGGAACATTTCACCGAGCAACACCCACATTACCGGGCCCCATGAAAGGTTAAAAAAGAACACATAAGCGTTTGCTGAAATCAATGCAACAACACCCATAGAGCCTAAAATTAAGTTACCTGAGGCACCTACATCAGCTGTCATGAAAGAAGCAACTAAAGTAGCTAGCGTTATTGTCATTCCGATTGAGCCGATAAGTAGTAAAGGTTTTCTGCCTATTTTGTCTATGTAATACATAGTGACAAAACAGGCGGCAATACTTACACCACCACTTAAGATGTTAATAAGTAGGGCGTCTGATTCTGAAAAACCAACGGCTTGCCAAAGTATTGCACCATAATAAAATACAATGTTAATACCTACTAGCTGCTGTAATGTTGCTAAACCAATACCTACCCAAACGACTTTGCGAACTCCACCGGTTTTTTTATTTAATAAGTCTTTAAAAGTTGGTTGATGATTATGTTCATTGAATGACGCTTGAATTTCGCTAAGTTTACTTTGTGCATACTCTGCACCATATAAACGTTTAAGTACGGATAAAGCTTGATCTTCACGTTGTTTTAATACTAAAAATCGAGGGCTTTCAGGTATAAATAATAAAGCGATTAAAAAAACTAAAGCAGGTAATAATTCTATCCAAAACATCCAACGCCAAGCTTCTAAATCCATCCATAAAACTGCCGTTGAAATACCTGCTATATCAGCTAAATAATAGTTACTAACAAATGCTGAAAACAAACCAGAAATAATAGCGACTTGCTGAATAGTTGCTAACGTACCGCGATACTTAGCAGGTGCAATTTCACTGATGTAAGCAGGCGCTAAAACAGACGCAGCACCGACAGCAAAACCACCAATAATACGGTAAATAACAAACTCGAAAGAGCTAATTGAAACACCTGAACCATAAGCACTTACGATAAATAAGACGGCTGTAATAATCAGTATAGTTTTACGACCTAGCTTATCGGCTAAGCTACCGGCAACAAAAGCACCTATAGCACAACCAAGCAACATACTAGCTACGTTAAAGCCTGTACCTACGCTATCTGAATTAAAGGCAAGCCTTAAGCCGTCAACTGTACCGTTAATTACACCACTGTCGAAACCAAATAGAAAACCACCTATGGTTGCAACAACACAAATTAAGAAGATAAATAACTTATTTTCTTTCATCGTAAGTTCTACATCGACAAGGCTTTGTGCACCGTTATCCGTTTGGTTATTGTTTAACATTTTAATACCCCCGATCGTTAATCGATCTTTTTTATACTTTTTTAATTTTTATTAGCGGCTTATAGCGCCAGCTTATTTTTATGATCTGCTTATTACTATTTTATATATGTACTTCTTATGGCTTCCATTTGTTTTTGTAATTGTTGGCTAACCGCGTGAGGCATATTTGGATGTTCTAACTTATTAGCTAAAACTGCTTCACCCGCCGCTTGTGCTTCGTAATTTAAGCCGATACTTTGTCGGTTATCTTGGAAGCTATTAACTAAATCGTCTGAATGATATAGCTCACAACTTTTAGCACGCCAAAAATCAGGAATAACTACCGAACCTTTTTCGCCAATAATAATTGCCCAATTATGTAGTTTACATTGGAACGACGTACCTAACGTAAGATGAACATCACCCGCATTTGCTAATATCACTAAATCATCTTCAACACCATTCGGTGCAAACTGTGGTTTAACATAAAAATTATCTAGCTCAGCGTCTGTAAATAAGGTCGAAATAGCTAAAGGATAAATCCCCATATCTAACAAACAACCACCGGCTAAATCTTCTCTATAGACACGCGACTCAAGCTGATAAGGCATAGGATAACCAAAGTCAGCTTTGATCTGTTTAACTTTACCAATGCGTCCTTGTGCTACCCACTGTTGTGCTTTAACAATGGCAGGTAAAAAATATGTCCACATAGCTTCCATCAAAAACAATTGCTTTTGCTTGGCTAAATCAAATAGTTGCTGGCTTTCTTCACTGCTGATGGTAATAGGTTTTTCACACAAAACATGTTTACCCGCCATTAATGCGTCACGTACATTCTCAAAATGTAAATTATGCGGCGTTGCTACATAAATAATATCGACATTCGGATCATCATAAACAGATTGGTAATCGCCGTAGGCATTAGTAATGCTAAATTTGTCGGCAAAAGCATGTGCGTTTTCTATATTTCTTGAACCTACAGCAACAAGCTCACCGTTATCAACAAAAGTCATGTCAGCGCAAAAATCACTGGCTATGTTGCCTGTACTGATAATTCCCCAACGTAATTTTTCACCTTGCATCCCCATTTCCTCTGTTGAAATAAATAGAATTTCAATATATAACTCAAATAAGCGTTAACCTAAAATCGTTAAAATATATATTTTAATTATTAACAATGACTTGATTTTAAAGTCATGTTATTGTCAAAATAACTATAACATCATTTATTAAATAAGAAAGTATAAGGTGCTAAAAAATATGAAAACAAGTGCGAGAAAAATTCAATGTCAAATACTCGTCTTTATGTTTGTCAGCCTGTTTTCTGCTGTAACAGTAGCTCAACAATTTAACGTATTACTTTTTACTAAAACTAGTGGCTGGCACCATAAATCGATACCTGCAGGTGTCGCCAATATTGAAGCACTCGCCAAAGAACATCACTTTAATATGGTTTGGCATGAAGAAGCGTCGTACTTTAATGATAAGTTTTTAGCTGATATAGATGTGGTTATATTTATGATGACCACAGGTGATGTACTTAACGATGATCAACAAGCAGCTTTTAAGCGTTACATAAAATCAGGAAAAGGTTTTGTGGGGATTCATAGCGCTTCAGATACTGAA
Organism: Colwellia sp. C1TZA3; assembly: GCF_007954265.1. GTDB lineage: Bacteria > Pseudomonadota > Gammaproteobacteria > Enterobacterales > Alteromonadaceae > Cognaticolwellia. The sequence continues at coordinate 27,393 of NZ_VOLS01000038.1, read as the reverse complement.
TACGAGTGGCCTTGGTTTCATAAATTAGTCGGCAGAACTTTTGTTATTCACCCTGAAGTTCAAACGGCAAGAATGCAAGTTGTTAACACTAAATTCCCTGGGATGAACCAAGTACCTAATAATATTTTATGGACAGATGAATGGTACGATTTTGGCGATGAAAACAGCAAAAATTTAAACTACCTTCTAACGGTTGATGAAAACAGTTACAGCACTCACTCTGATTGGGGAAATGGTAGAACAGGCAATGGTATGGGAGACTTTCATCCTATTGCTTGGTATCAAAATTTTGATGGAGGAAGATCATTCTATACGGCTTTAGGGCACATAAACCCAGTACACAGTAATCCTATTTTTAAACTACACTTATACGGTGGGATATATTGGGCAGCAACAGGTAAAGGGATATTAGAATAAGGACATTAGTAGTTAATTCAATAAATCTGGTTTTAGAATTCAAGTTCAATTGAAGTGATACCCAAAGCAGAACTTTAGATCGAGACTAAAACCATAATTATTAATAGAATGATTTGACCCAAAATACCGTTTAGGTTTTATAATTGAGTTGTAATAAATATTATATTCCTGAGAAACTTTGGCGCAGCTTCTATGTATCACATGCTGGATGAAGAACAGCAAGTGATACATAGAAAAATAGAACAGCGTGCACTTAATTATTTTATTGAAGATCTTTTAAGTGTTTGCCAAGTAGAAAGTACCATTACTTGATCTTATTAATAGGTAAATAAATAACGGTTATTGCTTCGCTGGCGTTAACTGTAGGGTACATTTTCACTCGCTGAATAAAACAAGGAAAGTCGCGTAACTCATGGTTACTATTAGGTAGCCATTGAGTGTATAAAGTATTAATTAATGTTTCTAGTTGTTCATCACTTCCTTCATGTCTTAAAACCGCGCAATATCCTTCAGGTATTTCATCATTTTCAACCCCTTGCGAATTTTCTAATACCTCAGTTTTTATGTTGGTGGCTATATCAAAACGATAATCATTAGCTGACGTAGTTGTTGGATCGTCGTAAAGTATATTATAAGTTTTACTGATTGATGGAGGTGTATGACTCTCTACTCGCCATTCAATAAAGCGTTTAATACTTGCGGGAAGATTGATAGGCGAGCCTCGGCGGTGTTTCATTACGGCTATTTTAGTTTGGTTAAACCAAACAATATTTACGTTTAGCGCATTATTCATTTTTAGTTCTTTTAATGTTGTATCACTCAAATTTAGTTTTGTTGGCTTGTTTGTTGGCTTGTTTATTGGCTCCCAATTTGGAGATTGTTTAAATACAGTCGGAGTGACTGAAAATATTTTTTTAAACGATCGACTAAACGACTCTACATTTTTAAAGCCAGCATCAAGCGCGATATCTGTTACGGGTAAATGGCTATGATAATAAAGTTGAGTTGCCGCATTTTTCATACGTTGTAATTGAATATATTGAAAGAGTGGTAGGCCAAAATGCAAGTTAAATAAACGATGAAAGTGAAATTTTGAAAGGCATTCAATTTTACATAGCTCATCCAGTGTGAGCTTTTTCTCGAGGTTTGTATCTATATGTATTATTACTTTTTCGAAAGGTTGATAGCCGAGTGTTGATTGTTTTTTATCTTCCGTTTTCATAAAAATTTATTTAAATTTTATTAACAATAAATCTATGATGACATAATGGTTGTATTTAAACTTGACTGAACTTGCTATTTTTTAAAGAAAATAAAAAAGCTGAATAAAGTTATTATTCAGCTTTTTAAGCGTGTACTTGTTTTTAGAGATAATGCTTATTTATTTTTTATTTAATAAAGAGAATATTTTTTTGGCAATGTCGGTATTATCTTGAAAGCCATTAAATAATTCTTTGTTTGCACCTATAGCAAATACAGGTACATCCACTGCTGTATGGCCTGAAGATGTCCAACCGGTGTTTGTTCTGGTATTAATGATTGCTTTAACCGCAGTAGATAATGCTTTTTTAACATCAATCTTTTTAGCTTTTTCTTTATCGGTAATACTGGCCATTTTATTAGCGGTAATTGCGTCGATTTTAGCTGTTATTAATGATGATAACTCATCTTTTGTTAGTTCAAAATTAAACAAAGCATTAACGTTTATTTGCGTTATATCATTCGCTGCCAATGTTTTGGCAATTGAATTAGGAGACTGCTTCATCGTTCTAAGTATTTCGGGCTTCCATTCATAAGCGCCATTTGCTGCTAACGTAAAACCGCCAGTGCTATGATCTGCCGTCACAACAACTAATGTCTCAGGGTGATTGTTAACGTAAGACTCTAAGTATTCCAGCGTTTTAGCTAAATCATCCATTTCTCCCATTGCGAAAGCTATATCATTATCGTGTCCACCCCAGTCAATTTGGCTTGCTTCTATCAACATAAAGTAACCGTTTTCGTTTTCTAGTTGCGTAGTTGCTGCTTTAGTCATAGTTGAAAGGCGATGCTTATTAGAATCATCTAATGCCGAAGATAATCCTTCATTACCAAATAAACCTAACAAAGGTTTTGACTGAGTCATTGTTTCAAGAGCTTGATAGGTATCAACGTATGTAAACCCTTTTTCTTTAAATTCGTTAACTAAGTTTCTGTCTTCTCTTATAAAGTACTTCCAACCACCACCAAGGTATAGATCAGCTTTAATACCATTATCTAAAAAGCTATCGGCAATTTCATTGTAATTAAGACGGCTTTCGTTATGTGTTAAATATGAAGCAGGAGTTGCATGATTAATTTGAGAAGTAACCACTATGCCAGTTTTTTTCCCTAATGCTTTTGCTCGTTCCAACACGGTTTCTACAGCGTTTTTATCCATATCAACACCAATAGCACCGTTATATGTTTTAGTACCGCTAGATAGTGCTGTAGCACTTGCAGCAGAGTCTGTTACGTAATGATGTTGAGTATCGGGGTATGTACTGCTCATACCAACAAGATGTCTGTCGAATACGGTATTTTCTACTTTAGGTGTTTTTGGATCATCTTTAAAATAACGATAAGCGGTTGTATAAGCAGGGCCCATACCATCACCAACAATCATAATGATATTTTTAGGTGTTGAATAGGTTGTAACGCTTTGTGTATCAACTTCTGTACTTTTATGATCATTGGCACAAGAAAGGGTAAAGCAAGTCAGTGCGAAAGTAGCAAATATTTTATTCATAATGTCTCTAGTAATCCTTAAATGAGTTAAATAGGGGGTGTTGATCTTTCGAGTATGTTTTTGAACAGTATGGTTGGTATAATTAGCTTGCTGCTCAACAATTTTCTGTAACGTAGAAGATTTTACTGAAACAACATCATCATTAACTGCCAGCCCTATTTTGAATTATGGCGTAAATGCTGAATTTAATAGTAACTTATTTTAAAGTAAGGAGTCACTTTAACTTACTGTTTGTTAAACTATTAATTTAAAAATCTTCATTGTTTATTCTTATCTGTAACTTTTATGTTAAACACATCTTATAGTCAACTTGACAAATACACAAGTTGAAATATGATGTGTTCTTAATTCAACATGATAATAAATTTGTAAATGGAATAAACAATGAACTTTAAATACCTATGTAGCTTTGCATTACTAACTACTTCACTTGTATTCTCAATAAATAGTGAAGCAAAAAACATTAGAGGTTATTGCCAGGCTGATTATATTCCTATCGGTAGTCAAAATAAGCTCAAACTTGTCAGTGACGATTTTACTTTTTTAGAAGGTCCTACTTGGTCAAAAAAAGAAAATGCGTTTTATTTTTCAGATATGGACTTTAGTGGTTCACAAAAGAACGGTCCTAAATCTACTCTTCATAAGTTAATTTTACCAAATGAAGTCACTGTCTATAAAGAAGATGCAGGTACTAACGGTTTACTGTCGGTTGGTGAGTTTATTTATACAATGAATCATGCCACTCGCTCTTTGTCGAAAATACATATTGCTTCTGGGGAAAATGAAGCAATTGTTGATAATTATCAACAACTAAAATTCAACTCACCAAACGACTTAGTATATTCAACGAATGGAACGATATATTTCACTGATCCAGACTGGCAACTTAGCGGTCGTACGCAAGAAACACCTTATACTGGCGTTTATGCGATAACGTCTGACGGCAAATTGATGTTACTCGACAAGTCATTAAATAAACCCAATGGTATTGTGTTATCTCCTGATGAAAAAACACTTTATGTGGGTAGTCTCAATCATGAGATTGTTAAATATCAAATAGGCAAACATGGCAAGGTTGGTGAAAAAGAATCATTTATTCTTGTTAACTCACCTGATGGTATGGCTGTAGATTGCATGGGGAATATCTATATAGCTAGCCATACTGAAGGCGTTATATATATATATTCTAGTGAAGGAAAAGTTTTAGATAAAATTTCAGTAGGTCCTAAAGCAACTAATATTTCTTTTGGTGGTAGGGATATGAAAACACTATTAATAACGACAACCCATGGTTTGTATACTATAGGTGTGAATATTCCCGGTCTTGTTAATACCGATAAATGATAAACGAAAAATGAACTTGAATGATGTTGCCTCTTTTAGATAAGTTCTATTATTTAATAGAATAATTTTTTTGTAGATAAAGTAACTCATTTAATGTTATCGCTACCAAATTTTGTTAAAATATAGAATAAAATAATTAATAGGGGTCTTATATTAGTGAATGTATCTAAACGAGCTCGAATAAAAGATGTAGCCGAAAGGGCAGGTGTATCGAGCATGACAGTCTCGAGAGTGCTTAGCCAGGATACTAAGGTGAGTAATTCGAAAAAAGAGTTGGTTATGGAAGCTGTTAAAGCCTTGAATTATCGCCCTAACGTTGCAGCCCGCCGATTAGCGAGTAATAAGTCTTTTTTTATCGGCTTACTTTATTTTGATTCAGATACTTCCTATGTTAGTAAATTTTTATTACGCGGTTTAAAAAGCTGTCGAACGACAGGGCATCACTTAATTGTTGATGAAATAGATGACGATATTGAAAAGTCGCTAGCGTCTGTTACAGACCTAATAGAAGTAACTCAAGTTGATGGACTAATTTTGTTACCGCCTGTTTGTGATAACGTTAAACTACTCGCTACTTTGAAAGAAGCTAATATAACTTTTGTTCGTATTTCCCCTGATACACAATTAAATATATCTCCTTATATATGTATGGACGATTATCAAGCCAGCTTTGAAATGACAGAGCTATTAATTAGTAAAGGTCATACCAAAATAGGGCATATTATTGGTAATACTAACCAAGGGGTAAGTCGATTACGATATCAAGGCTACCTTGATGCATTACGTTCTAATAAAATTAATGTCCCTCCTGAGTATATAGAGCAAGGTTACTTTACCTATGAATCTGGGTTAGTTGCCGCTAAGAAAATGCTCGCATTAGACGATAAACCAACAGCTATTGTTGCTGCAAACGATGAAATGGCTGCAGCCGTTTTAGCTGTTGCTAATTTGAATAGGATTGCAGTACCAGCAGAACTATCAATTACAGGGGTTGATGATGGTAATGTAGCGGTAACCGTTTCTCCTAACTTAACAACCGTTAGGCAGCCAATTCAACAAATGGCTGAGTTAGCGATTGATATTATCGCATCAGGTAAATTTTCAGATTTATCAAAAGCAAATAATCGTGAGTTTAGAAATGTGCTTGATTTTAAAATTATTGAACGTGAATCAACGGCTGAAGCTCCAACGAAGTAATCAACCAAAAAATCTCTGTTGACTCAACTAATTAACTCTAGCTTATAATTTTCATCTCTATTTAAGAGTCTTTAACACAATGTTTACTATCGGTTTTTTTAAAAAAGCATCGAAACTTGCTTGGCCTATTTCACTACAAAGTATTTTAGTTACCTTACTTGGGATGATCGATATCATTATGGTATCTCATCTTGGAGATAGTGCGGTTGCATCTGTTGGTATTAGTAACCGTATATTTTTTGTATTTTTAATTGTTATTACCGGCATTGCTTCAGGTGTGGGCGTATTATCCTCACAGTACTTTGGCGCAGGGCAAATTAACAGAATAAAAAATACAATTATTATGGCTATAAGCTTTGCTTTAAGCGTACTCTTACCCATTGTTATACTTGCCTTTTATTATGCCGATAGTGTATTGATGCTAGCCAGCTCTGATCCTGAAGTTATTGCTATTGGCGAGCAATATTTATGGATTACTTTTCCCAGTTTATTTTTTCTTGCAGTTATTATTATTTTTGAAAATGCTTTACGCGGCACTGGCCAAGTAAAGTTGCCTATGGTGTTTAGTTCCTTGGCGATTGGTCTAAATGTTGTTTTGAATTACTGGCTGATTAATGGGGGTTTAGGTATTGAGCCTATGGGGGTTAATGGCGCTGCTTGGGCGACTACTATTTCACGCTTAATGCATCTATTAGTGATAGTGTATTTTTTGAAAAAAATAGCGCATCCCATCTTTCCTCAACGCGCTAGCTTTAGTGAAATTAATGACCGAGTTCAATGGAAAAAATTCATTAAGCTTATTTTTCCTATTATGATCAGCTTTGGTGTTTGGTCTTTAGGCACCTTTGTTTATCAATTAATTTACGGACAAATGGGGACAAAAGAATTAGCAGTAATGAGCATGTTAACGCCAATAGAAGGCGTACTAATGGCATTTTTTATTGGTTTCTCTTCAGCTTGTTCTATTATTGTAGGCAATAAGTTAGGGGCTAATAACTTTAAAGAAGCTTGGCAAACCGGTGTGGTTTTTTCTGTTGGGTCACCTATTATCACGTTTTTATTAGCGTTAATTATATATTCATTTCAAGATGTTATTTTTATGCCGTTTAAGCTAATGGCACAGGATACCCTGGCATTAGCGTCAGACATATTCTTACTTATTATATTTTCGACCTGTATTAAAGTGCTTAATATGACATTGTCGATGGGGATTTTACGTGCGGGAGGTGATAATAAAAAATGTTTGTTGATCGATTTTATTGGCCTTTGGGTTGTTAGTATTCCACTGACTTTTTTAGCCGCTTTTTACTTTCAATGGCCATTATTTTGGGTGGTGGTTACAGCTTATTCAGAAGAGGTTTGTAAAGCAGGAATGTTTATCTTTAGAATGAGACAAAAACGTTGGTTAAGAAATCTCGCGGCTGATTAGCGTTTTAAATTTGTACTCTAAATTAGCACTTCAAATTACTACTAAAAGACATAGTTTGTTAACTGCTATGTCTCTGAGCTCAGCTTGTGACCTAAGCTGAGCTATTCTACTGCTTATTCCTACCAACTATTGCTCTGACTAATACTTGTTTACTTCGTTAGTTTATAACTAATGATTGTATTTAGAGGTTGCTCTGGCGAGGTAAAATGAAACGGAAAGTTTACTTGATTAGGACTGTCAGGGCTAAATTGTGGCTCTAAACATATGCCTTGGTTTTTGGTAAAAGGTGCCTTTAAATGCATACCTGTATATACCTGAACAGCCGGATAATTTGAACTAGCGTGTAGCGTTAATTTTTTATCGTTACTCTCAATGCTAGCGAGTTTAAAACAGCTTAAATCCGTTGTGGTATCGGTCAATGAAACAAGAAAGTTATGATCAAGTTGTTGTAAGTTATTGCTTGAAGAAACTTCTTGCGACTGTCTAAAATCAAATTCTGTATTTTCAACAGGTTTTATTTCGCCAGTCGGAATTCCCTTATTATTAACCGGTGTGTAATGATCGCTAAATATTTGTACATTATGTTCTTTAGGCTGAACATAATGGTCAAGTTCTTTATTTAAATTGAAATAAGGATGAGCAGTTGGGCCAACAATAGTGAGTTTCGACGATTCAGCATGAATGCTGATGATTAACTCGCTAGCTTCTGAAATATGATACTTAACCTCTACGGTAATACTACCAGGATAACCATTAAACCCATCAGCTAATGTGCAGGTTAGGGTTACCGAGCTTTCACCATGTTGACTACATTGCCAAAATTGGTGAGCTAATGCATTGTCACCACCATGTAATTGATTTTGATCTTCATTAGCCGTTAAAGTAATTTCTTCACCGCCAACTGTACTTCGAGCGAAGGCTATTCTATTCGCGTAAGGCCCAACAATTGCGCCCATATAAAAAGGGTCTGTAAGGTAATCTTCAAGTGTCTTATACCCTAAAACAATATTACGAATTTCATCGTTAACTGTGGTTTGCCAACTTGTCAGGCGTGCGCCAAAGTTTATGATGGTCAATCTATCATTCTGATGATTACTGATATCATATGTTTTAATTTTCGTCATGAGAAACGTAGTTTCCTTATTGTTTTTTAGCTATCCAATTACCTAACATAAGCCTTACCTAAGCTAGGGAATTATTTCAACCGTTTACGTTCTTGATAAAAGCTCATTAAGCCTTTCGTTGAACTGTCATGTTTTTCGTTTATTGTTTCTTTGGCTAACTCAGCTTGAATATTATTAGCAAGGCCTTTACCTAATTCAACTCCCCATTGGTCAAATGAACAGATTTTCAAAAGAATACCTTGGGTAAAAATTTTATGTTCATATAAAGCAATTAAACTCCCTATTGAACGGGGTGATATACGATCCATCAAAATTGTATTGGTAGGTCTATTGCCTTTATGTACTTTGTGCGGCGCAACTTTATCAATGTATTCGGCTGTTCTGCCTTTTGCTTTTAAATCTTCTCTAACTTGTTGCTCATTAACACCTTGCATTAATGCTTGAGTTTGGGCAAAAAAGTTAGCCATAAGAGTTTCATGATGACCTTGTACTGGAGTAACACTCTCCACAGAGCCAATGAAATCTGCAGGAACAATATTATTACTTTGGTGTAAATATTGGTAAAAAGCATGTTGACCATTAATACCTATCTCACCCCAAATAGTAGGTACAGTCGGGTATTCAATTGTTTCACCATCCCAAGAAACAGACTTACCATTACTTTCCATTTCAGCTTGTTGTAAATATGCGGACAACATATGTAAAGACTGATCATAAGGCAGTATTGCTTGAGATTGTGCCCCTAGAAAGGTGCAATTCCATAAACTTAATAAAGCTAAAATGACCGGAGCATTATCTTCTAATGGCGCCTCACAGAAGTGATTATCAATATCATGCGCTCCTTCTAAAAGCTCAATAAATTTCTCAAAACCAAGATCTATTGCGATAGGTAAACCGATTGCCGACCATAAAGAGAAACGACCGCCAACCCAATCCCACATATCAAAAATATTTTCTGGTTCGATACCAAACTCAGTCGCATTCTTTTTGTTAGATGAAACGGCAACAAAGTGTTTTGCAATGGCTGAGTCATCAAATGAAGAAGCAACCAGCCAACGCATTGCTGTTTTAGCATTAGTCATAGTTTCGGTGGTAGTAAATGTTTTACTCGACACAATGAATAAGGTTTTTTCTGGATTTAAAGGTCTTAATACATTGGCTATTTGAGTACCGTCAACATTTGAAACATAATGGACATTAACACTATTATCACTATATTGTTTAAGTGCTTCTGTAACCATTTGAGGGCCTAAATTAGAACCACCAACACCGATACTAACAACATCGGTAATGCGTTTCCCTGAATATCCTTTCCAGCGTCCTTGACGTATATTGTCTGAAAATATTTTCATTTTATTCAGTGCTTGTTGCACATCTTCGTCAACATTTTTACCTTCAAGGGTAATGGGTTTATGAGAACGGTTACGCAAAGCAACATGTAATACAGAACGGTCTTCGGTGGGGTTTATACGTTCACCAGCAAACATTTTTTTGCGCCATCCTTCAATGTCACATTCTTTAGCTAGCTCTAAAAGTTTGGTCATGGTTTGCTTGTCGATTACGTTTTTAGAGTAATCAAGTAAGAAAGGGGCCAACTTAATAGAAAACTGTTCAAAACGTTGAGGATTTTCTTTAAATAAATCACTCATGTGTTGTTTTTTCATTTTTTCGGCGTGAGCAACTAATGCCTGCCAGCTTTTCAATGAAGTTCTAGGTTGCATATTCATATTTCCAATGTGATATTAATCTCACTAGTTAGGCTTACTCTTGCTTCGATATAGAATGCTTAACTAGTGAGGTTGGTAATTAGTGCTAACTTTATTTGATTGATAACGTGAGGTATCAATCTAAGCTATTTTATTTCTCTCAATAACCGTTAATGTGGTGGAAATAATATTTTCAGTGGTAAAGCCAAAATGGTTCAATAAATCGGCGCCAGGAGCTGATTCACCAAAAGATCTCATCGCAATAATTTCACCGGTTCTACCAACATATTTATGCCAAAAATCAGCATGTGCCGTTTCAATAGCAACAACAGAAGCAATTGATGCAGGTAAAACACTTTCTTGATAATCACTTGATTGCTGATCAAAAAGGGTAGTGCTCGGCATAGAGACAACACGAATTTTTTTCCCCTGCGCGGTTAATGCTTTTGCAGCATCAACTGCTATACCTACTTCAGAGCCTGTGGCAATTAAAATAGCGTCAGGCGTGCTCGCACAATCAACTAAAACATAACCACCTTTGGCAATTGCATTAACTTGCGCACTATCACGCTGTTGATGTGGTAAATTTTGGCGACTAAAGATTAATGCACTTGGGCCATCTTGTTTTTGAATTGACGCTTTCCAAGCAACCGCTGATTCAACGGCATCACATGGGCGCCATGTCGTTAAGTTCGGTGTCATGCGCAAGTTAGCTATTTGTTCAATAGGTTGATGAGTAGGGCCGTCTTCGCCTTGACCTATAGAGTCGTGGGTATAAACAAATATGTTTTGAATACCCATTAATGCCGACATACGTACCGCATTACGTGCATATTCCATAAACATTAAAAACGTAGCGCCGTAGTTGATGAAACCACCATGCAACGACAAACCATTCATGATGCCGCTCATACCAAATTCACGTACACCGTAGTAAAGATAGTTACCATCTGCATCATCCGCTGAAATGCCTTTTGAACCCGACCATAAGGTTAAGTTAGAGCCCGCTAGATCGGCAGAGCCACCTAATAATTCAGGTAAAATAGCGCCAAATTGTTCAATTGAGTTCTGTGATGCTTTACGGCTAGCAATGTTCTCACTTTGTTGCTGACATTGGCTGATATATTGATCTGCTTTTTGCTCAAATGAGTCAGGTAATTTTTGTTCGATAACACGACGGGTAAATTCACTCGCTAATTCAGGGTAACTTTCTTGGTAAGCTGAAAATAAGCTAGTCCATGCTGACTCTGCAGTATTACCTTTAGCTTTCGCATCCCAACCGTTATAAACGTCTTGTGGAATTTCAAATGGCGCATGTGGCCAGTTTAAAAACTCTCTTGCTGCTGCGATTTCATCGTCACCCAACGGTGCACCATGGCAATCATGTGAGCCCGATTTATTAGGCGAGCCAAAACCAATGGTGGTTTTACAACAAATCATTGTTGGCTTATCTAAAACCGCTTTAGCTTGTTCAATGGCGCTATTGATGGCAATCGGGTCATGGCCATCAACGTCGCTGATCACATGCCAGCCATAAGCTTCAAAGCGAGCAGGGGTGTTGTCGGTAAACCAACCTTCTACTTCACCATCAATTGAAATACCGTTATCGTCCCAAAAGGCGACTAACTTGCCTAAGCCCAGGGTACCGGCTAATGAACAGACTTCATGAGAAATACCTTCCATTAAGCAGCCATCGCCTAGAAAGCAGTAAGTATAGTGATTAACAACATCAAAGTTAGGGCGGTTAAAATGCGCTGCTAATGTTTTTTCAGCGATAGCCATACCCACAGCATTAGAAATACCTGCACCTAATGGTCCTGTTGTTGTTTCAACACCAACGGTATAACCATATTCAGGGTGACCAGGGGTTTTTGAATGTAATTGTCTAAATTGTTTTAATTCATCAATAGGTAAATCATAACCACTTAAATGAAGTAGCGAATAAATTAACATTGAGCCATGACCATTGCTTAATACAAAGCGATCTCTGTCGGTCCAATTAGGATTTAAAGGATTATGTTTTAAGTGATCATTCCATAATACTTCGGCAATGTCTGCCATGCCCATAGGTGCGCCGGGATGACCTGATTTTGCTTTTTGTACTGCATCCATTGTTAAAGTGCGGATGGCATTAGCGAGATGCTGCCTTGAAGACGTCATGATTTTATCCTTTGATTTTGTTGTTTTAACTTAGGTTTAATGAATACGTTATTAGTTTTACATAAATACTAATAACGTATTCATGATTGAAATAACTCAGTGATAGCTTTTAATTACTGGTTATTTCAATCTTCAATAAATATGTAATTATTGTTTAATTAACGCTGTGACCATTTCTTCTAATATGGCTTGGTCTTTAGCAAAGTTTCGAATACCTTCAGATAACTTTTCAGTGGCCATTGCGTCTTCATTGTGCTGCCAAGCAAAGCTTGATTCTGTCAAAGCTGTTATTGCATCACGAGACTGGCTTTTGATTTTCGTTGCATCTAATTTAGTTTCCAAGCAACCTTCAGTCTGTTGTAACTGTGTTAATAATGCGGGTGAAATAGTTAATAAATCACAGCCCGCCAACTCTATTATCTCAGAGGTGTTTCTGAAACTTGCACCCATTACTACAGTGTTGTAATCATGAGCTTTATAATATTCGTAAATGCGAGTAACAGATATTACGCCAGGGTCATCTGCACCGATAAATTCTTTGCCTTCTTTCGCCTTGTACCAATCTAAAATACGACCTACAAAAGGAGAAATTAAGGTGACATTAGCTTCTGCACAGGCTACGGCTTGAGCCATACTGAATAATAAAGTTAAATTACAAGCGATACCTTCTTTTTCTAGCTGTTCAGCAGCTTTAATACCTTGCCAAGTAGAAGCAAGTTTAATTAAAACACGATCTTTTGAAATACCGGCTTTCTCATAAAGAGCAATTAACTTACGACCTTTTTCAATACTTGCTTGCGTATCAAAAGATAGTTTTGCGTCAACTTCTGAAGAAATTCGACCCGGTACATGCTTTAAAATTTCACAACCAAAGTTAACAATTAACTGATCACAAACATCGTCGATATCGGCTTCGCCATTAACGCTTGATTTTGAAATAGCATCATCAATTAAGTGTTTGTATTGTGGCAGTTTTGCCGCTTGTAAAATAAGAGAAGGGTTAGTTGTGGCATCTACTGGGTTTAATGCTTTAATTGAGTCTACATCACCACTGTCGGCTACAACTTTTGTTACCTTTTTTAATTGTTCTAATAAATTCATGTTATTTAACCTTAAGTAGGTTTAATGAGTACCTGTAATTAAGGACTGCGAATGATCACTATCGATCATTGGCAATCCTTATATTCAGTTATGTAAACGATTATTTTTTAAAAATTAAACGTAACGATTAACAATGTTTTCGAGTAGCTCTTGACGACCAGATACTTGTTTCGGGCTGAGTTTCTTCTCTAAAACTAGTGCAGATAAGCTGTCTAAGCTATGATCACCAGACATGATGCTTTGACCTAATTTGCCTTTCCAACCAGCGTAACGCTCATCAACAAATTTAGTTAATGGTGCATCTTCAATTAATTTAGCTGCGTTAACTAAAGCTTGTGCCATAGTATCCATACCACCAATGTGAGCAATGAATAAATCATCACGTTCACATGATTGACGACGAAGTTTAGTATCGAAGTTAAAACCGCCAGTATCTAAACCACCCGCTTTTAAGATTTCGTACATAACTAAAGTACATTCAGCAACATCGTTAGGGAATTGATCTGTGTCCCAACCGTTTTGCATATCACCACGGTTAGCATCCACACTACCCAAAATACCTTCAGCACAAGCAACAGCAATTTCATGATGGAAGCTATGGCCTGCAAGTGTTGCATGGTTTGCTTCAATGTTTACATGAATTTCACCAGCAATACCGTGCTTGTGTAAGAAACCAGCAACAGTTGCGGTATCGTAATCATATTGATGTTTAGTAGGCTCTTGAGGCTTAGGCTCAATTAATAACTTACCTTTAAAACCAATTTTATGTTTATGTTCAATAACCATTTTAAGGAAACGTGCGTATTGCTCGCCTTCTTGTGCAAGGTTAGTGTTTAATAAGGTATCGTAGCCTTCACGACCACCCCAAAGTACGTAGTTTTCTCCACCTAAACGGTGGGTCACATCCATAGCGTGCTTAACTTGTGCAGCAGCATAAGCATATAGATCTGGGTTAGGGTTAGTAGAACCACCCGCACAAAAACGTGCATTTGAGAATAAGTTAGCTGTTCCCCATAAAAGCTTAATACCGGTACGTTTCATTTCTTTTTCAAAAATACCCGCCATGTGATCTACATTGTCATGGAATTCTTGTAATGAATTACCTTCAGGCGCGATATCAGCGTCATGAAAGCAAAAGTAAGGCGCACCTAGTTTTTCGAAGAATTCAAACGCTACTTTCGCTTTTTGTTCAGCAAATTGTAATTGGTTACCTGTAGATTGGATCCAAGGACGATCAAACGTACCTTCACCAAAAATATCAAAACCAGTTGAACAAAAGTTGTGCCAGTAACAGGCAGCAAAACGCAGGTGTTCTTTCATTGTTTTGCCAAGTACTACTTGGTTTTCGTCATAGTAACGAAAAGCTAGTGGGTTAGTGCTATTAGCACCTTCAAATTTGATTTTGCTTACATTGTTAAAAAATTGTTCAGTCATGATCTACTCCTAGTTAATTCTGTAAAGCTTAAAAATTATTTTTTAAGCTTAGATAAAGTTGTTGATATTTCTTGTGTTGCGCCGTGTAGTAATCTTGCATTGTCTTATCGGGTTCGATAACAAAATCAACATCGCTGGCATAACACACATCACTGGCAGCTAATTTGGTTACGCCAATTTTAGCTAAACGTGCTGCACCGAAGGCGGGACCAATTTCGGCACCTTTTCGATACGTCAGAGGGCGGTTAAGTACGCTTGCAAGAATTTTTCCCCATAAAGCACTTCGTGCACCACCACCAATAACAGAGACTTGATCGATTTGTGTGCCTGCAGCAATTAAGGCTTCTTGACCATCAGCGAAAGCAAAAGCGACACCTTCTAATACGGCTCTACCGAGTACTGCTGGGCCTGTATTATGGTCAAGGCCAAAAAATACGCCTTGAGCATTTGGATTATTATGTGGTGTACGTTCACCTGATAAATAGGGTAGAAATAATACTGATGAAGGGGTAGAAAAATCGAGTTTTGCTACTTCATCTAATAAACTCTTTTCATCACTAAAACCGGTGAGTTTAGTTACCCAAGTCAAACAACTTGCAGCACTTAATACCACAGACATCTGATGCCAGGTATTGGGAATACAATGACAGAAAGTATGCACAGCACTATCAGGGTTAGGGTTGTATGTTTCATTAGCGACAAAATATACGCCTGAGGTGCCTAATGATAAAAACGCTTCATTCGGGTTAATAACACCAATACCTGCTGCACCAGCTGCATTGTCGCCACCACCGGCAATTACTGGTACCTGGTTCATTCCCCATTGCTCGGCAATATCTGTATTTAAGTAACCGGTAATCTCTATCCCTTCGAATAATATTGGCATTTGTGCAATGGTTAAATCTGTTGCGGCTAACATTTGCTCAGACCATTGTCTTTTTTCAACATCAAGCCATAAAGTACCAGCACTGTCAGACATGTCTGATGCAAAATCGCCCGTCATTAAAAAGCGTAAGTAGTCTTTAGGTAATAAAACCTTAGCTATTTTACTAAAGTTTTCTGGTTCATTTTCTTGTAACCAAACTAGTTTAGGCGCAGTGAAACCAGGCATTGCAATGTTGCCGGTAATAGTGCGTGTTTTAGGTTCGCGCGCTTCAAGGGTTTTACATTGTTTCTCGCAACGTCCGTCATTCCATAAAATAGCAGGACGAATAATCATATTATCGCTATCTAATAAAGTTGCACCATGCATTTGACCTGAAAGGCTGATCGCTTTTACCTGTTTTAAGCTGTCAGCGTTACCTTGTTTTAACTCTGCAATAGCAAGATTAGTGGCTTGCCACCAATCATTTGGATTTTGTTCAGACCATAATGGTGCAGGGCGGCTAACGATTAATGGTGAAGATGCTTGTGCAACTAAAACATCGTTATCATCAAGAATGATAACTTTTACACAAGAAGTACCTAAATCAATTCCCAAGTACATAAAAACTCTCTAATGAATTATATTTATTTGTTAGCGCTAACATTATCATTGAGAAAATCATTTGGCAATGCCTTGTTCTATTATTTATTAGGTTTTTAGCACGCTTGCAATACGTATTTAATGATTATTTTTAGGTGGTTGTACCCTAACTTATTGTTTATTTGACTATTTCATTTTTTATATTTGTTTATATGACGTGTTATTTTTTTTAAACATTAAGTCTTACACCATTGCTGAGTGATAGTGCATTTGATTGTTAAGGTAGCGCTAACATTTTAATGTTTATTTGTTGATGCCGCAGAGCTAGTTGCCGTATATGCTAGAAACATAGAAAATGCGCGTGCTTTTGCAAATACATTTATCATTAAAAATGCTTCTGAAGGTTATGAGTTGTTGTTTGATGATCCTGATGTAGACATTGTTTATATTGCTACACCTTATAATTTCCATGTTGATAATGTGCGTGATGCATTCAACGTTGGAAAATCGGTATTGTGTGAAAAGCCAATTGCCATAAGTAGTAAAGAAAGTAAGCAACTTATTGACTTAGCAAACCACAAACAGCTCTTTTTAATGGAAGCGATGTGGACTTACTTTTTACCCGCCATTATTAAAGCAAAACAATGGGTGAAAGAAGGGCGCATAGGTAAGATTAAACATATAAAAGCTGACTTTGGTTACCCTATGCCTTATCAATTAGAATCTCGGGAATATAGAACTGACTTAACAAGTGGATGTCTATTAGATATGGGCATTTATTAGCTCGCACTTGCTCATTTTTTTCAAACGATGCGATGTGCAACTTTTGTCTGTTTTTCTTTACAATTGATAAGCAAATTTATTTTTTGAATTTTTCTTCTAAAATTAGGTTTATCTAACGATTTATTTAATATTGCTTCATAAATTTCTTGTAACTCAAGCAAAGTAAACTTTCAGGTAATGAATTAAAAACACTGGACTCATGGCGTACTTTGTATTTTAAGTAATTTAAATCCCCAGCTAGAATATCGTTGTGATCGAACACTAAAGTAGCAGAGTTGTAAACATCAAACAATTTACACTCAAGTACATTTTTACCACTAATTAAATTAGTTTCTTCATGCTTAACTCAGGAATAAAAAACAATAGAAATAATTCGGCAGGCTGGATACTTACAGGTTCATTTTTACTTGTGGGTAATAAGTGTATTGATGATTTAACTAAAATGAAAATGAAAAGAGAGAGTTTAACCTCTCCCTCTTTTACTTAAATATACTTATTAACAGCTCAAGTTAAAAATTATAAGTTAGGCCTACTTGTATACGGCGATCATTCAAGAAGCTTGAACGCTGATAGCGTGTACCTGCTTCATCAACCTGTGTTTCTGATTGGTTCTTCGTATCGGTGATGTTGGCAACTAGCAAATTCGCCGTTAAATTGTCACTAAAGTGATATCTAACAGACGCATCAAAGAATCCAGTGGCTTTTTGAAAAACTGGGTTACCAGTTACAAAATCACGATATGAATTTAGATACTCTGAACGATAGTTATAAATTAAACGAACTTCTAAATCATCATCTTGATAAATACCAATTAGATTACCTGTATGCTCTGATTGCCCAAGCAGATTATCTAAACCGAAACGGAAAGTAGTATCAGCCGAATCAGGTACTCCATCGTCATCAGCATCTAAAAACTGTGGCGGTGGTGTTGCCGACGCGTCAACAAAGGTGTAGTTGGCTTGAATACCAAAATTGGCCCATATGCCTGGTAAACTAGTAAAGAAGTCTTGATAAGCGACTTCAAAACCTGATACCTCAGCTTCGGCTAAATTAAGTTGACCGTTGAAGTTAACATTAACTTGTGTATTGTCTAAGTTAATAGTGTCAACCGGCTTTACGCCATATTGCACGATGTTTTCAATATCTTTATGAAACACACCAAAGGTAACAAAGCCTGTTTCGAAGTACCATTCATATGAAATGTCATAGCTATTCGCTGTAGTCGATACAAGGTCTGGGTTACCGCCATTTATGCGAATATTTGATAAGCTGCCATCGATTAATCCACGAGGTACAGCATTAGCCGGGTCATTAGGATCATAATCCGGGTCATTGGGATCAACATTCGCGAAACGAGATACACTCGTTTTGGCACTTATTGACTGGGTCGCACTAAGGTCGGACATGTTTGGACGAGTAAGACCTTTGCTCGCACCAAAACGGATGAGCATATCATCGTTAAGGTTCAATTTAACATTTATTGAAGGTAACCAATGTTCTTCTGATACGTCAACTCTTCGAGAAGAGTCTGCTGCTTGTAAATATGCTTCTGTCTCAGGCAAAAAATCATTTATTTCATCTGTATCTTCAACTGGGTAAGGGAAAGTTTGCTCTACTCCATCTATCTCGACAGTATAATCACCTTCCTGTTCATCTATGCCAAATTGGTTATAACTAAGCACCCCATTTGAACCCAATTTGTTTTTAACGTAACGTAAACCTACATTACCTGATAAATACATTCCATTGTCAAAGTCTTGAGCAAAATTTACCATAGCATATAAATTGATGGTCTCTTCAACAACATCTGCAATACCGCCTGGTTGATAAATTTTAGTATAGTTACCATCTCTTGAGCGACGAAGTAGGTCCGAACTAGCTGGATTATCGGGGTTAAGATTAGTATCAGCCGCGAATGGCGAATATTGTGAATGTGAGAAATCAGGTTCAGACTGTAAGTAATCGTAGAATAAATGTGGGTTACGCAACAAGTCAGCATTAGCATAAAGTAATGAGGTATTTTCACCACCTACAACACCACCACGAAAGAAATCACTGAAATCCACTTCTTCGTAAATATTTTTCTCTAACGAATTTAAAGGTGCTACCCCACCGCCCCATAATGGAGTGACGCCTTTCCAGTTGCCACCTGCTTCTTTGTTGATTTGTTCACGTTCAGAGTAGCGTACGCCCATTTTAACAGACTGAAACCAACCGTCTGTGTCTTCAAGTGCATATTCAACGTCAAGCTTAGCCGCATGTAAATCACCTTTGCCTTCTTTGAATGTGTCGTTTGCAAAACCAATATAAGAACCACCAGGATCCGCCGGACTAGTTGGCGCTAAGTTCGAACCTTGAACTGTGCCAAGATCTTCGATGCGGTTAGTGATGTTATTACGCGGATCAACAGAAAATTCTAAATATGGGTTATCTAAACTAGGACGAGAAAATACGTTTAAGAATGTATTTACACCAATCCATTGTTCTTCGAAAGAGGCTTCTGCCGTTGTTCTATGGGCATCAAATTCTACCGTCAATTGGTCGGTAGCACGCCATTTAACGTTAATGCTAACATCATCAGTTTCTGAATATTCTTGCTTGCCTATGCCTAGATTAGACACTCGCAATCCGTACGCGCCAGCCCAGCTTCGAAAATCATCTGTTATCAGGCCTTCTTCCATTAAACCACCTGAAACGGGTATTAGCGCGTCACATTCGCCGGAAGGACTTTCGTTACTACCATTACATAAAGGAATACCGCCTGACTCAAATGGTGACACCACTAAATCACTAACCTCTACCCCTCCTGATCTCACCGTCTCAGCGTCTGCATACCACTCAGAGGTGCGTTCAAGACCATTAACCCGATTTTCTACGGTTACATATTTAACCAATACTTCAACACTGTCATCAGCACTGCGCCATTGACCGGCAAGGTAGATACTTTCTCTATCGCGATCAACTTCGTTTGTACGTAAATTGAAACCAGGTGCTAAAGCAACAGTACCTAAAGGCTCTTGACCATCAGCAAAACTAGAGGCCGGGATATTATCGCGAGGAACAAGCGAACCTGCTTGGTAACCATTAATGTTTGACTGTAATTCAGATGAAGAATATGAGCCTACAAATCCAAATCTGCCGTTATCGGTATCAAAGTTTTTACCAAATATACCACTAAATGTTGGGCTAAATTCTTCGCGTATATCAGTATAAACAGTATCAACAGAAATTTGCGCTACACCGTCTTCATTATCGAATGGTGCAAGTGTTTGTAGATTAATTGTTCCACCGATACCGCCTTCGATAAGGTCAGCTTGTTGGTTTTTGTAAACGTCTACACGCCCGACAAGTTGTGTAGGTATAGCAGACCAATCTAAAGCTCTGCCGCCGTTTGCTGAAAACGCATCGCGTCCGTTAAATTCTGAACGAATAAAACCAAGACCACGAATTAAGTTACCTGAACCTTCTGGAGAAGGAAAATCGCCCGCAGTTCCACCAGCGGTAAAACGAGAAACAGTAAGACCTGGTATACGCGAAAGAGCCTCAGCAACTGACAAGTCAGGAATGGCAGATGCGTCAGATGCGGTAATTGAGTCGACAAATGTTGATGATTCACGTTTAATTTCAGCTGCGTTGGCTAGTGCACCACGAATACCGGTAACGCTAATAACTTCTATTTCCTTCGCTTCGCTTTTAACTTCTATTTCCTTCGCTTCGCTTTCTTCAGCATACCCCATAGTTGATAGGGTCATTGATCCTATCGCAGCTATGATGGAGGTAGCTAATATCTTTTTATTAAACATATAATTCCCCGATTATTTTATATTTATTTTATTGTTGTCTATATGACAATTACATTTTTAACACAATATATTCATTATGACAATAAGGTGCTTTAACAAATTATTTTTATAATTCTCGATTTTATTTACATTATACTATATGTTTAATAATAAAATGTTAGCGCGAACATATTATCAATAACATCATTTCACCTTTATTCACAATGTTTTTTTTGTTTGTGGTATTTATGAGAACTAAAGCGAAATTTAGTAATAAAAAACAGGTCGAATTATGCACTTATGTATAGTGGGAGGAGGCTCTGCTGGATGGATGACAGCGGCAGCACTTGCAAAGAAATTTTCAAGACAAAAGCTTCAAATTACCCTTGTCGAATCTGAAGAAATTGGCACGGTTGGGGTTGGTGAAGCCACTTTGCCACATATAAGATTCTTCAATCAGACTTTAGGCATAGACGAGCGCGATTTTATGCGTAAAACCAAAGCAACATTTAAACTAGGCATCGAGTTTGTTGACTGGGGAACCAAGGGACAGAGTTATATTCATCCTTTTGGTGACTTTGGCGAAAAAATAAATTCAGTCGACTTTTATCAGTATTGGCTGTTAGCTCAAAAAAATAATGACATGGGTAAATTAGAAGACTATGCATTTGGTATTGCCGCCGCAAAATCCAACAAATTCACTATACCTGAGTTAGGAGCACCAGATTTAAAAAACTCTTTTGGTTATGCCTATCAATTTGATTCAAGCTTGTATGCTAAATACTTACGCGAATTTTCATGCAAACTCGGGGTTAATACAATAGAAGGTAAAGTCGTTAACACCTCATTAAATGAGACAAATGGAAATATTTCAGCATTAACACTTGAGAATGGCCAACGTATTAGCGCCGACCTATTTGTTGATTGTTCAGGCTTTCGTGGTTTGCTTATTGAACAAAGTCTGCAATCTGGCTACCAAGACTGGTCTAACTGGTTACCCTGTGACCGAGCTATTGCTGTGCCTTGTGAACGAACGCAGCAGTTAACTCCTTTTACGCGCTCAACAGCTAAAGAAGCTGGTTGGTTATGGCGAATTCCTTTACAGCATCGTACCGGAAATGGTCATGTGTATTGCAGTCAGTTTATTAGTGACGATGCTGCACAAAATACACTTTTAGAGCAATTAGACGGAAAAGTGTTGGCTGAACCTCGTAAACTTAGGTTTAAAACAGGCCGTAGAAATCATTTTTGGAAGAAAAATGTTATTGCTATCGGATTATCGGCAGGATTTTTAGAACCACTTGAATCTACATCCATTCACTTAATTCAAGAAGGCATTACTAAGTTAATCGAGCTATTTCCAGCGTTTGATGATCAACAAACCACCTCAAATACACTAACAATAGATGAACTAGATATTACAGAATACAATGCTCAGATGGGCTTAGAATATGAGCGTATTCGAGATTTTCTATTATTACACTATGTTGCAAATGACCGCAGTGATAGCCCTATGTGGGCATATTTTAAAAATATGACACTTCCAGATAGTTTGCAAGAAAAACTAGATTCGTGGATGCATCGAGCCTACATTCAACGCTATGAAATAGGCGCATTTTTACCACCAAGTTGGGTTGCAGTTTTGCTTGGACAAAATTTGATACCGCATAATGTCGATCCTAGGGTACAAGCGTTTGGTACTAATGATATACGCTCTAAAGCAAATGCGATGCGAGAAGATATCAAGCTAGGTTTACATCAGGCTGAAGGACATCAGGCTTTTTTGAACCGCTATTTATCATGACTTTGCCGATGCATCACAAGGAATGTCGTAAGGAATATTGTAAATGAATAAAAATGAAGTGCACGAGGCCAACTCCGTTAATAGTCCGAATTCGAAAAAGCTAGATATCGTGATATATGGCCACAGCATTGCTGCTTTTATATCAGCTCTAACAATCCATAACGCACTTGCAGATCACGTTACGCTTTCCCTGATATTACCTGCTGATCAGGCGCATAGCGATATTTTGTATGGTGGTACGAGTCCGCCTGATGCTTATAATCTTCATCTGGCAATGGATATTTCTGAACCAGAGTTATTTCAAGAAACTAACTCAAGTTTTTCGTTTGGAACGCATTATCAAAATTGGAACGGGGAGAAATTCGACTGGGTGCAAGCGTTTAGTTTACCGTTTACTTCGCAGTACGGTATGGACTTCCACCAGGTCTTGTTAAAACACAAACAAAACTTGCAAGCATACTTAGTGGGCGCCCAATCTGCTTTACATGATAAGTTTGCTCACCCACCGCAAAATCAACCGGCATCGCCATTGTCTAGGGCTGAATATGGATATAATTTTGATTATCAAAATTACGCCCTGTTTCTGCTAAGTAAGATTAAGCAGAGAAAAATAAGACTGATTCAATCAGATCTTTTAGAAGCCAAGGTTGTGGATGAGCATATTACTAGCTTGCGACTAAATGATGGCTCGTGCATTGAGGCCGATTTGTTCATTGACTGTTCGGGTACTGACGCTAGGTTAATGAGCACTTTGGGTGTAAAAAAGCGAGTACATTCTAAAATAAACCTTTCATTATTAACTAACGAAAATGACACCCAGATGAAACCATGTAACATAGTGTCGGGACATGTGAATGCTTGGCAGTCGACGCTTTATTTACAAAATTCTAGCCAGGTATTAAAAGCGGCTAGTTTTGTAGATAGTGCTGAAAATAGTGCTAAAGAGACGTCGGCAGAAAATAAAAATTCTGCCAACACAATTGCATCAATTAGCGCTGACATTGGTGCACAAGAGCAAGCTTGGGTAGGTAATTGTGTTGCAATCAGCCTGAGTGCAGCTGTTCTTGAGCCATTTTCAAATGCACCGTTTAGATTGCTTAAGCTTGATATAGAACGCCTCCTAGAGCTAATTCCTATCTCGAATAATATGCGAATAGAACAAAAAGAGTACAATCGGCGCTATAGATTGGATGTTCAACACGCTAGACTATTTAACTTGGCATTGACCGATACAAGGCATTTTTTACAACATGAGCATTCCACGAAAAATCAGTTTCTTGCTAGTGATGTTGATAGTGATACGCAGGCATTACTTGACAGAAAATTAGCACAATATTTGCACCGTGGATTAATGGTTTCATACGACTATGAGCCTTTCAATACCGAAGATTGGATAATACTTCACTTTGGTATGCGGCGTTTTCCAAGACGCCTCGATAGTCTTTGTGACAACATCGACAATTCAGATGTTAAACAGCATTTATTGCATACAAAAAATGCAATAGCAGCCATGGTGCCCAAGATGCCACCCTGTTCACTATATACACAAAAGTTTTTGAATTATTTAAAGAGGCAATCATGAATCAGTCATCTACCAATCGTATCCGCAAAATTGTTATCGCTGGCGGCGGAACTGCAGGTTGGATGTCTGCGGCGGCGCTTTCAAGCATGTTAAGACCTGATGATGTACAAATTGTACTAGTAGAATCTGAAGAAATTGGCACGGTTGGAGTAGGTGAAGCGACCATTCCCGATATTATAAGCTTCAATCGCATGTTGGGCATTGATGAAGCGGAATTTTTAAAGGCAACCAACGCTACTTTTAAGCTGGGCATAGAGTTTAGTGATTGGGGTAAACTTGGAGATAAATACTTTCATCCATTTGGTAACCACGGCGCAGACATGAACGGTATTGATTTTCATCAATATTGGCTGCATACAAGGCAAGCGGGAAACACCAATAGTTTGGAAGAATACAGCATGTGTGCGGTAGCCGCTAAAAGTATGAAGTTTGCGCTACCTAACGATAATCCACGTTCACTTTTATCGCAAATTGGTTATGCCTACCATTTTGATGCCACTGCATACGCTTTGTTTCTAAGAAACTACGCCCAAAAGCGCGGCGTAATACGAATCGAAGGGCGTATCGATCAGGTTTTACTTAATGAGCAAACTGAAAATATTTCTGCACTTGTCATGCAAAACAATGAGCGTGTTGAGGGTGATTTCTTTTTAGATTGCACGGGTTTTAAGTCTAAGTTGTTAGGTGAAACACTGGGGGTACCTTTTCACGATTGGTCAAAGTGGCTGCCATGCAACAGTGCTCAAGCAGTGCCAAGTGAACGCCGTGGTAAATTACTACCTTACACTAAGTCGATGGCCAAAACCGCTGGTTGGCAATGGCGTATTCCGACTCAGCATAGAACTGGAAATGGCCATATTTATAGCACTGATTTTATGGATGATCAGCAAGCTACAGATATACTTATGCAGGGACTTGATGCTCCAGCACTTTCTGATCCACGTACCCTAAGATTTACCACGGGGTGCCGCGATAAATTCTGGCATAAAAACTGTTTGGCAATTGGTCTTGCGAGCGGTTTTTTAGAACCTTTAGAATCGACTTCTATTTTCTTAATACAACAAGGGATCAGCCGATTTATTTCGTTATATCCGTCTTTAACGCCGGCTCCTAAAGTAGTAGAAGAATACAATCGTTTAATGACTCGTGAATTTCATCAAGTTAGAGATTTTATTATATTGCATTACAAAGCTACACAACGCACAGACAGTGAGTTTTGGCGCTATTGTAAAAACATGTTGATACCTGACTCTTTGCAACACAAAATGGAATTATTTCAGTGCGCTGGACGAGTATTTAGAGATGATCACGAGTTATTCTCAACTTCTAGCTGGGTAGCCGTTATGTTGGGTCAAAACATATATCCTGAAACAGCTGACCCAATGTTGCTTGGTGTGCCTATTCAAAACATTGAACAGAGCTTACAAAGTATGCAACGTGCAATGCAACAAACAAGCTTGCAAATGCCAACGCATGCCGAGTTTATAAAAAACTATGCTGGCTCTTCGGTTTAAATTCTAAGGTTAAGCAGGTAATTAAGTAGGTAGTTTAGACGTTAATTAAATAGGTAATTTTATGCAAAGTATGGACGTTAAAAATGTCGTCATAGTCGGTGGTGGAACTGCAGGGTGGATGTCAGCAGCAGGGATGTCGAAACTACTCGGTAGTAAAAAAATTAATATACGCGTAATTGAATCTGAATCGATAGGCACAGTAGGCGTTGGGGAAGCCACCGTCCCGCATATTCAGTATTTTAATCGACTGTTAGGCATAGATGAAAATAGCTTTATTAAAAAAACAAATGCGACCTTCAAATACGGGATAGAGTTTGTTGACTGGCATAAACGTGGTGAGTCTTATTTTCATTCATTTGGCCCTTATGGTATGGATATGGAAGGTATTCATTTTCATCATATGTGGTTACGCCAACAGCAAGCAGGTACTGCCAAGCCAATCGACGAATTTAACCTACAGATTCAAGCAGCCAAGGCGGGAAAATACATGCCTGCACGTCCTGAGTTGCAGGGTAGTCCACTGAGTGCGCTTTCGTATGCGTTTCAATTTGACGCGGTATTATATGCTGCCTTTTTACGGGATTTTTCGGAAAAGAACGGGGTCACTAGAACCGAGGGAAAAATTGTTAACGTCACTCAAGCTGCAAATACTGGCCATATTGAATCGGTTACATTGGAAGATGGCGAATGTATTAAGGGTGACTTGTTTATTGATTGTTCTGGCTTTAAGGGCTTATTGATCGAAGAAACGTTAAAAACTGGATATGATGACTGGTCACATTACTTGCCTTGTGACAGTGCTGTTACACGCCTTAGCGAGCGTATGGCCGAGCTTCCTCCATATACTCGAGCGACGGCTAAAGCGGCAGGTTGGCAGTGGCGGATTCCTCTGCAGTCGAGAACGGGTAATGGCTATGTTTACTCAAGCCAATTTTTAAGTGACGAGGATGCAATCGAAAGCCTAAACAAAGACCTTGATACCGCCCCAATATCAGATCCTCGTCAGTTGAGGTTTAAAACAGGTATTAGAAAGCAGACGTGGAACAAAAATGTGGTGTCGATAGGTCTTTCTTCTGGTTTTTTAGAGCCGCTTGAATCAACATCGATCCACTTAATACAAACCGCTATTGCAAGATTAATGACGAACTTCCCAGATATGTCATTTAATCAACCGGATATTGATTACTATAATGAACGTACCAAGGCTGAGTATATGCAAATTAGAGATTTCTTAATTCTGCATTATAAAGCAACTACACGGGATGATAGCCCTTTTTGGGACTACGTACGCGAAATGGATATTCCCGTGTCGTTAGAGAAGCGCATCGCTATATACAAGGAAAACGCGCGCTTATATAGCGAAGATAAAGTGTTATTTAATCACAGCAGTTGGTTTGCCGTATTTAATGGTCAAGGTATTCACCCGCAACGTTATCATCCTATCGCGAATATTTTAGAAGAAAAAGAGATGGAAAGGCGTATGGCTGAAATTCACACCGTGACACAAAAATGCTTAAGCATTATGCCATCGCATGATGAATTTTTGGCGAAGCTGCTTTAGTTTGCGGGCCAACAATACAGAAAAGACTTTATGTACTAAAGACGCTTAATTTACTAGCTAAGTTAATTTTTTGTTGTGGTATTACTTTATTTAAATCTTAGATTCAACTCTGAAGTGCATAACCGCTAAGCAGCTATTGCCACTCTATGTTCAGCCATTAATTTGGCTGGCGTTTGGTAATTTATTTTCTTTCTTGGCCTATCGTTGAGTTTTACTATCACAT
>NZ_VOLS01000037.1 GCF_007954265.1 Colwellia sp. C1TZA3 | reverse complement strand
AAAAATTACCAACGTTAAGTGCTGGCCAAACGTTTAATGATCGTCCTTAGGTTTTATCTGATTTCAGTGCTGTTTAATGCTTAATATAGTTTTAATGTAGGTTGGACTTTAGTCCATCAGGTTAAATGAAATTTAACCGTGTTTATTATAGGAACCTAAAGGCAGAACGATACTTTGCTGCAGGTTTTTTTGGTCTATCAAGCTTATTGTTAGCTAAGCGGTTGTGGGACTGAAGTCCGACCTACAAAAAACTTGTTGTTTTATCTTGTTAATTGCTCGTTAAAGGGTTGACGGACTGAAGTTTGACCTACAAAAAAATAGGCCAACGCTAAGTTATCACCAAACGCTAAACAATCGCCCGTAGGTCCTGTGTAGGTTGGACTTTAGTCCATCAAGATAAATACCTTATAAATACCTTATAAATACCAAGTGTTTAATAAAAATATCACCCCCCCTCTGGAGCGTATATAGAGAAAAAGGGTGTTTTTATTTTACGCTTAATGCCTTTTCACCGCGAGCAATACCGACACAACCAGATCTAACTGACTCAATGATTTCTGTTTCGTTGGCAAGTATGGAAATAAAAGCATTAATTTTTTCTGCATCACCAGTCAGCTGAACGGTGTAAACTTGTTTTCCGATATCAATAATAGCGCCTCTAAAGATATCCGTTATACGCTTGACTTCACTGCGTGATTTTTCGTTCATCGCTAAGACTTTAATAAGCAGTATTTCTCGCTCGACATAATTTCGTTCAGTTAAATCGGTGACTTTAATTACATCAATGAGTTTGTTGACTTGTTTAACTATCTGCTCCAGCATTTTGTCATTGCCTTTGGTGACGATAGTGATACGAGATAAGCTGTCATCATCGGTGGGTGCCACGGTTAAACTTTCAATGTTAAAGGCGCGCTGAGAAAACAACCCAACAATGCGTGAAAGTGATCCTGCTTCATTTTCTAATAATACGGCTAAGATTCTGCGCATTAGCTTTTCACTCCTTTTTTGATCCACATTTCATCAATAGCACCGGTACGTATTTGCATTGGGTAGACATGCTCATTTTCATCAACCAGCACATCGACAAAAACCAGACGGTTTTTAATCGCAAAAGCCTCTTCAATTTTTTCGTCTAATTCATCAAGTTTATTAATTTGCATACCGACATGACCATATGACTCAGCCAATTTGACAAAATCAGGTAAAGACTCCATATATGAAGAGGAGTGACGTCCACCATAAACCATATCTTGCCATTGGCGCACCATGCCTAAAGAGCGGTTGTTTAATGAGATAATGACCACGGAGAGATTATACTGCATACAAGTTGCTAGCTCTTGTATGTTCATTTGTATTGAACCATCGCCGGTAATGCAAATAACATGGCTATCAGGGAAGGCTAGTTTTACGCCCATTGCTGCGGGTAAGCCAAAGCCCATAGTGCCTAAACCGCCTGAATTTATCCATTGACGAGGCTTAGCATATGGATAGTATTGCGCGGCAAACATTTGGTGTTGGCCGACGTCAGAACATACGTAAGCATCGCCTTGCGTTGCTTTATACATAGACTCAATAACACGCTGTGGCTTAATTACGCCATCAGTTTGCTCGTAGCTAAAGCTTTTAACGGCTCGCCATTGAGCAATTTGCTGCCACCAGGTTTGATTTTCTTCTTCGTTTACACTAAATTGATTTTCTTCAAGCTCAGCCAGTAATTGTTTAATCACAATATCGAGTAAGCCAACAACAGGAATATGAGCATTAATAGTTTTTGATATTGAGGTGGGATCAATATCAACATGAACAATGGTGGCATCGGGACAGAACTTCTTTACATTGTTAGTAACGCGGTCATCAAACCTTGCCCCTAAAGCGAGAATAACATCAGCGTTTGCCATTGATCTATTGGCTTCTAAACTGCCATGCATGCCTAGCATACCAATAAAGTTTTCATGTATACCTGAGATAGCGCCTAATCCCATCAAGGTATTGGTAACCGGTGCATTTAGTTTTTCAACTAATTCGGTTAGTAACTCTGCGGCATTTGCTATGATTACGCCGCCACCTGCATAAACCACCAGGCGTTTTGCTTGGCTTATTGCCTGCACGGCTTTTTTAATTTGACGGTGATGGCCCTTTACGTTTGGGTTGTACGATCGCATGTTCACTTGTGCATCGTAGTTAAAATCTACCTTGTTTTGCGGCGTTAAAATATCTTTAGGTAGTTCGATAACCACAGGGCCTGGTCGACCGGTACTAGCAATATAAAATGCTTTAGCAATCGTGTTAGGAATATCGACAGCACGACGACAGTTAAAGCTATGTTTGACTATGGGGCGAGAACAACCAACAATGTCAGTTTCTTGAAAAGCATCGTCACCAATAAGTTCGGTGGGTACTTGGCCAGAAAGCACCACCATAGGAATTGAGTCCATATACGCGGTTGCTATGCCAGTAATGCAATTAGTCGCACCTGGACCTGATGTCGCCAAAACAAAGCCTACTTCACCGGTAGCGCGGGCAAAGCCATCTGCCATGTGTGTTGCCGCCTGTTCATGGCGCACAAGAATATGTTCAACATCGTCCTGTCGAAAGAGTGCATCATAAATATCTAATACCGTCCCTCCCGGATAGCCAAACAAGTACTTTACCTTAAGTGCTGACAGGGTTTTCACCACAAGTTCTGCACCTGAGAATTGCTCTTTTGTCATATGTAATTCCTTTAATAAATAATATCAATCGAAATAAATAGTGATAAAAAAACCCCCGTTCTTTTCAGAGCGAGGGTTTATTGTTGTTTTTTTTACTTTATTTCTACATACAATATCATCCGCGCTTGGGTTTTGAGACCAAGACGACAATGAGGAGAGATAGTAGGGTATTAACAAAGTTCATGTTGAAAAGTATTTGTATAAAAAAGTAATACCTATAGTTTTAATGGGTTTGTCTAAATGTGTCAATGGAAAGTTTACAATTTATGATTATTTTTACTAATTCTTACTACCTACACGAGCTAAAAATAAAATTTTGTCATTAATAGGGTGTTAGTCTGGTCATATAGTTAAGCCTTGTCGTTTAATAGTTCAAAGGCAATTAATAGTTAAGTTATTATGCTGCTATTATCTTTTTTAACTATATTTTCGTGGTCAGTAGTTTACTATGAGGCGTTATTCTTTATTATTATGTTAGCAGAGTATGGCCATGATATGTTTCAACAGTTTATTAACATATTTATGGTAGGCTGTTATTTAGAGTTTAAATACATCAAAGTTATTTGGAAGGATTTATGTTAAAAAATAAACTAATTATCATATTAGCACTTGTCGGTGTAATGGCTGGTTGTGTGTCAACCCAGCAAGCTAGAGTTGACTTTGATCGCAATAGTGAGATTACTACTGCTGATTATAAAACATTTGCATGGCTGAACCAGAGCAAAATTTTAGCGGAGTCTGTTGATGCTAACCCAGTGATGAAAGTCAGAATTGATAATGCTATTGAACAAGCTTTCATCGCTAAAGGCTATCAATTAGTGAATGATACCGAGCAGGCTGACTTTACTATTTCATATACCATGGGTAGTCGAGAGAAAGTAAAAGTTGACTCTTTTCCGCTAGTATACCGTAACAGTTTTATGTGGGGCAGTCGTTATTACGGTGGCATGGGTACGGATACACGCGTACGAAATATCACGGAAGGAAAATTGGCAATAGATGTCTATGATGTCAAAAGCCACCAACCGGTATGGCACGGATGGGCAGTTAAGCGCATTAAGTCATCTGAGCAAGATAATCCAAGTAAAGCGATTAAAATGGTTGTTGAACAGGTTGTAGCTCAGTTTTAGTTAAGCTTACTTAGCTTGGAGCAACGAATGGAGTTTTTAGAAAGCGCAGGCCATCTGCGCTTTTTTGGTTTTTATACCACTAGGTCCGAAATTAAATGTTCTTGAAGACGACTTTATTTAACTTAAACACCTTTATGTAGCTACCGATAAGTTACGACTGCAAGGGTTACCTAGACTTTAAATGGATGCTCAACGAGATTAAATTTGGCATTGTTTTCGCCAAAAATAAAGACCTGACATTGCTGCCAATCGTCTGGTATTTTTCATGTTTGAATAAACATGACGTTTATTAGCGCAACGAATATCGATTTTGGTTAACTTACCGTTAATGTTCATCTAAACAATAAGTCGAGTTCAAGTTAAGTTACTTCGTTACTTCAAAGCTTTGACTTCTCTCAAAACATATTCATTTTTTTCGAGCACACATAACACACATATCAAACAGTATTATAAAAAATAAAAATACTATATATTTACAAATAAATGAAATTATAAACCCCTCCCATGTGTAACTCATTATACCAAATTCACCAACCTCAAACCAACTTATAGAGTTAACATCTAAAAATAACTGAGGAAGGTTTTCTAACAAACCAACCCAAATAACTATAGGGAAAATTTCAAACCCCATATATAAAAGTAAAAGTGGAATATGTGCAAGCACCAATGCAACTCCCCCTTTTATCAAAAGCCTTAAAGAATAACTGGTGATCACAACCTATTCCTATTTGATTTACGTAAAGTTTTTGATATAACTTCTATTGAATCACGAAGCTCCTCATATAACTTTGACTTAATATACAACATTTCCAATGCATTCAACCCGTATATAGAAGTTGGTTCAGGTAAGTTATTATGTACCGTAATCATACTTTCATTACTTTTAGCATGTTTTAGCAAAAAATAAGATAAATTTTTACCTCTTTCATTTAATGAACCTATTGATTTAAAACTATTTTTATATTTTTTTTTCGAAATGTTAATTTCATTTTTAATTAAATAGTATGCGAGTCGATTAAGGCTCATTTCTATGGAGTTTCGCTCCCATTTATATTTGTTGTTTAAGAATAAAAACTCCTTCAAAGTTAAACCGCTAGCATCTATGTAAAACTGCTCTTCATTATTTAAAGACAGAATAATTTCATCTTGTGTTAAAGAATCAAAACTATTTATAAACTTTGATTTCTTTACTACACTTTTTCTGAAGCGTAACTCTACCTTATTTGCTATGTATTCTTGTATGATAGGATTTTTAACTAATTCGTATAATTCGTTCAATTCTTTTTTTTGAATGTCATCCAGAGTAATACTTAACTCCTTTAATAACTTATCTATATTCGATTTTTTAACTGCAAACTTTACATTAAATCCATTAATATTGTCACAGTCATGCTTCAATCGATATATTTTATACTCCCTGTCAAAGTTTTCTTTTTCTAGAGAAGTGTTAAACACTTCATTTTCTTGTTTCTTATATAATTCTATATAATGAGAAATATCAATGACTGTTGATGCTTCCAAACGTTTCCCAAAAGGCAAACTATCAATATCAACAATTTCACCTATTTCAATATTTGAATTTATATTCAAACCATACCGAGATTCTAGATACTTAATTGCCTTAAAGTTTTTCATCAACAAAAAATAGTTTGCAATAGAATAATATTTTTTATTGTCCAGAATTAATATGTTTCCTAGGGCAGCAATAGACATTCTGTCTATAATGTCTATTGCTTTTTTATAGTTGTAACTATTCAATAAAAATGGAACTGTGTGTTTAGAAACATTGAAACCTAGTTGAAATAGCTCTTCTACTACGTTTTCTTTAGCGCCATTAATTAGAGCAAAATCAAGTAAGTTATATTCTTTTCCACCAACAATAAAAGAGCTTTCAATCTTTCCTGATAGCCAGGATTTTAGGTATTCATCTGCGCTTAACGACCTTATCAACTTAGCTTGATAAAGTCGCTTTTGAGCAATTTCACGTTTTTCTTGTTTTTTTTGCTTCTCTTTAATTGAAACTACACGTTCGATAAAAGGACTTGATTGTTTTAAAGGGTTCAAACCATCATAGAACAAAAAACACTCAACAGCATTGGCATTCGTACATATAAAAGAAAGGTACACTAATAAAAAGAATTTATTATTTTTCATTTTTTGCCCTATAAATGATTAATCTAATGTGGACTATCACAATCTTTATCCATTCTATCAGCCCAAGAAACACATGCGGAATCTTTTTGAGCTGCTACATATTTTGCAGCTCCAATCGGTGTGCTAACTCCTATATAATATTCTGTTGACTTATCCCAGCACTCTGATACATCGAATAAATAACCATTGTTTGTTGCCTCTTCATTTTTTACTGTACATGTGTCAACCATATTTACTCGTAGCATATTGTTACAAGACCCATATGTACTATTGAGATCAATAAAGCACTCATCGTGCCCATTGCAATCTTTTACAAAAATAGCGTCCCAGCTATTATAAAAGTCAACTCCTGCAAATGCAGTTGAACATCCATTTGGAGAAAGATCTGGAATATTAGATAAACTACAACCTAAAGGCCTTTTCCAACTAAGCGAAGTACAATGATCTTCCCAATCTTCATAATATTCAATTCTATCTTGGTTACCGCCATCATACCAATATGCTTCTATTTCATAGTCTTTAATAAGAGAGAAATATGCGGGAGGTATATACCGCTTACCTGATACAGTAATTACTTCTATTTCATCCTCCTGTGCATATGCCTGACTAAATTGCAAATTAAATGTTATTTCTTCATTAATGCGATCAATATCCAATGAAAGAGTAGATATAAAAAATACCGCAAGTGCTATATATAGTTTTTTTGTAATGTTCATTATTTTCATCCTATGGCAACTAATCTAATTTTAAGGTAGATATTAAGCCCTAAATTAGAACTAATCTAAATTTTGAATACATTAAAAATTACTGATAAATCTTTTCATAATAGACATAAAACCCTCCTTGAATATGTGAACAAGTATTAGATTACTTCCTTTAAGACTCCAACTTAATGTTACATTTGGATACGATTAAATACCTCAATTAAATAATTAGAAAGAGTAAATTTAAAGAAGATAAATCGGCGGAAGTCAGGTAAATTCATTACGCACCAAAGCATGATGCCAATAGTCATCACTACGAATATCGGCATTGACGATAAGTTGTTTCTCTGAGTTAATATAGACATCAACCCGTTCAATCAAGTTTTGATAATGCGCTAAATATGGATTCGCAAAGGAAATTTTTTCGATTATTTTATAGGTTTGATAGGCATTTTTTAATTGATTTAGTTTGATTTCTAATACAAAACGTTGATCTAGAATTGATAATTCATGTGCTGCATTTTTATCGCTTGAGGCAACCTTTACTTTATTCAAATGACTAAGTTGCATGGTGTCATTACCTATCGCTTTTGCGTATTGAGCACTTAATAATTGTAAAAAATTATGCTCTGACAGATGCATGTATCTTATTTTTTTAAACTGGTTTAACAGTGCTTCTGTTTCTACATAATTATTCTCTGCTAAGGCAGCTTTTGTTATAATATACAGACTGTTAAATCGACGAGTGACTTTTTTAGTGCCGCCTTCGTGCATTCTAAAGTTAAGTTGTACACGATTAACACATTGTTGTATTGGTTCGCCATTTTCAATGGCTGGCTGATATTGCCACTGCATTAGCGCTTTTTTAGCCGCAAAAGTAATATCTTTACTGCCGGACGATTCTTTTGTTAGCACGTTGGAGACACTCCCATCTTTCTCGATTATAAAGCTAAATGTAGCCCAACCTTCGCGATTATTACGTGCGGCAGATATTGGATAGGTAGGGTCAACTCTCACTTTGGGTGTCGGCTCGGTTGAAGTGCTTAAATGTTGAGAAAGCTCTATAGCGACTGCGTTGTTGCAAAGTAAAAGTGTGGGTAAAAGTACAGGTAAAAGTTGAATAACAAGCATTTTTTTCATTTAAACATCCATGTAGATATAATATCAGTCAGTTAAAGGTAGCACAAAAATGACCACTGCAGCATATATCTGTACTACTTATACTTTTGAGTAGAAAGGTAAGCTACTAATTTTAATTATCTAAGTGATAAAATGCTTACAACGCAACTTTACAAGCTTTATTTGTTACATTACCAATGCTTTGAGATTATTAAATCAGTAATGGCTTTTGCTGTTTCTGCTGGCTGCTCCATAGGGAAACAGTGATGTCGGCCGAACTTTTGCCATTGAATATCTTTATTGATTTTTGCTGCTCTTTTTACCGCTTTAGGAATAAATAAATAGCTTTTATTGGCCACTAATATCTCTACGGGGATCTTTATTTTGTATATTGCTCGCCATAGTCCTTTTGGATAAGAGCCAAAAATTGAAGCTTCCCAAGTTGGCTGACAACTGAGCTCAACGCCATGCTGATGCCCAACATTAGTGGAAAACGCGCAATAATCGCTTACTACCTGTGGATGCCAGGCTTTATAAAGAGATTTTCCCGCAATATTTTCTTTCATAACAGCTAAACTTGGCCACGTTGCAGTGCGATTAGTGACGGACTTAACTAGTGCAACTCTGCGCCACGCGCCAGTCACTTGCATAAGCTGCTGCGCTATAATTATCTCAGTTTGAAATAAAACTGGATCGAGTAAAATAATTTCACTGAATAAATCTGGATATTTAACGGCGGCTAGTAGCGTTATAACACCACCCATTGAATGTCCAATACCGATCAAAGGTCCGTTTTCTTTAACATTGGCTTGAAGATAAATTGCATCAGCGATGGTATTAGCCATTTTTTGCCAGTTTGGCATTTTTGTTGTTGGTTGTGTTGAATAGCCATGACCGGGCGCATCAGTTAACCAAATTGACCAGTCTTTGGGTAATTGTGATGCCATGGCGGCTAAGGTCATGGCGGAAAAGCCATTACCGTGTAGCAAGTGAATACGTTTGGCGTTTTTAACTCCTGGGCGATAATAACCATTAACGGTCAGCGCACTGTTAGATTGTTGTTGCCATTGTTGAGCATTTTTAAGGAGTAAATTGTTAGATGAAAGTGTTGTTTCAACAGATGAGCATTCAGACATTAATACGGTTAACAATAAAGGATAATTATAAACAACATAACAACATATTGATGGGATGTGAATGTATTTTTCTTGAGCGATTATGTTCTTAATGATATTGCACAGCTGGTAAGTTTTAGTACTGAGTAAGTGATAGCGAGTACAAAATGATGTTTTAAGCGAACAAGTTAGCTTATATCTTCCTTTGATCGCAGAATATATATTCTTTAGGTGGGCTCTGGGTAATTCTATTGATATAATATTTGTAATTGTATTATTTAAATTTTTTAGGGGTTCTGTGGATGTCGGAAGTAGAAAACCGTCCAACAAATTTTATTCGTCAAATTATTGATGCCGATCTTGCTAGTGGTAAGCATAGCCAAGTACAAACTCGTTTCCCACCTGAGCCAAATGGTTATTTACATATTGGTCATGCGAAAGCCATTTGTTTAAACTTTGGTATTGCTCAAGACTATCAAGGGCTATGTAACTTGCGTTTTGATGACACTAACCCTGAAAAAGAAGATATTGATTATGTAAATTCTATTCAAGCAGACGTTAAATGGTTAGGGTTTGAATGGGCGGGTAATATTCATTATTCGTCAGATTATTTTGATAGCTTATATGGTTATGCGGTTGAGCTTATTGAAAAAGATTTAGCTTACGTTTGCTTTTTAAATGCGGAAGAAACACGCGAGTATCGTGGCACGTTAAAGCAAGCAGGTAAAAACAGTCCTTACCGTGAAACGTCAGTTGAAGAGAACCTAGCTTTATTTGAAAAAATGAAAGCAGGTGACTTTAAAGAGGGACAGTGTGCGCTGCGCGCTAAAATTGACATGGCGTCAAGCTTTATGTGCATGCGTGATCCGATTATTTATCGGGTTAAATTTGCTCATCACCATCAAACAGCTGATAAGTGGTGCATCTATCCAATGTACGATTTTACCCATTGTATTTCAGATGCTATTGAAGGTATTACCCACTCAATATGTACGCTTGAATTTCAAGATAATCGTCGTTTGTATGATTGGGTTATCGACAATATTTCAATTGAAAGTAGACCTCGTCAATATGAGTTTTCACGCCTAAATCTTGAATATACCGTGATGAGCAAACGTAAGCTGAATAATCTTGTGGAAGAGAAGTTAGTCAGTGGTTGGGATGATCCTCGTATGCCCACCATCGCTGGCTTTCGTCGCAAAGGCTTTACGCCTGGCTCATTACGCGAATTTGCTAAGCGTATTGGCGTAACAAAAATGGATAACACGGTTGAAATGAGTGTTTTAGAAGCGTGTATTCGTGAAGATTTAAACGACAATGCCCCACGAGCTATGGCCGTGCTTGACCCGATTAAGTTAGTGATTGAAAACTATCCAGCCGATACTGTTGAAAACCTCAATGTTAAAAATCATCCTAGCGATGAGAGTTTTGGTACCCGTATTGTGCCATTTGCTAAAGTACTTTACATTGAAGCAGAAGATTTTCGTGAAGAAGCTAATAAAAAATACAAACGTTTAGTGCTAGATAAAGCAGTACGTTTACGTGGTGCTTATGTAGTAACCGCTACGCGTTGTGATAAAGATGAAGATGGCAAGGTAACGACAGTTTATTGCCAATATGACACCGAAACTTTAGGTAAAAACCCAACCGATGGCACTAAGCCAAAAGGTGTTATTCATTGGGTTGCGGCAGCGCAAAGCCTTGATGCAGAAATTCGTCTGTATGAGCGTTTGTTTTCTGTACCAAACCCAGGTGCCGCAGAAGACTTTCATAGTGTAATGAATCCTGATTCGTTGACCATTATCACTAACGCGAAAGTAGAGCCTTATTTAGCAGCAGCGAAGCCTGAGCAAGCATTTCAGTTTGAGCGTCAAGGTTACTTCTGTTTAGATAATAAGATATCAGCACAGGATACAGAACAAGGTAAGTTAGTATTTAACCGCACAGTAGGTTTACGTGACACCTGGGCAAAAATATCAGGCTAGCAATCACTTGCTCTTTTGTAGGTCGGACTTTAGTCCGTCAACCGTTTAGCGCGCAATTAACGTGATGGGCTAAAAGACATTTGTTGGTTCTTTGTAGATCAGCTTTTACGCCAAAGAGCGGTTAAATTTCATTTAACTTGATGGACTAAAGTCCAACCTACATCGGGCCTATGGGTGATTATGTCGTGTTGGGCGATTGTTTTGTAGGTCGGGCTTACGTTGAACCTATGGGTGATCGTGTCAGTTAAGTTATAAAAAATAAAAAAGCTCATAAGGCAATCTTATGAGCTTTTTTAAATTAAGCATTATTTGTTAACTGACAGCTCAAAACTTAAAACAGAGTGCTATTTTTAACTTTTAACTTTTAACTTTTAACTTAGTAGCTAGTTTCATTGCACTGATAAACTGGGTTAATTCTTTCAGCATATTATCGTTATCATCAAGATTTCTTTCAATGATTTTAACAACGGCAGAGCCACTAATAGCGCCTTTTGCACCGGTTGCCAATGCGGCTTTTACTTGTTCAGGTTTTGATATACCAAAGCCCATAACCGCTGGTGCAGCTTGGTATTTCTCCAAGATATGAATAAGTTTATGGCCGGTCATTTCTGCTTCTGTTTCTGTACCGGTAACACCAACGCGGCTCAAGACATAGGTATAGCCAGCACCATACTGTGCTACTTTTTCTAGGGTGTCTTCACTTGCGTTAGGTGGGGCGATAAAAATGGGTGCCACGCCGTTGGCGATTGCCGCTTGTCTAAAGGGTTCACTTTCACGTATCGGTAAGTCGGCAATAAGCACAGAATCGACACCAGCAGTAGCTACATCGTGATAAAAATTATTAATGCCGCGGGCAAAGACTAAGTTGCCATAAAGTAACAAGCCCATCGGTATGTCAGGTGCATAGGCACGAACTTTAGCTAAAATATCTAAACAAACATCGGTATTGGTATTAGCTTTTAATGACCGCAGTGCTGCCATTTGAATGACAATACCGTCAGCACTAGGATCAGAAAACGGCATGCCCAGCTCTAAAGCATCAGCGCCAGCGTCAATCAGTGTTTTAATTAGGGCAAAAGATTGCTCAGCATTGGGGTCACCAATGATCACAAAAGGGATAAATGCCCCTTCATTATTTGCGGCTAATTTTTCAAAGGTTTGGTCATAACGACTACCCAGATTTTTTGCTTGGGACATTATGCCTCTCCTCGATGTTTTACTGTACTTTTTTCAGCAGTTTCAGGCGATATGATCGCGTTTACATGGGCTAAATCTTTATCACCTCGACCAGACATGTTAACCAAGATAATGGTTTCTTCAGTCGCTTGCTCAGCGACTTTTAAGGCGTAGGCTAAGGCATGAGAAGGCTCTAATGCTGGAATGATACCTTCACTACGTGCAAGTAGTTGAAATGCTTCTAGGGCTTCATCATCGTTTATGGCAACATATTGCGCACGACCAGAATCTTTCAATTGTGCATGTTGTGGACCAACAGCAGGGTAGTCTAGGCCAGCTGATACAGAGTAAGACTCTTCAATTTGGCCAACTTTGTCTTGCATGATGTAGGTATAGTTACCATGTAACATCCCTTTAGTGCCAGCTACCAAGGTTGCGCCATGTAGCGAGGTGTCAGTACCCTTGCCGCCAGCTTCAACGCCAATAAGTTTGACTTCTTCGTCACCAATAAAGTCATGGAACATACCAATGGCGTTAGAGCCGCCACCAACACAGGCAATAACGTAATCGGGTAAACGACCTTCTTCAGCAAGTAATTGCTGTTTAGACTCTTCCCCAATCATTTTTTGAAATTCACGTACAATAGTTGGGAATGGATGAGGACCTGCAGCAGTACCTAATAAGTAATGAGAGTTTTCATAATTAGCAGACCAGTCACGTAAGGCTTCATTTACTGCATCTTTAAGTGTGCCACTACCTGCGGTTACAGGTATAACTTCAGCTCCCATTAATTGCATGCGAAAAACATTAGGTTGTTGACGCTGACAATCAACAGCGCCCATATAAACTCGACATTTTAAGCCTAGTAATGAGCAGGCTATTGCACTGGCAACACCATGTTGGCCAGCGCCTGTTTCAGCAATAACTTCAGTTTTACCCATACGCTTTGCTAATAATGCTTGTCCTAACACTTGATTGGTTTTATGGGCACCGCCATGCAATAAATCTTCACGTTTTAAGTATATTTTCGCTAGTGGGTTTTTAACAATATTACGACACAAGGTTAGCGGCGTAGGGCGGCCAGCATAACTTGTTAGTAGTTTATTAAACTCTTTTAAAAAAGCTTCATCAGTTTGTGATTCAATAAATGCTTGTTCAAGTTGCTCTAAAGCGGGTACCAGCAATTCACCGACAAACATACCACCAAATTCACCAAAGTAGGCGGGTAAAGTTTTTTTAACCTGATTTTCAGTTGTTGATTTTAACATGTTAATAATTCCGTATTTTGGCGAAAACTTGTTGAAGTTTATCGCGACATTTAATGCCTGGGCTAGACTCAACACCTGAGTTGATATCTAAGCCAAATAATTCTTGGTTGCTCAGCTGCTCACAAGCTTGGCTGACATTATCGAGTTGTAAGCCACCCGCTAAAAAGCAACGAGATAAGTCTTGCTCACTATCTGCTAGCGCTTGCCAATTAAAGCATTCACCACTACCAGCACTTTTGCCATCAAGTACAATATGATCAACATTTTTTGGCAGTGTTGGTACTGTTTGCTCTACAGCTAAGGCTTTGAATATTTGACAACTAGGGGCTAGCTTTTCCCTTAAGCTATCAATGTACTCTTGGCTTTCTTGACCATGTAACTGCACGGCACTAAGCTGTAAATCATGCGCTAATTCAAGCACAATTTCTTGAGAGTGATTAACAAATACGCCAACATATTTTAAACTTGGGTTTTGCTTAATAATGGCTTTAGCTTGCACTTTATCAATACATCGAGGTGATTTTTCAGCAAAAATAAGACCACCAAATTCTGCACCTGCCTCAATAGCAAAGCTCGCATGCTCTGGGCGGGTTAAGCCGCAAACTTTATGATGACCAAATATAAGTTGTCGACAAGCTAGGTCAATATCGTCTTCAGCCATGACAGAGCTGCCCACTAAGAAGCCATCAACGGCAGGCGCAAGTTCTCTTACTTGTGCATTGTGATAAATGCCCGATTCAGAAATAACGATACGATCATCCGGTAGTGTTGGCGCTAAGTCAAAGGTACGTGAAATATCAGTAGAAAGATCACGTAAATTACGATTATTAATACCAATAAGTTTTGCGTCTAAGGTAATAGCGCGCTGACATTCTTCTTCATTTGACACTTCGGTTAATATGGCTAAATTTAATGACCGAGCAACCGCGGCTAATTCATTATATTCTTCATCATTGAGTACGCTTAACATCAATAATACGGCGTCAGCACCATAGTGTCGTGCTAAATAAACTTGATAGGTGTCAAAGAAAAAGTCTTTATTTAGTACCGGGCAGCTGACTAAGTCACTTACTGTCTTAAGATAGTTAAAGTCGCCTTGAAAATATTTACGTTCGGTGAGTACTGAAATTGCTGCGGCATATTTATCATAAATACCGCCAATTTCCCCAGCATTAAAATCGGCTCTAATTATGCCTTTCGATGGCGAGGCTTTTTTACATTCTAAAACAAAGCCGGCGTAAGGTTTTTCTGCTGTGCGTGTTAATGCCTGATACATGTCTTTTTTTGACGGCGTTAAGCCATCAATAAAGCTGGCTAAAGGCAGGTCTTTTTTTAGTTGTGCTATCTCAATACGTCGATTATCGACGATTTGCTCAAGAATGTTACTCATTATGCTGCTGCTCCGGAATTTGATAGTCGAACTAAGTCTGCTAATGTTTTTGTGGCGGCACCAGAAGCAAGCACTTTTGCGGCATGTTGCGCCGCTAATAATAAAGTATCTGCTTGGCCATTTAATTGCTCGCGATGTAAATAAAGTAGCGCCGCGCAGTTAATTACCACCGCACAATTGTGTGCTTCTTGGCCTTTGCCGGCCAATATGGCTTGAATAATATCGGCGTTTTCTTGCGGTGTTCCACCTTTAATATCAGCTAATGTATAGTTTTTTAAACCAAAGTCTGCGGGTGAAATTTCTTTTTTAGCTAATACACCATGATGAATCTCAGTAACCTGTGTTTTGCCGTGCAAGGCTATTTCGTCTAATCCACTACCGTGAACTACCCACGCGTGTTTAACACCGGTAAGTAATAAGGCTTGAGCTATTGGGGTAATGAGCTCAGGTATATAAACACCGAGTAACATAATATCAGGTTTTGCAGGGTTGACTAAGGGACCTAGAATATTGAACAGTGTTCTAATTGCCATGGCTTTACGTACAGGGGCTGCATGTTTAAAGCCACTATGATAAGCCGGCGCATATAAAAAACAGATGTTGGCTTGTGCCAAGCATTGACTCGCTACTTCAGGTGACATGGTTAAGTTAACACCGAACGCTTCGAGTAAATCGGCAGAGCCCGACATACTGGAGATACTTCGATTACCATGTTTAGCCATTTTTAAACCACAAGCCGCCGCTAAAATAGCCGCTGTGGTGGAGATATTAATGGTATTTGCACCATCGCCACCCGTACCAACACAATCAGCAACGCTGTTGGTTTGGTTTGGAAAAGGCGTGGCATTATCTCGAATTGCCATTGCAGCGCCAGCAATTTCAGCCGGTGTTTCACCTTTTATTTTTAATGCAGTGAGTATCGCCGCTAATCGTTCAGGGGCAACGTGGCCATTGATCACTTGTTCAAATACATCTTGGCTTTGCTGCTGGGTTAATGAATAACCGTCAACTAAGGTATTAAGTGCACTATGAGTCATGTCATCGTTACTTACTGCCCGAGTATCTTTTGATGTTGTGCTACTAAGTTCAGTGGTTGTCATGAGCATTCCCGTTTGCTTTATAAAGGCTTTTATTGGCTAAAGCTGATAGGTGACGTAGGCTTTGCGCTAATAAGTTGGTGCCAAAGGTGGTGAGTATTGATTCAGGATGAAATTGAAAACCAATGGCGGCATCAGTGCTATGTTCGATGGCCATCGGTAAAATAATTTCCTCATTGTTGTGCAGTAAACTAACCTGTGCGGTCATGGTTAATTGTTTCGGCATAACACTGGCAACAAGTGAATGATAACGCGCTACAGGTAAAGGACTAGCAATATTGTTGAAGGCACCTACTTCGTTGTGGATGATGTTTGACGATTTACCATGCACCACTTCAGGTGCGCGCGTTATAACGCCGCCATAATGTTGAATT
Source organism: Colwellia sp. C1TZA3 (assembly GCF_007954265.1). Lineage (GTDB taxonomy): Bacteria > Pseudomonadota > Gammaproteobacteria > Enterobacterales > Alteromonadaceae > Cognaticolwellia. The sequence continues at coordinate 26,141 of NZ_VOLS01000037.1, read as the reverse complement.
AATGCCTGATGTCCCAAGCAAATACCCAGTATAGGGAATGTTCCCGCGCAAAGTTTTAGTAACGCCATTAAACAACCGGCATGTGTTGGGTCGCCTGGCCCAGGTGAAAGTACTAGAATAACACCTGCGCTGTTGCTTTGCTGTTTCTCTTGCAGCTTTTGAAAAATAAAGTCAGCGCTTAAAGTATTGCGGTAAATGGTATGCTGATAGCCTAAACAACGAAATTCATCAACTAAATTATAGGTGAATGAGTCGAGGTTATCTAGCATGACAATTTCTGGCAAAGTGTTAGATAAAGAGCCGGGTAAAGTGTCTGTTAAAAGGTCAGATGATTTCATGATTTCACCTCCTGCTGTAATGTTTCGCTATTCACTATTGTTTTAGCTCTTTCTTGATGAGAAATTATCAATACTTTACCTTCTGCTTCCTTAATCGCACTGATCACCGCTTGCGCTTTTTGTCGGGTTTCGTTGGTTTCAGATTGTGGATCAGAATCAAAAACTACGCCGGCACCAGCTTGAATTTGTGCGCGCTTATTTTTCACAAAGGCTGAGCGAATAACAATGCAGGTATCCATATCACCTTCGCCAGTTAAATAACCGACAGCGCCGCCATAACTGCCACGGCGTTTACCTTCAACTTCACGTATTAATGATGTTGCTTTTACTTTTGGTGCGCCCGATAAGGTGCCCATATTCATGCAAGCTTGATAAGCATGCAGTGCGTCTAATTCATCTTCTAATGTGCCGCAGACACGAGAAACCAAATGCATGACATGGGAATATCTATCAACCTTTAATAAGTCAGCTACGTGACGGGTGCCAGGTTGGCTAACACGTGCAATATCATTGCGGGCTAAATCAACCAACATAATGTGCTCAGCTAATTCCTTTTTATCTAATCGCAAGTCCAATTCGATACGGCTATCTAAGTCGGGGGATAAGCTGCCATCAGGGTTAAGCCCCCGTGGACGCGTACCGGCAATAGGGTAAATTTCTACTTGTCGGTTACTTTGTTGATATTTAAGCGCTGACTCTGGAGAGGCACCAAAGATACAAAATTCACTATCTTGCAAATAAAACATGTAAGGACTTGGGTTACTCTGCTTTAAGGCTTTATAGGCGTTAAGGTTATTTGAGCAAGTCAGGCTAAAGGTGCGAGAGGGAACGACCTGAAAAATATCACCGGCTAAAATGTTCTCTTTTAAGTCATTTACTATTTGACAGAAAGCGTTATCGTCGATGTCACAGCTCAGTGCATTATGCTCATTTGCACTTATCTTTGAATCAGCGCTCAAATGAGTATTTGCGTTGGCATCAACCTCTAAAGATTTAAGCTCAAATGTAGCGGTGATATCAGTACATAAGCTAGCTTTTATTTGTTTGATTCTGCCTAATGCTGCTGTTTTGGCTGCTTGATAACCTGTGCCGGTAAACTGGTTAGTGATCACTTCACTTGACCGTTTTTCATGATCAATAATAATCAGAGTTTCTGCGAGATAATAAACAAAGTCAGGACAGGAATTTTCGCCATCAGCAACCTCAGGTAATGACTCACTCATGGCCATCATATCAAAGGCAAAGGCGCCACCAAGAAAGACTGCAAATGGGTGTTTGTTGGTGTTTTTAAGTTGGTTAAACAAGCGTAAACTCTGAAATGGGTTAACAGCCAGTAGGCGTGAACGTTCATCTAATTGTTCAGTTACTTGTGAAAAGCTTGCTGTAAAGGTTTGGTTGTCACCGGTAATTGATGCGACTGATGCTAAGGATTGTTTAGCAAAGGTAAGAGCATTTTCGCCGTTTTTACTTAAGGCAGTAAAGCTAACTATATGACCATTACAAACAATCTTAACCGCGGTATCGGTTAGCAGTAAACTTTTTAGTTGATGCTTTTTATCAACTTCTGCTGACTCTAGTAACAGGGTGTTTTCTTTTTCAGCACAAAGTGTGTGAAAGACTGCCAGTGGATCACTTTGATAACTTAAGCTCTCAGTGATAGTGACAACAGCACCAGGCTGTTGATTTTGCTGTGCCGTATCTAATGGCATTTTTTCAGTATTGGTTTTGGCGTTGTGTTCGGTATTATTTTCTTGAGTATTGCTCATGGGTATTCCTACAAATAATCTATTTAAAAAAAGGTCATCCAGCGTAAATAGGCAGAAGCCACCATAAGAACCAACGTTTAGCTTTAATACGCAACATAGTTATTCTCTTGTTGTTTTAATTAATTCAAAATTTAAAAAACAAAAAACCCGCCATAAAATGCGGGTTTTCGAAGTTTTTACTTACAAGTAAACATCACAACCCAGTTATCTAGAGTTATGCCACCACCAAATCAAAGAAATAGTTTTTTTTACTTGTATCATTATCTGTTTTATCTCAGTAAAATCGTTGTTATTCACTTGCCCAAATAGCGACTTGCACTTGTTTTAGACAGTTTTAAGTCCCTATAGAAGAACCGATTCACGTAATGATGTCAACTACTGATTCTACAAATGATAAAGATTTTTCCAACTTGCGCGTTGATCTGCACAGCCATACTAATTGCTCTGATGGCGCATTAACGCCAAAAGAGCTAATAGAACGGGCAGTTAACTTTCAAATTGACGTATTAGCCATTACTGATCACGATACTGTTAAAGGTCTTGATAGTGCAAAACAAACTATTATAGACAAAAATATTCCATTAACTTTAATTGATGGCATTGAAATATCGACGCAATGGCAAGGTTTTGAAATTCATATTGTCGGTTTAAATATTGATGCTGAGCACGAGGCATTGCAGGCGTTAATTTCAGCACAGCAGCAACGTCGAGAAGCGCGTGCTATTTCGATGGGCGAAAAACTAACAAAGTGTGGTTTTAACGACGTTTATAGCCAAGCTAAAGCATTAGCCGGTGAGGGTTCTATTACTCGAGCACATTTTGCTAAAGTACTTTTGCATCGCGGTATCGTCAGTAAAATGCAAGCGGCCTTTGATAAATATATTGGTAAAGGCCAGCGCGCTTATGTCAACCCTAATTGGTGTAGCATAGAAGAAGCTGTGGCGGTTATTCATGCTGCTGGTGGTGTTGCTGTGATGGCGCATCCGATTCGATATGATTTAACCGCCAAATGGTTACGACGCTTAATTGTTGATTTTAAGGCCGCACAAGGTGACGGTTTAGAGGTGGTTTTACCACAGATGAGCAACGAACAGCGTAAAATAATGTTAAGCTATTGTGCAGAATATGATTTACATGCTTCGATGGGATCTGATTTTCATCAGCCAAGTCGCTGGAGCGATTTAGGGCGCAATTTAATTATGCCTGAGCAGGCTAAGCCCATTTGGCAACTTTGGCAAGCATAAGCGATTAACTAATGTGCAATCTTGCTGGTTGGTCGTTAATTTTAATTGCTTCTAAAGTAAGCGAGAAATTTTAATCACAGGTCAGTTTAATTAAGCTGTATAGCTGAGTTTAATTAATCACTTAATTAATCAAATTGGTATTATTTAGTTGGAGCTCATTATGAGTCAGTTTTTTTATGTTCACCCCGATAACCCGCAAGGTCGCTTAATGAAGCAAGCAGCTGCCATTATTAGCCAAGGTGGCGTTATTGTTTATCCAACCGACTCTGGTTACGCTTTAGGCTGCCATATCGGTGATAAAAAAGCCTTGGAGCGAATTTGCAACATTAGAGATATTAGTAAAGAGCATAATTTTACTTTAATGTGCAGTGACTTGTCAGAATTGTCAGAATATACTCGTGTTGAAAACAGTGTTTTTCGCTTACTAAAGAATAATACCCCAGGGCCTTATACTTTTATTTTTAAAGGCTCAAAAGAAGTGCCTAAACGCTTACTAAATCCCAAGCGTAAAACTATCGGTATTCGCGTACCTGACAATAATATTGCCCAAGCATTATTAGCTGAATTGGGCGAGCCAATCATGTCGACTACCTTGATCATGCCTGGCGATACCACCGCAGAGTTTGACCCTGAGCACATCCGCGATATTTTAGAACACCAAGTTGACTTGATTATGAATGGTGGCCATTTAGGCGAAAAACCAACTACGGTGATCGACTTTTCTAATGATGAAGTTGAAATTATTCGTTTTGGTGAAGGTGACCCAACACCGTTTCAATAGTATCGCTTGGTATAGTATCACTTGGCACAATATCGCTTAGTACAATCAATGATTAACCATAATTTTTACGTCCTATTTATGAAACAAAAAATTTCAATGTTGCAAGCTGCTGATGCCTGATAATACAGAGGAATTATCTAATAAGATCACGCAAGGCAACAGTCCCGTGTCTGGTGTTATGTTGCAGCAAGTATTACCTTTTGCCTTATTGCGCGGTGAGGCGATAATTGAAAAGCCAGAAGATTTATTTATTCCTCCTGACGCTTTAGAAGTTATTCTTGAGTTGTTTGAAGGGCCGCTCGATCTTTTATTGTATTTAATTCGTAAACAAAAATTTGATATTTTAGATTTACCTATTTTTCCTATTACCACGCAATATATGGCTTATGTCGATTTGATGAAAGATATTAAGTTGGAATTAGCTGCTGAATATTTGGTTATGGCGGCGATTTTAGCTGAAATTAAATCACGCTTATTATTACCCAAACAAGCCGTTACAGAAGACGAGGGTGATCCAAGAGCAGAATTGGTTAGAAAACTACAAGCATATGAAGTGATAAAAAAGGCAGCTGAAAACCTTGATGAGCTACCGCGAGTGGACCGTGATAGCTATGTTGCCAACGTAGAATTAGCCGAGAATTTTATCCCTGAAATACTTAATAGCCAAGTGGACTTAGCTGAGTTAGTCACGGCCCTGCAAGGTGTAATAAAGCGCACTCAGGCCTATGAACATCATCATATCCAAAAAGAGTCGTTATCGACTAGAGCGCGTATGGCCGATATTTTGGCGACCCTTACAGAGACTGAAAGCGAGCAACCCTATCGAAATTTTAGCGACTTATTTACCGTGAAAGAAGGTAAACAAGGTGTTGTTGTGACATTTTTAGCCATTCTTGAACTCATTAAAGAGTCGTTAATTGAGTGTGTTCAAACACAAGTTTATGGTGAAATACATCTTTGCCTTCCTCGGCATACTCAGTACTAGAAAAACTTATAGCAGAACTTATAGTAGAATCAAGGGTAAAATAAGTAGCAATGATAACCGATAAAATACGCCACAAAGACATCGATGATGCCAAGCTACAACGCTTGGTTGAAGCCGCATTATTTATTGCTGATAAGCCGTTGTCAGTGCAATTACTTAAACGCGATTTTTTAATTGAATATCGTATTAGTAATCTTCGTATTCGTGATATAATTATCGTTATTCAGGCGCAGTATAAAGGTCGTGGCGTTGAGCTTAACAAAGTCGCGTCAGGCTATCGTTTTCAAACACCGATAGCGCTTAGTGATGATTTAGCGCATTTATATAAAGAAAGAGCACCGAAATACTCACGTGCTATTTTAGAAACCTTAGCGTTAATTGCCTATAAACAACCGATAACCCGTGGTGAAATAGAAGACATTCGCGGTGTTGGTGTTAGTAGTCAAATCATTAAGACATTAACGGATAGAAATTGGATTAAAACCGTAGGCCAAAAAGAAGTACCAGGTCGGCCGGTATTGTATGCAAGTACGCAAGGATTTCTTGATTACTTTTCGCTAACATCACTTGACCAATTGCCAGAGTTAATGCCGATGGCAGATTTTACTCGTTAAAATTTTTAACACTTTAGCTATAATAGCAATAACTAAACACCGGGGTTATTTACCCCAAACTTAAAGAGACAGAGACGTAATAGTAGCCGGTTTGTACCGTGTTAACTGTGAAGTTACTGACGTAAGAGAGTTAAGACCTATGTCTGAAAAATTACAAAAAGTATTAGCGCGAGCGGGTGCTGGTTCACGTCGTGAAATGGAAACCTACATTAGCGCCGGTCGTGTGAGTGTTGAAGGTAAAACCGCTTATTTAGGCGACCGTGTTGAAGGCAATGAACTTATTCGAGTTGATGGCCATCAAATTAAGCTTAAGGCACTAGAAGAAGATTTTTGCCGGGTATTAATGTACAACAAGCCAGAAGGTGAAATGTGTACCCGTAAAGATCCCGAAGGTCGCCCAACAGTATTCGACCGTTTACCTAAGTTAGATGGTAGTCGTTGGGTCGCGGTAGGTCGTTTGGATATTAACACCTCAGGCATGTTACTTTTTACCACTGATGGTGAGCTTGCCAATCGTTTAATGCACCCTTCAAAACAGGTTGAGCGTGAATATGCGGTGCGGATATTTGGTGACGTTAATGAAGCCATGTTACAAACTTTGCGCCATGGCGTGAAACTAGAAGATGGTACCGCGAAGTTTCAAAAAATTACTTACCGAGGTGGTGAAGGTCGCAACCATTGGTTCCATGTTGTGCTATCTGAAGGACGTAACCGTGAAGTTCGTCGTTTGTGGGAAAGCCAAGATGTACAAGTAAGCCGCTTGATCCGTGTTCGCTACGGCGATATGGAAATGAAGCGTCAGTTACCTTTAGGTGGTTGGACAGAATTAAATTTAAAAGATGTTAACTATTACAGAACACTGGTTGATTTAGCGCCTGAAATACAAAGTAAAGTTAAGGTGGATGAGAAAGCCATGGATAACGCGAAAAGCCGCAGAATTCGTCGCTCAGTTAAAAAGCATCAACACCGCAGCAAACAAGTGACCAGACGTAAACGTTAAAAATAGCAAGGTGGTAGTGCTGAAAAAATGACAAGTTCAATTAATTATCGAACTTGTCATTTTTATTTGTGCGGTTCCACAACACTGTTGTTAGATTATGAAGTTTACTGTTTAAAGGCTTAGAGAGAAAATTATCATGTTAGCTACGTTTTTTTGTTAGCTGAGATTTATTCTGTTAACTGTTAAGCAGCTGATTAATATGATGAGTGATTGTTTAGTGTTGAATTTTTTGTGATTTTTTGTAGGTCGGACTTTAGTCCGTCAACCGTGTAGCGAGCAATTAACGCGATAGGCCAGAAGACATTTGCAGTGTCTCTTATCTTTATCGGTCAGCATCGATGGCAAAGACAGTTAAATTGCATTTAACCTGATGGACTAAAGTCCAACATCGGGCCTACGGGTGATTATTTCGTGTTGAATTTGTTGTGATCTTTTGTAGGTCGGACTTTAGTCCGTCAACTGTTTAGCGAGCAATTAACGCGATAGGCCAAAAGACATTTGTAGTGTCTCTTATCTTTATAGGTCAGCATTGATGGCAAAGACAGTTAAATTGCATTTAACCTGATGGACTAAAGTCCAACCTACATCGGGCCTACGGGTGTTCATGTCGTGTTGAATTTTTTGTGATTTTTCGTAATTTGTTATAATTTGTTGTGATCTTTTGTAGGTCGGACTTTAGTCCGTCAACCGTTTAGCGCGCAATTAACGCGATAGGCCCAAAGACATTTGCAGTGTCTCTTATCTTTATCGGTCAGCATCGATGGCAAAGACAGTTAAATTGCATTTAACTTGATGGACTAAAGTCCAACCTATATCAGGCCTGCGGGTGATCATGTCGTGTTGAATTTTTTTGTGATCTTTTGTAGGTCGGACTTTAGTCCGTCAACCGTTTAGCGAGCAATTAAGGTGATCGGTCAAAAGACATTTGCAGTAGCTCTTATTTTTATCGGTCAGTATTGATGGCAAAGACAGTTAAATTTTATTTAACTTGATGGACTAAAGTCCAACCTACATCGGGCCTACGGGTGTTCATGTCGTGTTGAATTTTTCGTGATCTTTTGCGATTTTTTGTAGGTCGGACTTTAGTCCGTCAACCGTGTAGCGAGCAATTAACGCGATAGGCCAAAAGACATTTGTAGCGGCTCTTATCTTTATCGGTTAGTATTTATGGCAAAGACAGTTAAATTTCATTTAACTTGATGGACTAAAGTCCAACCTACATCAGGCCTACGGGTGTTCATGTCGTGTTGAATTTTTTGTGATTTTTCGTAATTTGTTATAACTTGTTGTGATCTTTTGTAGGTCGGACTTTAGTCCGTCAACTGTTTAGCGAGTAATTAAGGTGATGGGCCAGATATGGATAGCCGCGTTAATTTCATCTGATACGACAACAATTAACTACAACAGAGCCTGTTTATTTGTCTTGAGCCATTAAGTTTCATCTTAGCAATGGTTAGAAAACAATTAGAAAATAAGCTATGGTACACTTAATTAGTCAAATTGATATAATGCAACTTCCCACTACCCGCTGTTAACGTTTTCAATACAACAACAAGCGATTTTCTTAGTATTTGGTTTATATAGGATATTACGTGCAAGCAACTCTTGAAAGAATCTATGTCGAAGACTCCGAGCAATTACATCTAGTTTGTCAACGCTATTCCCAAGCAAGTGTTCTTGCTATCGATACTGAGTTTGTACGCACACGAACGCTCTATCCAAAGTTAGGGCTTATTCAAATAAACGACGGTAAAACCTTAGCCTTAATTGACCCGGTCGCTTTACCAGATTTATCACCTTTTTGGCAATTACTTGAAAATCCTAATGTTCAAAAAGTACTGCATGCTTGCTCTGAAGATCTTGAAGTCTTTCTCACTGCAGGTAACTGTCAGCCAATAAACTTAATTGATAGCCAAATTATTATGTCATTTTTAGGCCATGGTATATCAATGGGCTATGCCGCTATGATTGCACATTATACCGGTATTGAACTGGATAAGTCTGAATCTAGAGCCGATTGGATGAAAAGGCCGCTAACACAAAAGCAACTGAGTTACGCGGCGGCTGATGTTGAGCATTTGTTTGATATTCTGCCTAGATTGATGGCAGATATTGAAAAGACGGGTTGGTTAGCAGCAGTGAAAGAAGAAAGTGATGTCATGGTTGAACGTAAGTTCAAAGCGATTGATGAAAGTCAGTTGTACCTCAATGTTAAAATGGCTTGGCGTTTAAACCCACCACAACTTTATCGACTGCAGCAATTAACTATTTGGCGCTATCAACAAGCTAAATTAAAAGATCGCCCGATTGGTTTTATTGCCAAAGATCATACTTTATTGGCCTTGGCACAAGTTAATCCTAGCAATGTTGGCGCTATGTCGAGCATTGAAGGTGTTGAGTTACTTGATATTCGTCATAAAGGTAATGCGATGCTGACGGTATTAAAACGTGTAGCTGAAGCACAAAATGTTAAATTACCTGAACAAATTATTCGTCTTGACGAATATCCTGGGTATAAGCAGAACTTTAAAAAAGTTAAAAATTATATTAACGAATTAAGTACACAAACCAATTTATTGACAGAAAATTTAGCTTCTAAAAAGCAAATAAATCAATTTCTGTCTTGGCATTTTAAGCTCAATGGTGCACAGAATAACCTCAACATGGTTGATATTATGCGCGGTTGGCGTAAGCCCTTGTTAGGTGATAAATTGTTAATATTTGTTGAGAATGACTTTCAATAACTTAAGTATCAGTTATGCATAAATTGTCCTTAACTGATGCTTGAATTATCTTGAGTAAAGCATCAGTTAGCAGTCAAAACGCTGTCGTTTTGTTATGATAACTTTACTCAAAGGTTGCTAAGATAAAGCCAAGTTAGCAACCTTTCATAACCCATTTTTAATCATAGGTCTCCATTATGCTGTGCAGTGTTTATAAAAGTTCGAAAAAAATACAAACCTATCTCTTTATTAATAAACGAGATGATTTTTCTGAGGTGCCTGAAGCCTTGATGAAAATGTTTGGTAAGCCGGTGATGGTTACCGTGTTAAACCTTGCAACCAAAGTCAAACTGGGCTTTTCTGATCTTGATAAAGTAAAAGTAAGTTTAGCCAAACAAGGTTATTATCTGCAATTAACGCCGCAGGAAGAAGACATGTTAAAAGCGCACAAAGCTGACATGCAAGATACCGATGATAGTCAAGGAGATAAATCATAATGCGCACTATTAACGCCATAAAATCAGTAAAGATATTATTACTTTCCCTGTGCTTAGCCTTATGTTCACAAACGAGTTTTGCTACTAACAAAGCGGCAATAACATCAGAGACTAAAGTCAGCTTTGAGCAATATATTGTTAAGCTCAAGCAAGAGGCGCTAGCTAAGGGCTTTGAGCAAGCATTAATCGATGAAGCTTTTACTAATGTTGTGTTCCATCAACGTGCGGTAAAAGCCGATCGAAATCAGCCAGAAACGGTTGAAACACTTGATACTTATTTGCCAAAACGCTTACCTGATTGGAAAATAAAGCGCGCTAGAGCAAAGTATAAAGAACACGAAGTGCTGCTGAAAAAAGTAGCTACCGAATATGGCGTACAACCACGTTTTATCGTCGCGCTTTGGGGGCTAGAAACTAACTTTGGCAAAATAATGGGCAATTATAATGTTATCTCTGCGTTATCAACTTTAGCATATGAAGGACGTCGTGAAGTCTTCTTTAAAAAGCAGCTTTGGGCCGCGTTACAGATATTACAAGAAGGTCATATTGACAGTGCCAACATGAAAGGCTCTTGGGCCGGTGCTATGGGACAAAATCAGTTTATACCCACTTCTTTTGTTGGTTATGCTGTTGATGGTGATGGCGATGGCAAAAAAGATATTTGGGCTAACCAAGCTGATGTTTTTGCTTCAATGGCAAATTATCTGAAAAAACAAGGCTGGAACGATGAACTCACTTGGGGTCGTCAAGTTAAACTACCTAGTGGTTTTGATACCTCATTAGCTATTCCTAAAAATACTGGTGGTCGTAGAAACTGGTTAAAAGCTTGGGCCAAAAGCGAAAAAACCTTAGCACAATGGCAGGCTTTAGGCATTCGACGTAGCGACGGTACTAACCTACCTAAAGTGGATATTAAAGCCGCCTTAGTTTTTCCTGATGATGAAAAAGGCCGTGCTTATTTGGCCTACGACAACTATAAAAGCTTAATGCATTGGAATTTATCTTATTACTTTGTAAGCTCAGTTGGGCATTTATCAGATCAGATTAAATATCCGGCTATTCAATAAAAAGTATTAAATAGAAAACTTAGATTCAAATAATAGAAAGCCATAAACAGCGATAAGTAGCCCTATGAGTAAAAAAAGTAACCGTTCGACAATAAAATCAAAAAAAGTGCCGGTCGAACGTTTTTGGGAAACCAAATCATTAGATGAAATGAGCAGACCCGAATGGGAGTCATTATGTGATGGTTGTGCTAAATGCTGCTTACATAAATTTATTGATGATGACAGCACCACAGATGAAATGGAGCTAATGCCGACAACACATATCACTGAAGACGAACAAATGAGTTACTCGAGTATTGCTTGTCATTTACTCAATGATAAAAGTTGTCAATGTTCTAAGTATGAGCAACGTACTGAGCTCGTGCCAGATTGTGTGCAATTAACCCAAGATAACTTAGATGATGTGTTTTTTATGCCAACAAGTTGTACTTATCGTCGCCTAAAAGAGGGCAGAGGTATGCCGTCATGGCACCCGCTGTTGCACAATGGTAAAAAATCAGCCATGCATCAAGCGGGTATGTCAGTACGTGGAAAAATTGTTAAAGATAACCAAGTTGAATTGGAAGACTTTGAAGACTATATCGTTCTGTGGCCGCTGCACGATATAAATTAAGTCAGATAACACTTGGCTATTTATTTTTTTCCTTTAGGTTAATCACCTGCTGAACGGTTGACGGACTGAAGTCCGACCTACAAAAGATTTACAACAGCTCACAAAAAAATTCAACGCTTTAAGGTTGGACTCAAACTCTCTTAGTTCTTGTCATAGAATAATAGCTTATTATTCTATCTAGAGAGATACAAGGTTGGACTTTAGTCCATCAGGCTATATGAAATTTAACTGTTTTTTGGTTTAAATGCCGAAGCTAAAAATATTACCTGCTGTAGATAGTGGTGACCCCATGACGTTAATCACCTGCTGAACGGTTGACGGACTGAAGTCCGACCTACAAAAGATTTACGAAATAATGCCTGCTAGTCGTATTAATCAGTAGCTAAGCGTCGATATACTTGCACATAATTAACCGCTAGGCTGGACGTTTTGCACCAGGTTTTAGTAAATAAGTTATATGTCATGCCAATGCCGGTCACTAACTGTAACCGTCCGTTTGCAGCCATCTTATTCAATTCAACTGGTGTAACAAAGGCATGCCAACTGTGGGTGCCAATGGGCAAATATCGCATAATATATTCAGCACCCACAATGGCGACCAAATAAGATTTAATGGTGCGATTGAGCGTTGCCATGATCACACATCCATTTACTTTACATAATTGACTACATTGCTTCAGTAAGTCTTGCTGGTTGGGTATATGCTCGATGACTTCAGCATTAATCACTACATCGTAGCGATTCTTATCGTTTGTACTGGTGTGTTGAGCATGCTCGTGACGATACTCAATATCAAGTTGAGATTTCAAAGCATGACGTTTTGCGACTTCAACACTCATTTCGCTGACATCGATGCCCACCACGGTAGCGCCTGCTTTGGCCAAGGGCTCACAAACTAATCCCCCCCCACAGCCCACATCTAAAATATGTAAACCTTGTAACGGATTTAGTTTGTTAGGATCGCGATCATAAAATTGGCAAATTTGTTCTATAAAATAAGCGACTCGCACTCGATTAAATTCAAGTGCTGTTTTGTATTGACCATTTGGATCCCACCAACTTTCAGCTAATTTATCAAATTTAGCGATTTCTTTAGGACTATAATTACCGGTAGAAGTGCGTTCAGTGCTATTATTTTGGACGGGATTAAGCTTACTTTTGTCTAGCATGGTAATTTTATCCTTTTTATCTAATGTTAATTAACACAAGGCATATTCATGGAAAATCAATTCAATGTATTAGGCACGCGTTTAGAGTTATGTTGTAGTAATACGGGCTTCACCCGAAAAGGGTTCTGTTACGTACCCGAAAATGATTTCGGTAACCATAGTGTCTGTGCGGTTATGACTGACGAATTTTTACAATTCTCAAAAGCACAAGGCAATGATTTAATTACTCCTAAGCCGATGTACGACTTTGCTGGCTTAAAAGCGGGTGACAAATGGTGTTTGTGCGCTGTTCGCTGGTATCAAGCGATTGCAGCCAATGTTGCACCACCTATTGTACTTGCGTCAACTAACCAAAAAGCGCTAACGGTAGTCTCACTCGAGGTTTTAAAAGCTCATGAATATGCTGAGTAACCCGCCATACTTTTGCTAATATAAGTGCTTAGTATCTATGCTCAATATTCTCTTCTTTTGCTATTTGATAGTCTGACATTGTCAGTGTTATTGAGTGAATGACCCAGCGCTTAGCACTTTAGTTATTTTTAGGCCTAAACAAGGAAGTTTTTTATTTATTTTAAGCCCTGTTTATTGATTGCCAATAAAAAATTCTAATGATTATTGCTGACCTTTCGATAGCTTCCTCCCCAATTTTTTTAATAAATTTAAGTAAGCTGATGAACGCTTATCTTGTGGGTCTTTTGTAGGTCTTTTGTAGGTCCTGTGTAGGTCGGACTTCAGTCCGTCAACCGTTTAGCGGGTAATTAACCTAACGGATCAGCCGAAATTTATAGCCATATATTTTTTTATCAGCATTTATACCGATAACCGTTAAATTTCATTTAACCTGATGGACTAAAGTCCAACCTACATCTAGTCTGCATTGAATTTATATGGCCAAGCGTTAAACAAGCGATAAGCAATTATTTTGTAGGTCGGACTTCAGTCCGTCAACCGTTTAGCGGGTAATTAACCTGACGGATCAGCCAACATTTATAGCCGCATATTTTTTATCAGCATTTATGCCGATAACTGTTAAATTTCATTTAACCTGATGGACTAAAGTCCAACCTACATCTAGTCTGCATTGAATTTATATGGCCAAGCGTTAAACAAGCGATAAGCAATTATTTTGTAGGTCGGACTTCAGTCCGTCAACCGTTTAGCGGGTAATTAACCTAACGGATCAGCCAACATTTATAGCCGCATATTTTTTATCAGCATTTATGCCGATAACTGTTAAATTTCATTTAACCTGATGGACTAAAGTCCAACCTACATCTAGCCTGCATTGAATTTATATGGCCAAGCGTTAAACAAGCGATAAGCAATTATTTTGTAGGTCGGACTTCAGTCCGTCAATCATTTAGCGGGTAATTAACTTAACGGATCAGCCAACATTTACAGCCGCATATTTTTTTATCAAGCTTGCACAATGCGTTAAGCTATTAGGATAACGCAGCAGCACTGAAAATAAGTATAGATTTTACAAAAAATTTTCTTAAAATAAAAGCCTATTTAATAGGTGAGCTAAACCCTGCCGGTTTTAAGGTTAAGACTGAGCATGACACTTCACTTAATATTGACTCAGCGGTATTGCGAATAAAAAGTCCAGTAATACCAATTACATTAAGTTATTGCTCACTTGTACTAGTTAAAATAGCTCAATGCTGTGTTGCTCTCACTCCCAATAGCCAGCTATTGCTCAATCGAGCGCCTTACCTTGAGTTATTTTTCCTGCGCACAACAAGATCACAAACTTAATGGAACTGGTATAATACCAGTACGACATATTGTGCCCATTACCAGCAGATCTTTAGGAAGTTCTTCTACAACACTAAAAAAAGTGATGTGTGAGTGATGACTTTTTGCTAATTTAATTGCTTGTGAAACAACTGAAGCTTGAATTGAGTTTGCCGGGGTGACGAGCAATAACTTATCTAAAGAAACCATTGTCTTCTCCTATGATGATTAAATTCAGTAACGCTGTGTTTGAGTTGTCGTTATATTTCTGGTGTTTACACTCTCTATCAACTTGTGAAATTCTCCAGCTTGAGGTGGAGTGGGTATATACCTGTTCTTAATATACGGGTGAGACCCAATTCTCGGGTTTTAAGGTGATGACTGAGGTATTAATCGCCTGAAGTACCGATTCAGAGGTATTGCCAATTAAAAATCCAGGAATGCCAGAACGGCCAATAGTGCCCATAACGACAACATCGATAGCATTGTTATTAACAAAGTCAGGAATAATAGTTTTTGGATTACCTTTGGCTAATATTTGCTGAAACTTGCACTGCGTAAACTCGTTCACCAAGATATTAAGGCTCTCTTGGTATTCGCGCTCTTCATGCTTTAATAAGGTTTCAATTTTAGTCGGCGATACTCTGGTGAATGCGCCATGCCTAAGCGCTTCCTCGCCATACAATGACCAGCATGACAAAATGGTTAATTCGGCATTTTTATACTGACTTAATGATGAGGCGATATCGATTATCATGCGGTTTTGCGCGCGACCCTCTGCATGCTGTTCCATTGAAAGGTCAACGGCAGCTAGTACCTTTTTAACTGTATCGTGTTGCTCTGCTTTAATTAACCAAACAGGTTTTGGGCATTTACGCATGATATGAAAGTCATTGCTGTCAAAGCTCTTTTCACTTTCATTCGCCGCTTTGATCAATAAATCACCTTTATTTAAAATAACGGCTTTAACGATTTCGATAAAGTTTTTACCTTTGGCAACACTTACTGAAATACTTACACCAGTGCTTTGTAATTGCTGTGCTAAATCAGTTAATTGGTCGAGCCGCTGAGCGACAATAAATTCGGTTAGCTCGGCAGGGCTGACAATATCGGCATAACTACTGAGGATAGTTTCATGTGGTTCCACTACGTCAAATAAGGTTATTTTTGCACCGGTTGTGCTAGCCAGTTCAACACCTCGCAATACGGCGATATCCAATTCAGGCTTAGTTTGCTCATTGACTTTGATGATTATATGTTTAAAACGTTTCATCGGGTTATCTCCTGCTATTGATTAGACAATTTGGCTTAAGTTAAAAAGGCATAGAGTAGAGCGGCTAGCATAACGGTCATGACGGTGCCTGGCGTATCAAGCGTTAATAGCTTGCTTAAATGCCCAGATACGATTAGCGACCACCGTTGCAAATGACTTAGCATCATGTTGATATATTGAGCAATATTGGTGTTTAAATTAGCAATTTTTTGCCTGGTTCTATCGCTTAAGTGTGCTAATGTTTGGTAGGCAATTAACAGATCGCCGGCCGGTGGTACGGGTAATTTAGCGCGTAGCTTTGTAGTGGCAAAAATGATCAATAATCCGGTTAATGCTGGCCAAACAGCAGACCAACTTAGTGTTGAAACTATGGTCTGAAATTGCTTAAATTCAAACGGTGGTGTGTAAAAGTAGCTTAAACACATCAAGGCTGAAAGCGCCGTAGGTAAGATAAGTCGCCAATTTAGTTTAGCGCTTGATGCACTTAACATCGCTTGTTTTCTCATCAGTTCGATAAAACGCCCCATCAGTAATGCGGTACCTATAGCTGACATAACTAACAGTGTGGAGAATAATGGCCAGCTTGAAGTGGCATCTTTGAGTGCTGCTTTGGCCAATGCACCACTGCTTAGTGGTAAGCCGATTAATGATAGCGCTGGCACTAATACCAATAGCCACAAGAACGGAGTGAGCTTATGGCCGGGTTTTAACGCTGAACTGAGCCCAACACAAAAAAACAAGCTTGCCTTGGCAAAACCATGATGCATGGCAAAAAGTACTATTGCGGGCAACAATAATGCCCAGCTGTCAGGGGTTGCTAAAGCAAAACCAATACTGGCGGCTATAATGCCGAGCTGACTAACCGTTGAGTAAGCTAATACTGTTTTAGCATTGTCTTGCAGTGCGCCATAAATGGCAGCTAAGAAAGTGGCGGTAAAACCAAGCACCATCATAGGTTGGGCCAAAATATTGATGGTTGCATCACCTAAGGGCAGAAAACGTATCCAACCTAACAAGCCTACTTTCACCATAACCGCACTGAGCAGCGCACTAGCGGGTATTGGTGCTACGGGGTGCGCTTTAGGCAGCCAGACATGCAAAGTGGCCAAACCCGCTTTAACACCAAAACCAATAATCAATAATGCCGAAACCCAGACAACAGGTAATTGCTCTGTGCCAAATGCAGCGTAATAAGTTTTCCCCACTAAGCCAAGAAATAACACTATTTCTGAAAATATCACCCACCGGATATAAGTCGTTGCTGCCGACTTTGCTTCGTCACTTTCTGAATGCAGGATCAGCGGGTAAGCAGAGAAACTCATCAGTGCAAAAAAAGCAATAAAGGATGAAATTTCTTGCGATAACACCACACCAAGGTTACCTATCATCGTTAGGATAAAGAACAGGTAAAAACGGTGTCGTTTGTTATCGTTAGCCATATAAGCTTGGGCATAAAGCGCGGCAATAAACCAAATGGCGGAGGTTAATAGCAAAAATGACTGGCCAATCTTATCTTCATTAGCGACAAGTAGCGCCGCTAATAATGTGGGTAGTGGAGCAAGCGGGATTAAACGAATGACTTTAGCGCGTAAAGTCTTAAATGCCATCGCCAACAATAATAAAGTTGGTAAAATCAAGACCCAGAGATGACCCGTACTGTATTTAAGTGCTATGCCTGAAATGTCAGGGAAAATCGCTTGGTATTCCCGTGAGGCAATTAACGCAGACCAAGTGAGCGGGCTAAAAGCACTTGAGGCAAACAGCCCAACAGCTAAAGCAAAAAAAGCGGTAACTAAAGGTGGTAGCAGTAGCATCCAATGTGTTTCTAAACGCAATTTAGCTACTTCTTTGGGCCACGGCTGACTTTGCTCTTTAAACCAAATGGCATGAATAATGGGTAAAAAATAGCTGGCATTTAATAGGCTACTGATGGCCAGTACGCCGAGTACCCAATAGGCCTGTGCTTCTAATGCACCGACACCTAAATACCATTTAGAGACAAAACCAGCGATAGGTGGCACGCCAATCATACCAAACGCCGCAATAGTGAACGCTGCCATGGTAAGGGGCATACGTTTACCAGCGCCATTCATTTGGCTTATTTTATGAACCCCCAGTGTTTCTGCAAGATTACCTGCACAGAAAAACAGTGTGATTTTCATTAACCCCTGATGCACTAAGTGCACTAAGCCACCAATAGTGGCTATTGGCCCTGCAATCGCAGTACCGAGCGCGATATAAGAGACCTGACTTACTGTTGAGTAGGCTAAGCGTCTTTTAAGATCATCCTGACTCAACGCTTTAACTGAGCCGTAGATGATGGTAAAGCCAGCAATAACCGCCAGTAGGATGGTTAGCCCTAAGTCACTGGCAAATTCGACACCATAAATATCATAAACAACGCGCACAATACCAAACGCACCGGCTTTGACAACAGCAACGGCATGTAACAGGGCACTTACTGGTGCAGGTGCGGCCATCGAAATAGGTAACCAACCATGTAAAGGGAACAGCGCCGCTTTAACGCCTAGCCCCGCAATGAGTAAGACAAAAATGATTTGCAAATGTGTGTTGTTTAACCCTGGCAACCCGGCTAATAAACCTGCCGAGGTAAAGTCGAGCGGCCCAGCTAGCACTTTTAGCCATACCACACCAGTTAACAGCAATGCGCCACCTATCATGGTATAAATAAGATAGGTGCGCGCAGCTTTAATCGATGCCGCATTGCCTTTGTGGGCAATTAACGGGTAGGTAACGAGTGTTAGTAATTCATAAAAGATTAAAAAGGTAACTAAATTGCCAGCAAGCGCTAAGCCTATTGTGGCACCAACGCATAAGCTAAAAAAAGCAAAAAATCGGCTTCGATTAGCGCTGTCTTTAAAATAGCCAATGGCATAAATAGTAGTAAACAACCATAACAGGCCTGACAAGCTAACAAATAACAGTGACAGAGCATCGCCATGAAGGACAAAATCGATATTAGGTAACAGCGGTAGGCGGGTTTCAAAATCTAAGCCATTGACAACACCTGACAGCAGCATGCCGATTAAGCCAAGTGTGATCAGTGCACCGGCAATATTTAAGCTTCGACGCTGCAAGGCTTTATGCTCAGGCGTGGCCATAACGGCCAAACCAACTAAAATAGGACAAATAACAATGAATGCAGGTAATAGTGTGCTCATGTTCATATACCACTTACCTCGCTTACCGTATTGCTGATATTAAGAATAAACTCTGCGTTGAAACCTAACGCTAGGGTGATCAGCGCAAGTATTAGGGCGACTGTTGTCATAACGTTCGATACTTGCGGTGTCGATTTTGATGTGGGCGACTCAACCACTGCCGGGTCTGTAGAAAAAGCCAAACTTAATACTTTGAATAAATACATTGCCCCTAAGAGTCCTCCTATAATGACGACAATCACCCACCACCACTGACCACTTTCGATGGCCGTGGTCAGTAGTAACCATTTTGCGATAAAACCAGCACTTGGCGGTAAACCAATAAGACTGATCCCTGCGACAGCAAAGACTAAAACATTCAGTGGCTCGCGCACCGCGATACCCTTGAGTTGAGCAATTTCGCCATTACCTTGCGCTAAGATCAAATTGCCAGCCGCTAGAAACATTGCCGCCTTTGCACACGCATGTGCAACAATGAAATAGACAGCTGCCTGTGATGCAGAGCCAGTAAACGAGCTAACCCCCATTGAGTATTCACTTAACGGAAATAATAAAAATATGTAGCCAAGTTGGGCAACCGTAGAATAAGCAATAAGCACCTTTAATTGTGTGGCACGAAATGCGCACCATGAGCCATAAATAATGCCTGCACCGCCCAAAGCACCTAACATTTGAGAAGCACCCAAGGTGATGGTTGCACCCAACACGTCAAACCAAAACTTTATTAAGATATACAATGAAGCCTTAACTACTAGTGCAGAAAGTATTGCGCTGACCGGTGTTGGGGCATTTGCATGTGCAGGTGGTAACCAAAAATGCAGTGGAAACAAAGCTATTTTGAGCAGAAGTCCAATAGTGATCAAAATCATTGCGACCTTATCAGGAAAACTATGATTGGCTGTTTCCGCTATTTGCATTAGGTCTAACGTGCCGTGACTACGATAGAGAATAGCAATGGCGAACAAGTAAAAAAGTGAACCTAATAGACCGACTAACAAATACCTCAATGCGGCTTCTAAGGCGGCGCGACTGCCTTGCAACGCCACTAAGGCTGCGGCAGAGAGTCCGATAATCTCTAGGCAGACATAAATGTTAAAAGCATCTGCTGACATAAACAAGGCATTAAGCCCTGAGATTAATAACCACCACAGCGGCCAAAAACGTAAGCTTTTTTCGCTAGCGCTATATTTATCTGAAAAATATGAGGCGCTATATAGGGTTATTAATAGCGTTAGTAAGCCTGTTAGTGCGATCATCAAGATTGAAAAACCATCAACAATTAGATCGATGCCAAGAGGTGCTCCCCAGCCACCAATGACATAACGCTCACTTTGATAAGTTTGTTCATGTAAAAACAGCAGCGTTGTTAACACAACGAGCAAAAATTGCGCTAGTGAAAAACATATATTTATCCGGCCTTGTAGCTGATTTCGGCCGATAAGAAACGCTATTATTGCTGCCAATAACGGTAAAAATACGATGGCTGGCAAGAGCAGCGATGAGCTTAGTTCATTCATCACTTACTTTGCTCTTGGCTAGACTGATCAATGTGATGAATTCGCACCATTAGATTAAGGGCGAGTGCGGTTCCTGCTACGGCGATGACAATGCCGGTCAATACCATAGCATGAGGCAATGGGTCGACCACCAGTGGATTGCGTTTAGCACAGGCAATCAAGAACATAAAGATACCCACACCCATGACATTGAGCGCCAGTATTTTTCGCATCACATGGCTAGCCACCACCACACCAAAAAAGCCAATAGCAAAAAGTGCTAAGCCAGCTATAGCGTAAAGCAATGCAGAGGTCATTTTATAGTCCGGTGTTTATTGTCGGTAACTGATGTATTTTCACTAACAATAAAGCTGCTATAAAGTGAGGCTAATGCAAGGGTTATTGATACCGTAGCGCACGTTTCTATTAACAGTATCAGCAGGCCAGAAAATGCTAGGGGATAAGTGAGTAAGCTGCCTTCAAAGTAAATAAGCGCTGTGCCAATGGTAATAAAGACAACCAAACTAAGCACTAACAAAACACGCGCCATAAGAGATGTGTAGTTAACCTGATAAGTATCACTTTGAAACATCAGCACGCTAGCACCGGCCAACAAAGCGCCCGCTTGAAATGCACCACCAGGCTGATGCGCACCCGCCCAAAGCAGATAACCGGCAAAAACGACCACTGCGGGTGCAATCCAACGTTGCAGTGCCGATAGCACCAAATTTTTTTTACTGACTACGATGCGTTTAAAGAATGGCGCATGGTGATCACGCGTTGGTAAAATAGCCAGCACAACCACCAGTAGTACGGCGATTTCAAGCAAGGTGTCGTAGGCGCGAAAATTGAGTAACACAGCGGTAACTGGGTTAGTAACACCACTAAGCTCGATATTTTGAGTAATTAAAGGGGCTAGGCCAGTGTTATGGCCCTTATCGCTAAGTACTATTGTTATCGTTACTGCTAATAAAAACCCGGCAACTAATACTGAGGCAATTAAACTCAATGCACTTTTATCGACTGCGGGGCTGTCATATTCAATATTTAATGTGTTAAACATGCTCTGTAGTATCCTTTTGGCTTGTCTTAGCGTTAGTCACGTTGAGCTCAATTGCTTTTGTGCGGTGCGGTCTAATTCGATTCCATGCAGCCAGCAACAAAGCGCCGGTGATACCTGCACCAATGGCGGCTTCGGCAATAGCTACGTCAAAGGCGCCAAGCCGTCCCCAAGCAATAGCGGCTAAAAGACCCAAGCAAACAAAAAATACGATACAACGAAAAAGTGAGAGAGAAAAAATACTCATCCAGCCAAGGGTAAACATACTGAATATTAATAGGGCATCAAAAATCATCACTAGGCTCATGACTTACCCTCAACGGAAGGTGGTGTTGGTGTTTTTAAGGCTTGCT
The DNA here is from genome assembly GCF_007954265.1 of Colwellia sp. C1TZA3. Lineage (GTDB taxonomy): Bacteria > Pseudomonadota > Gammaproteobacteria > Enterobacterales > Alteromonadaceae > Cognaticolwellia. The sequence goes on along the minus strand of NZ_VOLS01000037.1, from coordinate 4,243 downwards.
CGTTAATCACTTGAGAGGCGATTAAATAGCTGCAAGCGGCGCTGGAGAATATAACTAAGCCCCAAACAAGCACTAACTTTAAGCCATCAGTAAGTGAAGATAGTTGTGGTAATAGCCCAATCACTATTAGCCCAAGACCTAGATTGTCAGCCTTGGTTAGTGCATGTAGGCGACTGAGTACATCGGGAAATCGTATTAAACCAACCGTGCCAGCAAAGAAAAAAAATAGCCCTGCTAAGCAAAATATGACACTAAAACTATCAGCTAAATTCATTGAGACTTACCTCTAAGTTGGGTGAAGGTTACAATCGTTATCGACGTTAACAATGCAAGCACTAAGGCGACATCGAGCAGATAAGGCTGATCTTGAATAACCGACAGAAGTGCCAGTATAGCAACACCGATAGTGCCCACTAACTGCGTTGTCAAAATACAATCTGCGTAACTTGGTGCGCGCAAGACAAACAGCAAACTTAACAGCAGTAAAATAGCTAACACTATGCTGGCAATTACTAGTAAGGTCATCATCACTTTTCGCCATCAATAAGCGGTTGAACGCTAGTGCCTAAAAGTTGTTTAATACGCATTTGGCAATCGTCTATTTCGGCCTGATTAAAGGTGTTTAGATCTATCACATGAATGGTCAGCTCTTGCGCACTCTGTCTAGCGCTTACGGTACCGGGTAATAAACTTAGCACCTGCATAAAGGTAAACACTTGTGAGTCGTTGGTTAAATCAGTGTGATATTTTATAAAGCCAGGTGAAAGCTTTAGCTTAGGGTTAAGTGCCAGTTTGGCGATAGACCATCCGCCTCGCAAAGACTGAACACAGAAGTAAGATAAAAATGATAAAATACTGAATGGGTTTTTTAGCCACTGATGTCGTTTTTGTTGTTGTTGTTGTGGCGCTAAATAGAGGCTAAGTAAGCTAGCCATAGCAATAAAAACGATACCTACGCCCAGAGAACTTCGCTGCCAACCGGTAAGTAAGCCCCAAAATAGACTCAATAAAGTGAACCGAATCAAAAATCTCCAGCTAAACACTGAGCGAAAGTTGAACGCAGATGGTGAACTCGACAATTCATTGTTTTGCTTGAAAAGTTTCATTTTATCCCCTTAATGTCTAGGTAATATTAATTTTATAAAAAGTTAGGCTAAAGTTTATAATAGGTTGATATAAAGTTAATGTAGCGTTTATTTTAGATCTATTTGTAAAATTGCAGTTTTAACCAGAAGAGAGAAAATAAAAAGTCGAATAAAACGATATGTTAAATCGGATTTACCGATAAAATTGGATTTGTGAAGCAGTGAAGCAGTGAAGCAGTGAAGCATTGAGGCTTTAAGAGGCAGCCGTTAGTAAAATAGTTATCAGCTATCAGCTAAAAGTAACAACTGTGAGTTTGCTTTTTCTGGTAGGTTTTTTTACATCAAGTTATGCTATAGGCTTGACGGACTGAAGTCCGACCTACAAAAGATTTACAACAGCTCACAAAAAAATTTAACGCTGCATGATCACCCGTAGGCCTGATTTAGGTTGGACTTTAGTCCATCAGGTTAAATGAAACTTAACTAGTTTTGGCGTATTTGGGGAATGACAAACATAATAGAGCGCTGTAGATTTTTTTTGACCCATCGGGTTCATTATCTGGCTAGACGCTTGACGGACTGAAGTCCGACCTACAAAAGACTTGTTGCCACTATCGTATTAATCACTCGTAGGCCTGATGTGGGTTGGACTTTAGTCCATCAGGTTAAATGAAATTTAACTAGTTTTGGTGTACTTGGTGAATGAAAAACATAATAGAGCGCTGTAGATTTTTTTGACCCATCGGTTTAATTATCTGGCTAGACGCTTGACGGACTGAAGTCCGACCTACAAAAACTTGTTGCCACTATCGTATTAATCATCCGTAGGCCTGATGTAGGTTGGACTTTAGTCCATCAGGTTAAATAAAATTTAACTAGTTTTGGTGTACTTGGTGAATGACAAACATAATAGAGCGCTGTAGATTTTTTTGACCCATCGGGTTCATTATCTGGCTAGACGCTTGACGGACTGAAGTCTGACCTACAAAAACTTGTTGCCACTATCGTATTAATCACCCGTAGGCCTGATGTAGGTTGGACTTTAGTCCATCAGGTTAAATGAAATTTAACTAGTTTTGGTGTACTTGGTGAATGAAAAACATAATAGAGCGCTGTAGATTTTTTTGACCCATCGGTTTAATTATCTGGCTAGACGCTTGACGGACTGAAGTCCGACCTACAAAAACTTGTTGCCACTATCGTATTAATCATCCGTAGGCCTGATGTAGGTTGGACTTTAGTCCATCAGGTTAAATGAAATTTAACTAGTTTTGGTGTATTTGGGGAATGACAAACATAATAGAGCGCTGTAGATTTTTTTGACCCATCGGGTTAATTATCTGGCTATACGCTTGACGGACTGAAGTCCGACCTACAAAAGATTTACAACAGCTCACAAAAAAATTTAACGCTGCATGATCATCCGTAGGCCTGATGTAGGTTGGACTTTAGTCCATCAGGTTAAATGAAATTTAACTAGTTTTGGTGTATTTGGTGAATGACAAACATAATAGAGCGCTGTAGATTTTTTTGACTCATCGGGTTAATTATCTGGCTATACGCTTGACGGACTGAAGTCCGACCTACAAAAGATTTACAACAGCTCACAAAAAAATTTAACGCTGCATGATCATCCGTAGGCCTGATGTAGGTTGGACTTTAGTCTGAGGAATCCCCACAAGTTTGAGGAGTAAGCGCTTGATATCTGGTAATATGTTAATCACCACAAAAAACAAACGAGCCAAACACAAGCGCTATGCCGACATTATCAGACTTATTCTCCACTAATTCAAACACTTTAGATCCTAGAGTCGCTTAATCACGGAAGATACAGGTTCTTGCCGTTTTACAAATAGCTAAAACGGCAGGGTGACTGACTTTACGCTCGGCTGAAATAGCATAAAACCTATGTTTTACCTCATCAGTTTGGCCAATAACTTCCACACCAAAGTTCTGACAGACCTCATCGGCGATTGCTGTAGGCATAAAAAAAACACCAAGACCTCGTTGGCCGAATGACTTGATTAAAGCACTGTCATCAAACTGGCCCACAACATTAGGAAATATTTTCTGCTTATGTATCCACTGATCAAATAACTGTCTGATGCCAAATTGTGCTGTGGGTAATAGCATCGGCGCGTGGTGTAGAGATTTTGGAAAGTTTGCTGCTAAACTTTTTTGTAATTCAGCAACGCCAAAAAACGTTAAGCCAGACTCACCAAGGTAATGATTGAAAAGGCTAGTTCCTAGGGTATTATTAGTGGGTGCATCACTGATAACCATGTCTAATTTGTGCATAGATAGGTCAGCCAATAAACCTAAAACAGGGCCTTCTGTACTTATCAAATTGAGGCCACCAGATATTAGCAGTGCGGGTTCAATAATTTTACAGACAATAGTTTTAGGTAGTGAACTGGCGACACCGACCATAAACTCAGTCTGGTTACATAAAGCAGAATTTCGCATTACACCACCGAGTTCATGGCCTAATTTGAAAATTTCATCAGCGTATTTTAGCGCGGTTCTACCCGGCTCGGTTAACACCAAGTTTCTGCCCTGTTTTTCAAATAACGCACAGCCCATACTAGCTTCTAATAGTGAGAGTTGTCCGCTAATGGTATGAGGTGTTATATGTAAGCGTTTACTTGCCTTAGCTATACTGCCTTCGTGTGCTACAGCCCAGAAGTAACGCAAATGTTTATAGTTAATGAACTCAGACAAAAGTAAAATACCTTAAGGCTTTAATCGCTAAAATTATAATAATAGCAGGGCGATGACAAGGATATTGTCAATTTAACAATAATTTATACTCAGGTTTTTACATTGCAACGTTTTAATTTTATCACTTGTGCTTATTTAACAACATAGGGCTATTACTGAAGTGCTTAAGTATATAAAAAAGCTTTTAGTAAATATAGACTAAATAATTTGTGTTAATGCTGACTTATACCAATTACATTAATTAACCACTCAAATTTAGCCAGTCTCTAAAGCATATATCTTTCACCCTTTTTATATCACTTATGAAGCCGTTCCATGCATTACTACAAGATTCAACAATATCGTCATAATCCTTAAAACATTTATTCGCTAACTCATTCTGTCTTAACCACTGCCATACCTGTTCAATTGGATTTAATTCAGGTGAATAAGCGGGT
>NZ_VOLS01000036.1 GCF_007954265.1 Colwellia sp. C1TZA3 | reverse complement strand
CGCAGGAAAAATAACTCAAGGTAAGGCGCTCGATTGAGCAATAGCTGGCTATTGGGATTGAGAGCAACACAGCCTTGAGCTATTTTAACTAGTACAAGTGAGCAATAACTTAATGGGATTGGTATAACATAACAACACCGTCAATGTGAGCCAATGATATGCTAAAACACTCAATGCTATTATTTTTAAACCAGTCACCGATTGATTACGGGTTTAAAGTAAAAGAAAATAAGCCCAGCTCACCAACAACAGTAACCAAGGTAAAGCCGATAGTGCTCTAGCGCTATTGGCTGAGCTTTCTGGTTCAATGCTTTCGGCAGCTCTTGTCTCTATTGATTCATTCGCTTTCGCGGCGACTGTTTTTTTACGTTGCTTGTCGCGCTCGCGGCCTTTCACTTTTTGCTGCTTCTTATATTCACTGATGCCTTTTTCAATACCTTGAGCAATCAATTTGGTTTGCTCTTTGGTTTGCGCTTTTTTTTGTGTGCCTTTAGCAACACGTAACGCTTCATTTTGTACTTCGTTGGAAACTTTTGTCGTCACTTGAGCTGTCAAAGTTAAACTCCCTTAATTATTTTTAATCATTATATAATGATTGTATAATGCCATTATTAACACAATACTTTAACCAGAAAGCGTATTAGTTTATGGCTGCTGCGGTAAACTATCGGCAACTGATTTAATTAATACCCATAATATAGAGATAAGCATGAGCGATTCACTTAGCACCGCAAAAAACCAAATTACACAAATGTTATCAATGCAAGATGCGATGAATTCACGGGTTAGCGAAACCTGGCGAGATAACAATTATGAATGGTATCGTGCCATTTGGGTTGAATGTGCAGAAATGCTAGATCACCATGGCTGGAAGTGGTGGAAACACCAAGAAATTGACGTTGCACAAGTACAATTAGAGCTGGTTGATATTTTTCATTTTGGCTTAAGTTTACGCTTAATGACTGGCGATTCCATTGAAGATATTAGCCAAACCTTAGCCACTGAATTAAGCCAAAATAGTGGTGAGCAGGATTTTAAAGTTGCTCTAGAAACGCTGGCATCAAAAGCCGTTAGCCACAAAGCCTTTGATGCCTTAGCGTTAGCTGACTGCATGCGCTTAATGTCGATGGATTTAAACGAGCTCTTTCGTCAATATGTGGGTAAAAACACCTTGAATTTTTTCCGTCAAGACCACGGTTACAAAGAAGGTAGCTACATCAAAATTTGGCATGGTGGTGAAGATAACGAAGTGTTAGCAAATTTAGTTAAGACTCTCGACACCAGCGCTGATGACTTCCAACAACAACTTTATGTCGCATTGGAAGCTAAGTACCCAAAATAGCACAAGCAAATAAATAAAAATAAAACACTATAAATCAGTATCTTGAATGGACTTACAGCTGTAATAAATTTTATTAATTCACTGTTGAGTAGATAACACCATCTCTGGCTCATTTTTTGCTTTATCTACTTAACTAAGATAAACGTCAAAAAATTGAACTGCCGGAGATGTATATGGAACTCATTCTATTTACCATGATCAGCCTAATTGTTATTGTTGGTGTGCTTGCTAGCCGCTTAAACGATAATAGCTTTCCCTTTCCTTTCGATCGTAAAACTGCCCTGTTCACTCCCGCAGAAAAAAACTTTCAAAATCTTGTCGAGCAAGCAATGGGCTCAAGGTATCGCATTATTAATCGCGTTAAACTTGCCGATATTGTTAGCATTCGCAATGGTGTCTCAAATCGAGCCGGCCAAACCGCGACAAACAATGCTAATAGCAAGTATTTAGATTTTGTTATTTGTGAACGCGATAGCATGAAATTACTCGGTGTAATTGATCTAGTTGACACCCAAGGTAGGGGTTACAAGATTAAAAAAGACTGGTTTGTTAGCGGCGCACTTGAGGCAGCAGCCATTCCACATATTCGTATAAAAGTTAAAGCCAATTACACTATCGATGAAATTCGTGCCTGTATTAATAGCCGGATATTAGGTAATAATGCACCGACACTAACACCAAAGGTGAAAGGTCGGATTATTCCTGCGCCTTTAGTGAAGGCTCGTCCAAAATCAGCTGGTGCCTTCACCTCTTCAGCCGCACAAGCCATGTTAGCAAAAGATACCCCAGCTATGACTAGACAGATTTCTTCAGCTCAAGTAGCGGCATTACCTCACTAAGTTTATTTATTTTCATTGGTATTGCTTGCTAAGTAAGCTGTAAAGCAGACTTTATTGTCTGCTTTTTTGTTGATATATATGCCTAACACTTCAAGAGATAGTTTCAGCACTTAGCTAGGAAATGAGCTAAGAAATGAGCTAAGAAATGAGCTAAGAAATGAGCTAAGAAATTAGCTCAAGGCACAATACTTGATCAGGGCTGTGCTCTTATCAAATATTGTTCAAAGATTTTATGCGCAAGTCGCGCTATAATCCGCCCATAAACCTTGGCGAAATGTGTTCGCTAAAATTTTTACAGGATCAAAGTTAATGAAAGCAGGCATTATCGGCGCAATGGAGCCAGAAGTAGCAATTTTAAAAGCAAAGTTAGTCAATTGCCAAGCATCTACACATGCTGGATACACCTTTTATCAAGGGCAATTAAATGGCTCTGACGTGGTTATTGTGCAATCAGGCATTGGCAAGGTAGCTGCCGCTTTAGCAACCGCAATACTTATTGATAAATTTCAGCCCGATTATATAGTTAATACCGGCTCTGCCGGCGGCTTTGACCAAGCACTTAAAGTCGGCGATATTGTCATTAGCTCAGCAGTGCGTTACCACGATGTTGACGTGACCGCTTTTGGCTATGAAATAGGCCAATTACCGGCTAACCCGCCAGCGTATATTCCTCACCCTGAACTTGTGGCCGCGGCAAAAGTGGGTATAAGCTCACTGGATAATGTGCAAACCTTGATTGGCTTAATCACCACAGGTGATACCTTTATGACTAAAGATGACGACATTGCCAAGGCTAGAGCAAATTTCCCCACTATGGCTGCGGTGGAGATGGAAGGAGCCGCTATTGCACATACCTGTCATCAGTTTAATATTCCTTTTGTGATTATTCGCTCAATGTCAGACATTGCAGGCAAAGAGTCGCCAACCTCATTTGAAGCTTACCTAGAAACCGCATCAGTTAACTCTTCTAAGTTAGTGATTAGCATGTTGGCAGCACTACAAGGTAAAACACTACACTAATGACAAACCTGAGTAATATCCTAACCAGCCCAGAGCTTTATTCTGCTGTTCTCACGCTGTTATTGATAATAGCGTTAAAAGCACTAATTAGTCAGTTTGTTACTCAGCAACCGTTAGCTTTTTTCAATTTTTACTGTCAGCGCCTAGCTGATAAAGTCAATCAACAAAGTGGTCGTCCACGCCAACAACATATTTCAGGCTTAATCGCTATTCTGCTGACTTTAGTACCATTGCTCACGATTTTATGGCTATTTGAAGTCTTCATTGAAATACCTTGGCTTTGGCAAGCGCTATTACTTTACTTTGCACTGGACAGCTTTGGGTTGACTAAAACTTGCAAAGGGGTGGCACGGGAGTTAGTTGCCAATAACCATTACCAAGCGAAACAAAAAATAGCGCCGTATTTATTACGCGATACTAGGCAGTTATCAGCATTGGGGATTAGTAAAGCCTGTATTGAAATGCAGGTGTTGCGCAGCTCACAATTGCTGGTTTGCGTCGGTTTTTATTATCTGCTTTTTGGTCCATTGGCGGCATTAACTTTTCGTTTATTACTGGAAATGCATTACGCTTGGAATATAAAACTTGCTCGTTTTGTACACTTTGGCGCCGCGGTAAATTATATTGTTAAATTACTGCAATGGTTACCGTCACGCTTATTTTCCTTACTGCTTTTACTTGGCACGGTTGGCCAAAACACCTTACTGTATTGGCGTTTAATCCGCAGCAAATTTTTCCAAACTAACAACGCTATATTATTGCATGTACTGGCCTTAGGTTTAGAAATAAAGTTGAGTGGTGTCGCTAGCTATAATGGTGATAAAGTCCGCAAAGCCAGCTTTAATGATCATGCTAGGCAACCACAAGCCACTGATATTATTCACGCCAGCAAACGGATAACTTATGCACTATACCTGTTTATTTTATTGCTGATGCTGATGGCAATAGTTTCTTATTCTGTTGCCGGTCACGGTAAGTAAGTCTTTAAATTTCAAACCTAATATGATGTTATACTAATTACATTAAGTTATTGCTCACTTGTACTAGTTAAAATAGCTCAAGGCTGTGTTGCTCTTACTCCCAATAGCCAGCTATTGCTCAATCAAGCGCCTTACCTTGAATTATTTTTCCTGCGCACAACAAGATCACAAACTTAATGGAACTGGTATTATTCAAGCTCAGGTTATAAAATAATAATCGGGTAACACGTTATTCACTGTGTTAAATAACGATTAAAAGCCTTTGCTACCACTGCAATTTTGCTAAACTAGCAAGTCTAAAACGCAAGTAACCTTAAAGCAGACCACCTTAAAACAATTAACCTTAAAACACGTCAGCGTAAACACAAGGCTAGTTTTTACTACATCATAAGGATTTATTATGAAATTTCTTACCACAACATTAGCGATTTTATTGAGCGCATTCTCGCTTTTTACTTTCGCAGAGCAAACAAGCACTATTTCACAGCAAGCATTGTTAACCTTAATGGCAACGCCTGCGAATAAAACAGTGATCTTGGATGTGCGTACGGCTGAAGAATTTTCCAAAGGCCATATTGAAGGCGCAATCAATATTAGTCATACAAAAATTAACGCAAATCTTAATAAAATTATCGCCTTCAAAGACCAAACCGTAGTGGTGCATTGTAAATCAGGACGTCGGGCGCTAAGTGCTGAAAATGACTTACGCGCTGCCGGCTTTAGCAGTCTTCTCCACCTTGAAGGTGACATGAATGCTTGGCAAGCTGCAGATTTACCTCTAATAAAATAAGCAAATAAGTACTAAACCAAATGTCAGAATTACTCTATCGGCTTGATCTGTTTGGCGTTATCGTTTTTGCCTTCTCAGGGGCATTAATGGCCGGACGCTATAAACTTGACCCCTTCGGTGTGGTGGTGTTGTCTGCGGTTACCGCTATTGGCGGCGGCACCATTCGCGATGTAATTTTACAAACACCCGTATTTTGGGTCAAAAATCCGATTTATCTTTATGTGATTTTGGCTACTGCGGTACTGACCATTCTTATTATTCGTTGCCCAAAACGTATTCCGAAACGACTTTTATTGGTTTCAGACGCATTTGGTTTAGCCTTATTTGCCGTATTGGGTACTGAAAAAGCACTTAGCCTAGGTGCAGCGGTTCCTGTCGCCGTTGTTATGGGCACAATGACAGGCGTTGCTGGCGGTATGATACGCGACGTGCTGTGTAATGTAATTCCAATGATTTTAAGAAAAGAAATTTATGCCACTGCCGCTATTTTAGGGGGCACATTATATACCTTATTGCTACATTTTGGCTTACCCGAGCATATCGCTATTATTGGCTCAATATTGGGTGCATTGTCGTTACGTTTAGCCGCTATTTATTGGCGCGTAACCTTGCCTGCCTTTCATATAGATGATCAAGAAGAGAACAAAAAATAGCGCTGACAATTAACAATGAACTAGGTTAAAAGCTAACGTAGTTCACCTAAAAAACTACTCACTCTGCATTACATCTTGGCTAAATCTTGGTTAGGTCTTGGTTAGCTCTAAGTTGGAGCTAACTCTGGAAAAGATTACTAATAGATTACTAATAGGTTACTAATAGGTTACTAATAAATTATAGCGAATGAACCTTGTCACCTAACGACCTTAAGCATTGCCTCCACTTGTTAGCCGCTTAGGGTCTAGTAATGCAATAAGCTCTGTTTCACTAATATCGGTTAGCTCTAGCGCTACATCCAACACCGTTCTTTGTCCCTGATAAGCTTTTTTAGCAATCTCAGCGCTTTTGTCATAACCAATCAAATGAGTTAATGCGGTGGCCAATATCGGGTTTCTTGCTAAGTTTTGATTAATTATTGTCTGGTTAACTTGCATGCCTTTAATCGCTTTATCAGCCAGTGCGGTGCTGCTTGAACTCAATAACTGAATACTTTGTAGCAAAGTGTGGCCGATTAAAGGCAACATAGTGTTGAGTTGAAAATTGCCCGATTGTCCTGCCAAGGTAATAGTTGTGTCATTACCAATCACCTGAGTACAGGCCATCAGTACCGCTTCGGGGATCACCGGATTAACTTTGCCCGGCATAATGCTACTACCTTTTTGTAGTTCAGGTAACTGTAATTCATTTAAACCATTTAATGGCCCACTACTCAGCCAACGAATATCATTACTGACTTTACTTAAACTAACCGCTGAGGTTTTGAGTATACCACTGACCTGCACTGCCGTATCTTGGGCACTTATAGCTCGAAAATAATTATCCGCAGCAGTAAATGTTAGGCCCGTTCTTTCGCTTAATACCCGAGTGACGATCGCAGCAAACTCTGGATGTGTGTTAACACCTGTGCCGATAGCCGTGCCACCAATAGCCAGTTTATATAAGCTAGGTAAACTGTTTTTCAGCTGCTCGTGTGCATAACTTATTTGGCTACTCCAGCCACTTATTTCCTGAGCGAAACTCAGTGGCATAGCATCCATTAAATGGGTTCTACCGGTTTTAATTGTGCTGCGATGTTCACTTGCTTTTGCATCCAAAGTATCAATTAAGTGCTGGAGTGAGGGTAACAATTCCTCAGAGATCAGCTTTGCTGCACTTAAATGGATACAGGACGGGATCACGTCATTCGAGCTTTGCCCCATATTCACGTCATCGTTTGGATGCAGGTTAATACTCTGCTGACTATTTCGCTTAACTAACGAGGCAATAACTTCATTAACGTTCATGTTGGTACTGGTGCCAGAGCCAGTTTGAAACACGTCAACTGGAAACTGATTAACGTGAAAGCCATCAGCAACTTCTTGGGCTGCCAATTGAATAGCAACAGATTTATCAGCATCAAGTAAGCCTAATTCTTGATTAGCTTGTGCACAGGCGCTTTTTAATGTCGCTATTGCCCAGAGAAATGCTCGCGGCATTTTGAGTTCGCTAATGGTAAAATTGGTCAATGCTTTGGCTGTTTCGCTGCCATATAATATATCGGTTATCTCGCTACTCTTAGACATTTCATTGTCGTCTGTTTTTTGCATTGCGTTATCCTTAGTTGCTACTCACTGAAGTTTACAGCCGCTAGATGTTAAATTAATCTCTAGCCGCGAGACATATTTATACCAATCTGATTAATTATCTGATCATTTCATTTGGCTAAGACAAGCCACTACGGCGTTATTTATTTACTCATTATCGCGGCATGGATGCCGCTTATTAGACAATGCAGACGCCTATTGTCCTGAACAACGAGTGATTAAAATAAATGCCTTATATTGGGTTGTTTTTCTTGCCTATAAAGTAGACCACCTAATTAATGAAATTAGTATTAGTCCTCACACAATTTTTGCTAACACACAGCATACATAGCTAATAAGTGCATTAGCTATGTATGCTGCTTTACACTTTTCATATCAGCGCTAATCAGCTGCTGCGCGAGATTAAAGTGCATAGCTGTTTCTATGCTTTATAAACAAACATCTTATCGATAATCATAGCCATAAATCTGTGAGAATATATTTAATCTGGCTACTTATTGAACATAAGTTTCTTTTGAACCTCTGCTAGATACTCAGCATCATTTAATTTGTCTGGGTTATATTCTGGGCAGGCATTTATCTGCTCAAAACTAAGGTTACAGGTAACCGTTTTTTCTGCCCAGTTCAAGACATCTAATTGCTTTGGAGAGATCAGTACTTTTTTACCGCCGGGCAACCAATCACGGGTATCAACGACGAGATAACGCAGGGACCAATTATAAGTGTCACAAATAAAGTCTTTGATATAACCTTTTTTGCCATCTAAAGCATCTATGCCGTAATGTGTGATCTCATTGGTTGAACGCAGATGATTAGTAGTTTTAGCATCATCACTTTCACTACTATCTTTTGGCAATGTATTTTGATTAACCAAAGCCATTGGATACGCGTATTCACCCCAAGCACCCGGTCCAACCCAATAGTAACCATAGGCATAATAATCAAAATAGCTCTCTTCAAACTCACGAGAAACAGTCTGGAGTACATCAATTTGAGGGCTGTTTTTGACCTTATCTTTTGATATAGACACGTTAAGTTGCTGCTCTTCAACATTGTATTCAAGCAGTGAGATAGGGCTTATCAAGGTTTTCTCACTTAAAGGCACCCAAGGTTGAATATCAACCACCATAAATCTTATCGTCCAATGTCTATCATCAAAATAAACATCTGTTACCTGGCCAATTTCACCATCTACTGCATGAATAGTACTTCCGTTTAATTCTTCCAATTTAACTAACATCACTTTCTCCATCTTTGTTCATTGGGTTTAGCGATTAATTTTCATCAAAGTATTAGAATTATCGCTCTTATATGTCAATCATGATTTAAAAAATCTCAGTACAAAATGCAGACATAATACATAAGGTAGCTATACATCAACAGCCGTAAAAGGCCGTAAAATTAGTTAGATAACGAACTATAACTATAGTTCAAAAAAGTTAATAACTAGCTCATTAAAACATAATTATTTATAAATACAATGACAAAGCATATTTTTACGTGTTATTTGTCGCTATGAATATAATTAGAATACTAACTAAAATGAAGTTTGGCTTTTATAGTGTTAATTTCATCAGGCAAAGCTAATAAGGAGACAGAAATGTTGAGAGGCAATAGTGAGTCAGCTTAAAGTGATAAATTTACACTAAGATTTACACTAAGTTTGCTGTACATTGTGGGCACTTAGACGCTTTAATATTGATAACCGAATAACAAAATTGGCAATTTTTTGTTACTTTACCTACCTGCTTCAACTCTGCGTCTTTTATACGATTGATCGCCTTAACTAAGATAAAGGCAAACCAAGACACTATGCTAAAACTGAAGACACTATTAATAAACAAACCGTAACTGAGGGTTACGGCGCCGTCTTTATTCGCAAGCGCTAAGGTAAGGTATGGGCCACCCTGTGCGCCGTTTTTTAGCACAAGGAACAAATCGGCCATATCAACACCGCTGGTAAGTAAACCGATAGCAGGTGCAATAACATTAGTCACCAAGCTGCTCGCAATCGTAGCAAAAGCGCCGCCTACAACAATACCAATCGCCATATCTAAAACATTGCCTTTCAAAGCAAATGCTTTATATTCTGCAAATATTTTCTTCATATTGTCTCAGTTTTAATAATTAACTGTAATCATATTAATAGCTAACTGTTAAATATTTACTTAATCGGTTTTTTCTTCGGTATAGCAAAGTTTGCGTAAATGGTCGTTGCTGTGCCCACAATAAGAGACAACATAGCAGCACCGAACATTGCATCATTTTTAGCTTCAAAGGCCAAAAGGTATAAGCCTAACGCGACAAAGAATAGACCAAGGGAAATAAAAACTTTTGGGTGTAACGTTATCAGCCGAGATGATAATGCATATTTTGCTACTTTCGTTTTAGTATGAGCAGCCGTTTTTCGTTTATGTTTATTTTTATTTGTCGGCATCACCAACTCCTTAGGTAATATCCCACCAAGGGGAAAATTTTTAACAATATAAATCAATAAGGTCACATGAAGGAATTATTCGCTGTGCTGTTATTAATATCATCACACAATACTAATCTGATTTGTGCTGAAAAAATAGTGCCTTTAACAAGCTAAATATAGTGGGATAAATATCAGTGGCTAAATGGAAACGAAGTAGAAGCAGAATTCGACTTTTTATCCTTTTAAAGAATTTATAAGCGTAAATTACATCAGTCGATAATAGCTGATAAATTGTTACCTATAAGGTGAGGTGTTGATTGCGAGCTTAAAATCCATCAGAATTTTAAATAATCACTTATTATTTGTATCTAATACCAGTTCCATTAAGTTTGTGATCTTGTTGTGCGCAGGAAAAATAACTCAAGGTAAGGCGCTCGATTGAGCAGTAGCTGGCTATTGGGATTGAGAGCAACACAGCCTTGAGCTATTTTAACTAGTACAAGTGAGCAATAACTTAATGGGATTGGTATTATACCAATTTGATTAATTAAGTGGTCTACTTTTTCATGAGGAAAAATGAAGAAATACAAGACATAAAATTTAGTCAGTAGTTATTCACCTTATAAATTTTATAACGCTGTAGTTTTTTATTTTAACCATTAAAAATGAGTCGATAATTAATCAATTTGGTATAAGGGACCCTATAAAAAAATCTAAGCAATCAATACACTAATAGTGTTTAACTTGATGACTCATGCTCTTATACCTGGGGCCACATGACATTATTGACTATACAAAGAAGAGTGTGGGGCTTGAAAACAGTTAAATAGGTGTCGGCTATGCGACACCTATTCTTATGGGTCTTACGGGTTATGCTTTTTTAATCGCTCGTAACATCCAAGCTGTTTTTTCATGTATACGCATACGATCAGAAACTAGCGAGGCTGTTGATTCATCATCAGCACCTTGCGCTATTTTTAATACTTTGCGGCAAGTTTTGATCACTTGTTCGTGACCTTTAGTTAGCAATTCAACCATCTCGGCTGAACTTGGCACGCCATCGACTTCTTTAACAGAACTAAGTTTTGCAAACTCTTTATAGGTACCAGGTGCTGGCACATCAAGTGTTCTAATACGTTCAGCAATATCATCAACAGCAGTTGCCAACTCGGTGTAATGCTCTTCAAACATTAAATGTAATTCACGAAATTGTAACCCTGTTACATTCCAGTGAAAATTATGTGTTTGTAAATATAGCGTGTAAGAGTCTGCTAAAAGCTGCTTTAAACCATCTGAAATTTCTGTTCTATTTTCTTTATTTATACCAATATCTATATCTGTCATTTTATTTCCTCATGTTTAACATTGTGAAAATCATGCTTACACCAACTAAGCGGCGTAAGATAGCTGGCTATAATTGCTAAAAACGGCCGCTAGCCAACTGTTTAGCGTCCGCTTGAGTAAATTACATCGTGTAGTTCATACGGCTTGGTCTAGCTTATTCACGAAATCTTCAACAGCTTTTTTAGCCTCTGATAAAGCAAAACCATTTTTGCAGTCCAAATGGGCAAAACCACGGTATTGTATACCTAAATATTCAAATGTATCTGTAAAAGAATTAATAAAAGAACGGTCTATCGCTTCGCTGCTTGAAGTCGACACGACACAACATAACCTACTTTACGGCTTAATTCACGCGCTTGCTCTTTTAACACTTGTACAGACAAAAAATTAGATATTCTATCAATGAATATTTTCATTTAAGCACTTATAGCAAACCAATATACCGGTGAGGCAAAAACTATATTCCGATATTTCAATAGCATATCCATAAGGGGTAAAAAGTCGTCACTACTATTTTATGCTCATAATCAAAGGGTGAAATATTCTTTAAAGCTAAATCTACAACCTCAATACCTAATTGACCAGCAATTAGATCAATTAATTTTCCTGTGTTGCCATCCCGTCTCGCGCTAGCAATTACTGCAATAGTTTTATTCATGCTCCAACCTGCTTAACAATATAGACAGAATAACGACTCACCAGGCTAACTTATACCAATCCCATTAAGTTATTGCTCACTTGTACTAGTTAAAATAGCTCAAGGCTGTGTTGCTCTCAATCCCAATAGCCAGCTATTGCTCAATCGAGCGCCTTACCTTGAGTTATTTTTCCTGCGCACAACAAGATCACAAACTTAATGGAACTGGTATTACAGCAGAGTAGATTAGTTAAAAGCTAGTGCTGTAATTAGTCGATTAAACAATTAAAATACGCTGTTAGCGGCAATAAAGATAACATAATTTTTATTGCTTTATATACCGCATCAAGCATTCGCCTTAAACGCCAACATCGATGGCAACATCAATGGCAACATCAATGGCAACAAGTTAGCTTAAGGCTAAACACTTATCTTCAGTCCAACAATTATGGTGGGCAAAAACTTTGCTAGCGAGTAAGTTTTCAGGGTAAATAAACCAGAGACGAGTACAATATTAAGACAATGATAATAAGCGATGACCATTAAATTAATGCATTTTCCTGGCGTTAGTCAACAAGAAAGCTGACTACTTTAACTGGTTTGCTAATAGCAGTCGGGGCTTGATATTTATCAATTAACTGTCGATGTCTGAGTTAATTTCAGTTGCTTTTTCAACTTCGCAAAAAGCAATAAAACCATTACAATACGATAATTTAAAATCGTAATACAGGCTATTTAATTGAAACTCAGTAAAAGATTACAGCATATTGAGCAAATGGTAACAGCGGATTATAGCCACATTTGGGATTGCTGCTGTGATCACGGCTTTTTGGGGGCAAGCTTGTTGTCTCGACAAGCAGCCAAGAATATACATTTTGTTGATATAGTACCTGAGCTCATAACAACAATAGAAAGTAAGCTCCAACAGTTTTACCCACATTCGTTGTCAGATTGGAAAACACATTGTCTTGATGTCGCCAAGTTACCTTTACAACAATATCAGGGTAAACACCTCGTCATCATTGCTGGCATTGGCGGTGACTTAATGATCAAATTCATCAATGACCTTTACCAAAAACATCACAAAATGAACATTGATTTTCTGCTCTGCCCAGTTAATCAACAATTTGCACTACGTGAAAAATTAATCGCACTGAAGTTCGGTTTAAAAAACGAAATATTAGTTGAGGATAATCGCCGCTACTATGAAATAATTTTGGTTTCATCGACAAGCGATGCTAATAGAACAATTAGCCCTGTAGGACATGATATTTGGCAATCAGTTACCGCTGAACAAGCAAGTGTCGTTAAACAGTATTTAGACAAAACGCTCAAACACTACAACCGAGTTCAACAAGGCAGCGCCAAGCACCTTGATTACATCATTAGTGCTTATAATAGCAAAGTCTAACGCTCTGCTATTTCGGTGTTTTACAAACTTCAGTAAAGCGAAAAATAACAGTGATTTTTTGTTAAAATCAGTAGTAATACCAATCCCATTAAGTTATTGCTCACTTGTACTAGTTAAAATAGCTCAAGGCTGTGTTGCTCTCACTCCCAATAGCCAGCTATTGCTCAATCGAGCGCCTTACCTTGAGTTATTTTTCCTGTGCACAACAAGATCACAAACTTAATGGAACTGGTATAAAATCAAACCTGTTGAATAGTTCAGGTATCTGCTTTATTCTTCTGATACTCTCATTTTAATTAATAGTATAAAAATTGTTCAACGTTGATCGTACGCATTTTTGAAAAACTTAGTGTGGGGGGCTTTAATGGCGAGTAAATTTACTAACAAAGAAAACAATGCAGGTAGGGCGTCAAATAAAGAAAATTTTCTGACCTTTTTTCGAGGCACTTACTCCGCTTGGCTTATATTTCTATTAAGCCTCTTTATTACGCTTATTGCTTGGTCGATCACTAACAAATCTCATCAACGCCATACTGAAGATTTATTCACATTTGAGGTCGCCCAAACCCTTCAAGCTATCAAACAGCGTATGCAAGGGTATGAGCAAGTTTTGCGTGGTGGTGTAGGATTATTTCAATCAAGTATTCATGTTAATCGTCATGAATTTCATAATTATGTAACTAATTTACGAGTTGATAAACATTGGCCTGGCATTCAAGGTATTGGTTATGCCGTTATGTTGAAGCCAGAAGAAAAACACGCCTTCGTCAATGCACTGAGGCTAAAAGGTTTTAATGAGTTTAAGGTTTTTCCAGCAGGAGTGCGTGAACAATACAGTAGCATTCTCTACCTTGAGCCATTTACAGCTAGAAATCAGCGCGCCTTTGGATACGATATGTACTCAGAAGAGTCTCGTCGTATCGCCATGGACATTGCTCGCGACAATGGCAATATCGCATTTTCCGCTAAGGTTAAACTGGTTCAGGAAAGTGGTAATGATTTGCAGAATGGCTTTCTCATCTATCTCCCTTTATATCGAAATGGAGCAGCGATTGAAAGCATAGCTCAGCGTCAAAAAGAACTCATTGGCTATGTATACAGTCCATTTCGCATGGACAATCTGATTAAAGGCATTCTGTTAAGTGATAAAAATCGCCAACTAAGTTTTTCAATATATGACGGAAATTCACAAGCGGTAGAGGATCTACTTTACAGCAAAAAAAATAATCTAGATTCTTTATCTGATGCTGATATAAAAGCATTTACACCTCGTTTCTCTGTCGTTAAAATCATTGAATTTCCAGGCCAAAATTGGACCATACACTTTCAAAGCACCTACCTTTTTGAAAACATAGTTAAAAATAACTTAGCTAAATTAATTGGTTTTACTGGCACGACTTTATCACTGCTTTTACTGTTTATACTGCTCAATATTGCCAGTAGCAGTAAAAAAGCGTGCGCAGCAAACGCGGAAGCACAAATATTAATCGATCGATTAAAAGCAGGCGCTTCAGCTGGCATTGTCGGTATTTGGGATTGGGATGTTAAAAGTAACATTTTGAATTGGGACTCTGTCATGTACGGATTATATGATATGGATGAGTCAAATGTTGAAGATTTACAAAAAGTATGGTTTTCCAGAATACACATAGACGACCGAAGCTATGTTGACGGTGAAATACAGGCGGCCCTTAGAAATGAGCGAGAATATTGCCTCGAATTTCGTGTTTTGTGGCCAGACAACTCGGTGCATTATATTAAAGCGGTATCAAAAACCTCTTTTAACAAGGCAGGTAAGGCAATTCGGATTGTTGGCGTAAATTATGACATTACCGAGCAAAAAAAACTGCAAATACGCCTTGATAAGCAAGCCTCGTATGATCAATTAACCCAGCTTCCTAATCGTCGTTTAATCAATGATAGATTAAAGCAAGCGATAGCCTTTACTGATCGTAATAAACAAAGCATGGCTATTCTTTTTATTGATTTAGATGACTTTAAACAAGTCAATGATAGTCACGGACACCATGTTGGTGATTGCCTGTTAATAGCAGTATCTGAACGTATTCAATCTTGTTTACGCGCTACCGACACCGTTGGACGTTTAGGTGGGGATGAATTTATTGTGATCCTCCCAACTATTTATCAGCACGCAGCCGATGTTGCGAATAAAATACGAATAACTTTGGAAGATCCTTTTATCATGGATAATGATGAGGTCCTAAATATTTCCTCAAGTATTGGTGTGGCCATTTATCCTCAGCATGCAACAGAGCAAGCTATGTTGATGGACTGCGCCGATAAGGCAATGTATGAAGCAAAAAAAAGAGGACGTAATAAAGTGATGATTTTTGGATATTTTTAATTTTATTACGTGAAAAAATAGCAACTTTTTCTTTGTTGCGCTAAAGAAATAACGAAAAGACTGCTTACGCCTCCACTTGGAAAAAACAATTCAACACGGTGCAATAGCAGCACGCTACCTTGATTAATATAGTGCCAGCCAGTTAACACAGCTCAAACTTATGCAGCCTATTAATTTACTTATATGCAAGTGCTGTTAATGAGTGTCTTTTGTTGCTGAATTTCACTAGCATTTTTGTCTTTTACTGCGATCGCTAAATCTATTTTAGCTGCAGTACATTGATCAGATAGCGCTTTATCATTAGGTAAGTTTGATCTTTTTGTTGCTGAGTAATACCAATCCCATTAAGTTATTGCTCACTTGTACTAGTTAAAATAGCTCAAGGCTGTATTGCTCTCTGTCTTCAGGGTTTCTATCTGCTCGGTACGGGGGTGGTTGAGTTGCGCCGCATGCTGTTAAGAAAACGAGCAGAAATAATGGCATTAATTTATTGAACATTGTTTAATACTCCTTGCGCAAATAGCGCTATATCCTTGTGCTTACAGCACGGTATTATGGATAAGTTTGAGTAAACTCAGCATCATATTGCTTATTTAACTGATATTAATATCTCATAATATCAGTTATTTAAAAACTGTTAATAGACACGTTTTTATCAACAGTGATATATCAACGAAATCTTTGGAGCGAACCACTATCTTAACTCAAGTTAACTCAAGTTAACTCAAGTTAACTCAACTTGAGTTAACTTAGCTTAAGTCATTAAGCCTCAATACCCCAACCATCGTTAAAGCCTTTGAATTTTGTTGCTAGCAACTCAAATTCAGCTTCTTGCGCAACAATCGCGTCATAACTTGGTGTCATGGTTACTGTGCAGTTTAAATCCCACACATTGGGTAACTCGTCAGGTGCTAGCGTTACAATCATGTCTGGCGCTTTTTCAGCTAAATGCTCGATCATAGCTTGCGCTTGTATTTCTTTTTCAAATAACTGGAAAAATACTACTGGGTGCATTTCATTTAAGTTAATGCCAGCAGCTTGCATTTCAGTTAATACTTGGCCGGTTTCATCGTCGGGGAAGGTCATATCAGATACAATTTATTAAAAACAATACGTTATTATATACCCAAAGCCATTCAAGATGCTTGTTTGGCTGACAATTAAAAGCTCTTTAGCCAAGACAATTATTTTTAGCGCTGGTGATATACCTGTTGCGCTATCAAAAATAATTAACGCCGCTTAAATAGCCTTTCAAGCGACAGGTGAGATGATAATTAACACTAATTGAGCGTATTCATTAGCGTGCAAATATTTTGCTGACAAGCGAGTTGGCTTTGCGGATTTACCGTTGGGCAAGTCTCCATATTAATGCGCTGTGTGGCTATTTTTTTAAGTTGTGAGGCTCCTATAACATTACTGGCTAACTTGCAGTCGACATTTTTGAATTTAACAGTAACGACTTGGCACTGTGCTAACGTGATACAAGTTAAGTTATTGATCAATGTGTTTTCAAAGTTATTCATAATGTTAGCGTCAGTTTCTGGCTTGGCAACATTGGTAATACTTTTACGTAAAAGCGGTTTTTTCTGCTGTAGCTGAGTCTGTTGCGCCAACGCGTGTTTAGCTGGCATGGTGGCTTTTTCATTTTCCGACAGGAAATAACCTAAGCCAAGCAGAATGACCATAAAACAGGTCAGGGTAAATAATGTAATAACTAGCCACTTAATCGTCATGTAAGCTGCTCCTTTAAGTTAACAATTTGGCTTATATTTTTGCCACAAGGATAATCGCGCAACATGCTATCAACCGCTTGACTAATTTTTTTCTGTATTTCACGGCTATTATCTTGAGGTTTAAAACCTAACGGATAGATACTGCGCCAGACCGAACGTTGATTTTTTGGGTCGATAATATCGATAATCAAACTACCGGGGTCTAGCTTTTTTTCTAACTCTAGGCGGCTGTTTTTGCCTGCTCTTAAGCAATAACCGCAATATTTTACCTGTTGATCATATTTTTTCAGTTCGGCAAAATTATTATCAAGCAGGTGATAAGCAATAAGTATATCGGCCTCGGTAAAAATTTTATAACGAAAGCCATTCTCGTTAAAGCCCTGCTCAATCGCCAGTTCAATGGTATTGCGGATAGTGTCGTTAAGATTTTGTAAATCACCAAAGGCGGAATTACGATCATAAGTGCTATAGCTTTCAACGACAGAAAAATCAAAGCCATCACGAAATGACGTGGTAGCACTGTTCATAGATGAACAAGCAACAAGGTTGATTATTAACGCCAAGCAGCTAAGTAATCTAATATTTGTCATATAAGCTTCAAACAATAAATAATCCCCCTAGATTACCAAGCTGTTTGTAAATTACAACTTTTCCTATGATATCAGTAACTTTTTCAGCTCGACATACATAGATACATTAATCTCCTAAAGCCATGTTCTTACAGAAATATAAGTCATTTAAATAATACATAGCAATTCAAAATGGCTAGCAACGACCATATGATCTTGACCGTACCTACAGGGATGTAGGTACTTGGGTTACGTTGGGAGCCAACAAACTGACCGTACTTCGACGTATATGGATGCACTAATGCCATGGAGCCATGAATAGCTAAGAACGACTAAGAACAGCCATGCACCCGCGATATACCGTACATCCTGTACATAAAAAACCAGTAACCACTACTGGTTTTTTAACAACAGACTAATTTGATAGCATTTACTTAACAGTAACCTGAGCAAATTTACGTTTACCGACTTGGTATATTGCTGTTGAGCCTGCACTGATCATCAGCTTATTATCGACAATTTTCTCGCCTGCAATTTTCGCCGCACCTTGCTTTATCATCCGCATAGCTTCAGAGGTACTAGTCACTAAACCGGCTGCTTTTAACAAGTTAGTAATAGCAATTTCACCATGTTCGGCAATCACATCTATCGCTGATATGTCGTCAGGCACGGCACCTTTTTGAAAGCGGTTAATAAATTCTTGATGAGCCGCTTCCGCCGCTGCCTTGTCATGAAAGCGCTCAATTAACTCTTTGGCTAAGTCAATTTTTATATCTCGAGGGTTTGAGCCTGCGGCAATATTTTCTTTATAGCCATTAATCACCTCAATCGCTTTAAAGCTAAGCAGCTCATAGTAGCGCCACATCAAATCATCAGAAATCGACATGATTTTACCAAACATATCATTCGGTGCGTCAGTAATGCCAATATAGTTATTCAATGACTTAGACATTTTTTGCACGCCGTCTAAGCCTTCAAGTAATGGCATCATAAGCACAGTTTGCGGACGTTGCCCTTCTGACTTTTGCAGTTCGCGGCCCATTAATAAATTAAATTTCTGGTCAGTACCACCTAATTCAATATCAGCCTCTAACGCAACTGAATCCCAACCTTGCACTAACGGATACATAAACTCATGAATGGCAATAGCTTGGCCACCGTTATAACGCTTTTTAAAGTCATCGCGCTCCATCATACGCGCAACGGTTTGCCGTGAAGCCAGTTTTAACATACCTGCAGCGCCAAGTTTTTCCATCCACGTAGAGTTAAATGCAACCGTGGTTTTTGCCGGGTCTAGAATTTTAAATACTTGTTCTTTATAGGTTTCAGCGTTTGCTAAAACATCTTCTTTGGTTAACGCCTTGCGCGTAACATTTTTACCCGTTGGATCACCAATCATGCCAGTAAAGTCGCCAATTAAAAAAATAACTTCATGACCTAACTGCTGAAACTGTCGTAACTTATTGATCAATACGGTATGACCCAAATGTAAATCTGGTGCTGTTGGATCAAAACCAGCCTTAATTTTTAACGGTTTTCCTAGCTTTAACTTGGCTAACAATTCATCTTCTAGCAGAATTTCTTCCGCACCGCGTTTTATTTCTGCAAACGCATGGCTTACATCTGACATTACTAGGCTCCAACAGGGGAATATAACCCGTTCCACTTTAAGGAACAGGTATATAACAAATAGATTAATTAATTGTCGAATTCTACTGTAATTTTAACTGTGGTGAAAACCCTATCATTGTTTAGCATGATATTATTTTGTTATAGTAAACGACAGTTGTCGTATTAAAATTTCACTCATAGGCCTTATCTTTTTGAAAAATATAAAAAACTTATATTTTGCCCTACCAAAACAGCATCAAATAATTATTACTGCATGCGCTGTTGTAGTGTTATTTTTATTAATAGTGCCGTTAAAGAGCAGTAATCAAGCTACGTCGAGTACTGATAGCGAATTTAAAGTCGGTCAGCGCTATCAAATCGCCATGCCCGAGCAGACAAGTCATGTTGATCCGCCTGCCACTATTCAGTTACCCGTTCAACCCATCGACGCGTTAACCATTACACAAGAACCCATCAGAGATCTGCCCAGCAATATTGAAGAAGACGCAGCACAATTGCAGTGGCAATCAGTCAAGGTAAGAAATGGCGATTCGCTAGCAAAAATATTTAAACGTAATAATTTAAATGCTACCACAACTTATAAAGTGATCACCGCCGAAGGTGAAGGCAGTAAGTTACTCAAAAAGCTCAGTGTTGACGATATCATGCGCATAGGTAAAGACAATGAAGGTAACTTAGTCTCACTTGAGTATCCGTTATCAAAAAATGAGACCTTGTTCGTTAATTTACAGAATAAGCAATATCACGCTTATAAGGAGAGCAAAAGTGTTGAAATTCGTGAGGCTATTGCACATGGCGTGATTAAAGCCAATTTTTGGCTTGCTGCCGCCTCTGCCGGCCTAAATGATGGGCAGATTATTAGCTTAGCGAATGTATTTGGCTGGGATATTGATTTTGCTTTGGACATTCGTGAAGGCGATAGCTTTAATGTTGTTTATGAAAACCAATATGTTGAAGGTGAGTTTATCGGCACTGGCAACATAGTGGCGGCAGAGTTTGTTAACCAAGGTGAGTCTTTTAAAGCTATTCGCTACACTAATGGTAAGTATTACTCGGCAGAAGGCAGAAGCATGCGTAAAGCATTTTTGCGTGCGCCAGTAAGCTTTAAATATATTAGCTCTAATTTTAAACGCAAACGTTTTCATCCCGTACAAAAACGTTGGAAAGCCCATCGTGGAACAGACTATGCTGCTAAAACAGGTACACCCGTTGTTGCCGCAGGTGACGGTAAAGTCGTGCGAGCGACTTACGACAAGTATAATGGCCACCACGTATTTCTGCAGCATGGCAACGGCATTGAAACCAAATATATTCACTTTTCAAAACGGGCCGTCAATAAAGGCGAGCGAGTCAAGCAAGGACAGGTCATCGGTTATGTTGGCTCTACCGGCTTAGCTGCGGGCCCACATTTGCATTATGAGTTTTTACTTAACGGTGTACATCGTAATCCTAGAACAGTTAAGCTGCCAGACGCTGAGCCTATCAGTAGTAAGTATAGACAAGCATTTGATGTGATAGCAAAACAGCGGTTGGCAGAGCTGATGGGTTCACGACGCATAATGCTCAGCATGCAGCCAAACGCAGAATAATATGAGCAAAAAAATGCATTATATTGGCCTGATGTCAGGCACTAGCGCTGATGGCATTGATCTCGCGCTTGTCGAATTTGATGGTCAGCAACCGCAACGAGCCCATGGGGCAAATTTGCTTGCAAGCTATTATCAAGCTTACGATGACGACACCCAGCAAAAAATAATGACTTTATATAACGCTAGCGCTAATGAAATTGATCGAGCTGGTAGCCTCAATATCGAGTTAGCTCAGCAATTTTCTCAAGCCATTATAAAATTTCTTCAGCAAGAAAAGCTATCTGCAACAGATATTACTGCCATAGGTTGTCATGGGCAAACCATTCGACATCGCCCAGTGAAAAACCCCCAAATAACAACACCTTTTACTCTGCAAATAGGCTGCTTGCAAACCTTAGCATTGTTGACCGACATTCGTGTTGTTGGTGATTTTAGAACCAAAGATATCGCCTTAGGTGGCCAAGGAGCACCATTGGTGCCTGCTTTTCACCAAGCTATTTTTGGCTCAACTGAAAAAGATGTTTTTGTGGTTAATATTGGTGGCATTGCTAATATTACCTTTCTGCCCAAGAATGCCCCACATAAAACTACCGGGTTTGATACCGGCCCAGGCAATGCGTTAATGGATTATTGGTTTGAACAGCACCAATCAGGCCGCTATGACGCTAAAGGCCAATGGGCCAATTCAGGTCAAGTTTGTCATAAATTACTACAAGCTATGTTAAACGACCCCTACTTCTCACAAGCTGCCCCTAAAAGCACTGGGCGAGAGTATTTTAATGCCCAATGGTTGGCAAAATTTACCAACCAAAGCACATTAAAACCCGCCGACATTCAAGCGACATTGACGGCGTTAACAGCCGAAACAATCGCTCAAGAAATTAGTCAACTAAGTGCGAAGTCTGACGTGTACCTTTGCGGTGGTGGCATTGAAAACAACTACCTAATTTCATTATTAAATCAAAAGCTTAACAATCATTTAATTGTAAACACCCAGACAAAAAACATCAATAGTGATTCATTAGAGGCCATGGCATTTGCCTGGTTAGCTTTAGCATTTGATCAAAATATTTTTGGTAACATTCCTGCGGTAACAGGGGCTAGCAGGCCAGCTGTTTTAGGTGTTAGTGTTAAACCTTAGAAATGACTAGATATGAGTATTTTTCTCTTTATAATAAACCTTTATTGTCGAAAAAAAGCACATTAACTGTATAATATTTGAACTACTTTGATAGTGAACACTCTAAGTAATAAATAGTAACGCTTGCTGAATCGAATACACAGTTCGATATTCGACAACTAACGAGGAGGAAGTAATGGAATTTCAAGACATACATATTGGTATGAAATGCGGTAGCAAAAAAGGTAGCGGTACAGTAACTTGGATTGATGGTTCAACCCGCACTATTTATATGGCAAATACCGCTCACAACAACAGCTTTGCCGTTGGCTTTGAAGAGATTATTGAAGATCCTCAAGCGCACAACAAAGAAGATACCTACTACTAAGTTTTTTATTAAACTTACCTAGTAATAAATTAGCTCCTACGGGAGCTTTTTTCTTGACTGTGTTACATTGGTAACAGCAGTCTACTGCTATAATTTATTGTTACCGTATATCATTATACAATGATCTATAAACTGAATTTTTCGGTATAACTACATTATAAAACTAATATAAAAACTAATATATCTAAGTGAGAAATAGCTTATTTAGATAAGAGTTAACTCAAGGAACAATGATGAATATTCTTATTACCGGCGGTAGCGGCCTTATAGGGCAAGCACTTATCCAGCACCTGAATGCCGAACGCATTATTGTTTTAACCCGTAATCCTGAAAAAACCGCTAAAATACTACCTGATAATATTGAATTTATCAGTACACTTGACGCAATTAACTTTAATGAACTCGATGTGGTTATTAATTTAGCCGGTGAAGCCATTGTTGACAAAAGATGGTCAAGCGCACAAAAAGAGACGATTTGCCAAAGTCGCTGGAAAATAACCCAAAGCCTAGTTGAAAAAATACAGGTAGCAACTAATCCACCGCATAGTTTAATTTCCGGCAGTGCTATCGGCTTTTATGGCCGTCAAGGCGCGTTAGCGATAGATGAGAGCTACCAAGAGATACATGATGAATTTAGTCATCAAGTTTGCCAAAAGTGGGAAGCAATAGCCCAAGGTGCTCAATCAGACAAAACCCGTGTTTGTATTATAAGAACCGGTGTTGTCTTAGCTGAAAACGGTGGTGCATTACAAAAAATGTTACTGCCATTCAAATTGGGCCTTGGTGGCCCTATTGCCAGTGGTAAGCAATTCATGTCATGGATACACATTGATGACATGGTTGCTGTTTTATTAGCGGCAGTCTACCAAACTTCACTCTCTGGTATTATCAATGCTACAGCGCCTATGCCGGTTAATAATCAAGAGTTTTCAGAAACCTTAAGTGCCGTACTCAAGCGCCCGTGTCTGTTTCGAGTACCCGCTTTTGTATTACGTACATTAATGGGCGAGTCAGCCGATTTAGTCTTATATGGCCAAAACGTTTTACCAAAAAAGCTACTCAATAATAACTTTAAGTTTCAATACCCTTCATTAGAGGTGGCGCTGCAACAACTCTTAGTTAAGTCGTAAATGACCTGAACTGACCTTTAGCTCAACAGTAGAGTTTCTCAGAGTGGTAAGTGCCTTGATACTCTTATCTTGAAACTCTCACCTTATCACTCTCACCTTATCACTCTTATATTGGTACTCTTACCTTGGTACTCTCGCCTTGGTATTTTTGCCAGCAGTATTCTCACCAGTGATGTTCTATCTGGTGACATTTTTGTTCAAGACATTTTCGCTAGCAATACTTTTACTAGTCATATTGTGGGCGGTAATGTCATTGCTACAATTACCTCGCGACTATCAAGTGTGGCGTTATTTAAACTGATGCACTATGTACATTATGCAGCTGGTTTTAATTAATATTGATTAACGCTAAACAGATTATTTAATTGATCAATATATTGATTCGCATCAATAAACTTGTAAGTTCAACTTGAAAAATCAGCACATTTTTACTATCTTGATAGTAGATAACACCAATTTTATTAATTAAGTGGTCTATTTTATACACAAAAAAACGACCAAATATAAGGTATTTATTTAATAATACCAGTTCCATTAAGTTTGTGATCTTGTTGTGCGCAGGAAAAATAACTCAAGGTAAGGCGCTCGATTGAGCAATAGCTGGCTATTGGGAGTGAGAGCAACACAGCCTTGAGCTATTTTAACTAGTACAAGTGAGCAATAACTTAATGGGATTGGTATTATACCAGGTCCATTAAATTTGTGATCTTGTTGTGCGCAGGAAAAATAACTCAAGGTAAGGCGCTCGATTGAGCAATAGCTGGCTATTGGGAGTGAGAGCAACACAGCCTTGAGCTATTTTAACTAGTACAAATGAGCAATAACTTAATGGGATTGGTATAACTCGTTGTTCAGGACAATAGGCTCCCGCATTATCTAATAAGCGGCATCTATGCAGCGATAATGAGTAGTGGGTCGTTTTAACCAGGTAAAATGATCAGATAATTAGTGAGATTGCTATAAATCAATGGAACCAGGATTAATGCATAGCGCTTGATATAAAACCTCAATATCAAAAGTTATGACATAAACAGGGATTACTTTCAGGAGAATAAAATGAAAAAACCTTTATACCTCGTTGCTGTTGATGGCAGCAAGTGGAGTTTACGAGCAATCGACCGTGCGGTTGATTTAGCCAGTAAAACCGATGCTAAGGTGATGTTGTTAATGGTAAAAGATTACTCATATTTACAACCTGTATTACTTGAAGGCACCTCGCCAGTAATATTAGATCAAACAGCTGAAGAAACTGATACCAGAACTAAGGTGCTAATACCTTTAGTGGAAAAGTATCACAAGATAAATGTTGAGATCACCGCCGAACTGATTTGGGGCGATCCTGCCACCGTAATTCAAAAAAAAATTAAAGCACTACACGTAAATATGCTATTTGTTGGCCGCCGAGGACGATCTCGTATTGTTGACCTACTACTAGGCAGTGTTGCTAATAAATTGGCTCATCATGTCGGCGTACCTATTGTGCTAGTGCCTTAGTTAACCGGTTAAACAACAACTTTTATAAGATATTGATTTAAAAATTAAAAAAGGTGAGCATTAGCTCACCTTTTTTGTATTCTAAAATATACTTTAGTATTTTAGATTAACACTTTTAAATTAAACATGATCTAGAACGGTATATCGTCATCAAAATCAATAGTTGGTTCTTGTGGATTCACTTTAGGTGCATTCTGTTGGAAGCCACCTTGTTGCTGTTGAAAACCACCTGATTGTTGTTGTGGTGGTGACTGCTGCTGTGATGATTGCTGTTGAGCAGGTTGCTGTTGAAAGCCACCACTTTGCTGTGCCGGCTTATTATAAGCTTGCTGAGCTGGGGCTTGCTGGTTAAAACCGCCACTTTGCTGTGGTGCTGCAGCTTGTTGTTGAAAACCACCTGATTGTTGAGAATCTTGTTGGTTAAAGCCGCCGGCATTAGCACCGCTACCACCACGAGAATCTAGCATTTGCAGAGTACCGTTAAAGCCTTGAACAACAATTTCAGTGGTATATTGGTCTTGGCCTTGTTGGTTTTGCCACTTACGTGTTTGCAAAGCGCCTTCAATATAGACTTTAGAACCTTTCTTTAAATATTCACCGGCGATTTCAGCTAGCTTGCCAAACATCACTACACGGTGCCATTCAGTTTTTTCTTTTTGTTCACCCGTTTGCTTGTCTTTCCAACTTTCAGAAGTTGCAATAGTAAGGTTAGCAACCCCGCCACCATTAGGCATGAAACGTACTTCAGGGTCTTTACCTAAGTTACCTAAAATTATTACTTTATTGACACCAGCCATGAACAAAATCCTATATTTGCAGTAAAGTATTACTTTACTAATTTAGTACTTTCCAAACGTCAGCTCGCTCAGAATATTTATTTTTAATAACAATACTTAGATTCTAACACTACGAGTAAAAAATTACGCTAGCTTTGCGCTATTTTTGTTAAATATTTTATTGCCAATTACCTAATGACGCCCCGCCAGAAGCTAAGTTTTTTTTACCGTTAAACAGGTATCAGATAATACTTTTAAAGCATATTGATTTTCATCATAAAAATACTCTATAACCGCAGTATTTGAGGCCTATGCTATTTTGCATTGTCGTAATTCACGACTTGTGCCGTACAATAAAGTAATAGTCTCGCTAAAATAAACGCCCGCTCAAATTTTGTCTCGTTGTCTATTTTTTATAAAAATCAAACTAAGGTTAATAAAAATAAATACCGACATAAAAACAATTTTTAGTGCTGATCATACAAAAAGGTGCTCATTCATCATACTGATTGTTGCTGCTAATATTTTTTGTGACTTTTTAGTTTGATGATCGAAATGCACCATTACCGCAGTACCCGATGCGCATTTTTTATCTTGCTGCCAGGCTTCTTGATAAACGTCAAACGAACTATTACCAATACGGCTAATGTAGGTTTTTAATTCAACGTCAGTGCCATATTGCAGCTCAGCATGAAACTCAACCGTCGTTTTAGCTAAAATTAATTTCCAATCCGTGAGGTCTAAATCAGGTGAGAACCATTTAAAAACCGGGTCGCGCGCGCCCTCAAACCATTGTGCAACCACGGTATTATTAATGTGACCCAGCCCATCCGTTTCACAAAATCTTGGTCTTATACATTCTTTAATCATAATGACTCTCTACATCGCTTTATTATTTAAATAATTAACTATATTAATTGCTGTTATCGACACCTGCACAGATTGATATCACTGCATCCGGTGACCATCATTTACCAAGCGTTATGCTAATGGAAAAAACGCTTATTAATGAAACTTATTGAACATTCTACAGAGATTTTTTGGCAAGGTAATTAAATTAACGGCAGTTTGTTGTATGCTAAAGTCAGATTAATCATAAGTAAGCAATCATGACAGATTTTATTGAAGTATACCCTAACGCACTTAGCCCAGAATTTTGTCAAAAATTTATACTAGATTTTGATAATAGCCCACACCAAGTACCGGGCAGAACTGGCAATGGTGTCGATACCACTAAAAAGCTTAGCCACGATATTCACCTCAGCCAACATGCAGAGTTTCAACCCGCGTTGCAAACAATCTTACAGGCATGTAGTGAACATGTTACTGATTATATTGGTAAATATTTTTTTAGCTTAATTGGCGGTATATCACTAACCGTTCAGCATCCTAAAACCAAACAGCCGGTGGTATTGACGGTTGATAACTTTGAAGAAGTGGGTAAGCCTAATTTATTTAACTTGATAAAGTATTTGTTCAACTTAGCCCCAGTTAACGCCCAACGTTATGAGCAAGGTAAGGGGAATTATGGCTATTGGCACTCAGAAATATTTCCACAACCCGGCGAGAATAAAGCGCTACATCGGGTATTACTATTTTTAATTTATTTAAATGATGTTGAAGAAGGTGGTGAAACTGACTTTTATTACCAGCATAAAAGCATTAAGCCTAAGGCAGGTAGCATGGTTATTGCGCCATGTGGCTTTACCCATACTCACCGAGGAAATATTCCTATTTCATCGAGTAAATACGTCTTAACCTCTTGGGTGAGCTTTAATCCAGCCAAGCAGATTTATACCCCAAATCAGTAAAATAACGCCCGCTATTAGGCTAATACCATGATTGCTTTGTTAAAGAAGAATGATTGCGGGACTTATCTTCGGCAAAAGTTAAAGCAATACGCTCTTAAAAATCCAGCATCTCAGCCGGCTGAATTTCAGCGCTTATTACTATCTGTGTTGATCACTTTTACTATAGTCAGCAGTATCAAAGTTAGGTAAATTCAAACAATAAAAAAGCATAATGTTAACATTATGCTTTTTAGTCGCTGAGCTGATAAAATAATTAACCGAATAAAAAGCTCACGTTTAAAGAAAACGTTTTAGTAAGCGATCTATTTGCGTCATACGCAATTTTTTCAGTAGCTTACGAGGTTTATCAGGATAATTTTGCACAGGTTCAATGTCGCTTGGTTTATCTATTTTTTTTGTGTGTTGGCTAATACGTTGGAATTCTGCGGCAAATTTAGCTAATAATTGACCTTTTTCATCATCAAGTAAAATAGCATTTTCTAAATCTAGTGCCCACGCTCTTGGGTTTAGATTACTACCGGTTAACAAATGATAACGTTCATCAACCACTAAGCCTTTCAAATGAAAACTGTTATTATCGTGTTGCCATAGCCTTAATGATAACGTGCCATTGTTCAGGTATTTTTGACGTCGTGATAAGAAAGTTGCTAATAAGCGCTCATAAATATAGGGCACCACTTCAACCGTTGAAAATGTGCTTTCATCAGCATTATAAAAATCATTCGCTTTTTTATCACCGACAATAAAGCTGACTTTCACACCACGCTTTAATGCGGCATCTAAATCTCTTAATAACGGTTTAGGTAAATTAAAATAAGGGGTGAAAATAACTAAAGAGTCACGACTGCTGCGTACTAATTCTCTAATAACGCGATTAAGTTGATTGCCTCTACTACCACAACCAACAAACATAGACGCCTGAATATCAAAAGCTTTATAGCCATGTTGCTCCACGCTAAATGGACGATATTTTGACGACTTTAATAATCGAGTTAAACGCAGAATATTGCGTTTGATTATTTTGCTGTCTGGCAACTCGCCACCGTTTAAACGTGGTGCCAAATTTGAGTCAATAAGGTAATGTTGCAGGTATTGGCAAAAATTATCCGCTAGCGCCTGGCTATCTAAACGATAGTAGCGATCGAGACGATAACGCTCCGCTTGCTGCAAGTAAACATCGTTAATACTGGCGCCGGTGTAAAGCAGCACGTTATCGATCACCATACCCTTTAAATGTAGAACGCCAAGTAATTCCTTGCGTTTAACCGGCACACCGTAAATATTAATCGATACTTGATGTTGCTGTTCAAGGGTTAAATAGAGATCACGATTTCCACCAGACTCTTTTTCACCAATCAAACCGCGTTGTGCGCGATGAAAATCAACAAACAAACAAATATCTAATGATGGGGTCTGCTGTTTTGCTTGATACAAAGCAGCCAGTACTTCTCTACCGGCTGCATCGTCTTGAATATAAAGCGCAGAAATGTAAATACGCGACTTGGCTTGGGCAATTTCAGCCAATAGCATCTGCTTAAAGTCAGCAGCGCAGTGAGCAATGTCTATATCGGTGTTTGCGATCCCAACGGTAGAATTAACGATGACCATATTAGCGGTTGCCCGCTGGAGTAGTAGCTAAATTAAGTGTTTTATTATGATTCATTCAATCTAAGTATTATTTTTCAAAGTAAACTACCCTGATTGTACCGCAAGATCTTCCACGAGTTGAGACATATTAATACCCGTATGTGCAAGGAGTTGACTTAATGGCGGTAAATTGTCGATATTTGCAGCAATATCGAGTACGTTTGATGTTCACAACCACACTATCAAGAAGTGGGTTGTGAACATAGAGCAAGACTATATTTTATTACCTAAGCTGAGCGATTAATCTTAGTTATACCAATCCCATTAAGTTATTGCTCACTTGTACTAGTTAAAATAGCTCAAGGCTGTGTTGCTCTCAATCCCAATAGCCAGCTATTGCTCAATCGAGCGCCTTACCTTGAATTATTTTTCCTGCGCACAACAAGATCACAAACTTAATGGAACTGGTATTACACGTGCATTAATCGCTTGAAAAAGCTCCTATACTTAGATTTTAGCGGCCAATTCTGCCGCTTGTCTAATCGCCTGCTTTGCATCAAGTTCAGCGGCAATGTTTGCTCCACCAATTAAATGTGCCGTAACACCTTGCGCTTGTAGTTGTTGGTAAAGGCCACGCTCAGATTTTTGTCCTGCACAAATAATAATATTGTCTACGATTAATGTTTGCTGCTCACCATTAATAGCAATAACTAAGCCTTCGTCATTGATCTCTTGATAAGTGACACCCGCTAACATTTTCACACCGTTTTTTTGCAAGGTAGAACGATGGATCCAACCGCTGGTTTTACCTAAACCTCCGCCCACTTTACTGGTTTTACGTTGCAGTAAATAAATTTCACGAGCGGGGGCTGCTTGAACAGGTTTGCCTGATAAACCACCATTTTCTTGATACGCTTTATCGACACCCCAGCTTTTTAACCATTTATCAGGGTTTGTGGTTAGCGACTCTTCTTCTACTAAAAATTCAGCCACATCAAAACCAATACCACCGGCACCAATAATAGCAACGCGCTTACCTATCGGCTCTTTGTCGCGTAGTACTTGAATATAAGATTTAACTTTTTCATGCTCAATCCCTTTAATATCAAGCGCTCTGGGGACAATGCCGGTTGCTAACACTATTTCGTCAAAACCTGCCGCGACTAACTGTTCTGCACTTTGCTCTTGGTTTAAATGCAGCCCAATGCCTAACAATTCAATTTGCTTGTTAAAATAACGTAAGGTCTCAAAAAACTCTTCTTTACCTGGAATTTGCTTGGCATAATTAAACTGGCCGCCAATTTCACTACTACGGTCAAATATTTCCACACTATGACCACGTTGAGCGGCATAAACACTGAAGGCTAAACCTGCAGGCCCTGAGCCAACAACAGCAATTTTTTTCTTGGTAGTCGTTTTTTCAAAGGTTAATTCAGTTTCATAACAAGCCGTTGGATTAACTAAACATGACGCTCGTTGCTGATTAAATACATGGTCTAAACACGCTTGGTTACAACCAATACAGGTATTAATTTCATCACTTTTATTGGCGGCGGCTTTAGCGACAAAATTTTCATCAGCTAAAAATGGTCGCGCCATCGACACCATATCCGCTTGGCCTGTCGACAATATTTTTTCTGCCACTTCAGGGGTGTTAATACGGTTTGTGGTAATTAACGGTACGCTGACCTCTTTTTTCATCCGCTCGGTGATCCACGTAAATGCGGCGCGCGGCACTGAGGTTGTAATAGTCGGAATACGCGCTTCATGCCAACCAATACCGGTGTTAATTAAGGTCGCACCTGCTGTCTCAACCGCTTTAGCCATAGTAACAACATCTTGCCAACTATTGCCGCCGTCAACTAAATCAAGCATAGATAAACGAAATATAATAATAAAGTCATCGCCAACGCTTGCTCGTACAGCACGAATAGTTTCAATGGCTAAGCGCATTCTGTTTTCAATGCTGCCACCCCATTCATCGGTGCGTTTATTGACTTTTACACAACTAAATTGATTAATTAGGTAACCTTCAGAGCCCATAATTTCAACACCATCATAACCTGCTCTTTTTGCTAACTTTGCTGAGTAAGCAAAATCTTTAATGGTGCCTTTGATTTGGCGCACTGACATAGCTTTTGGGGTGAATGGGTTAATCGGTGACTTTACTTTACTGGCTGAAACACTAAACGGATGATATGAATATCTGCCGGCATGCAATAACTGCAAACAGATTTTTGTTGGGTATTTATGTACGGCTGTGGTAATTTTTTTGTGCTTGCCCACGTGCCAAAATCTGCTTAACTCGCAACCAAAGGGGGTTAAACGACCTCGGGTATTTGGACTAATACCACCCGTAACAATTAAGCCAACACCACCTTTTGCTCGTGCTTGATAAAATGCTGCAAGTTTTTCAAAACCGCCCTTTTCTTCTTCAAGGCCAGTGTGCATCGAACCCATTAATGTTCGGTTGGCTAAGGAGGTAAAGCCTAAATCTAATGGCGCTAATAAATGTGGAAAGGCAGCATTATCATTCATATTAAGTCACTTTTTTGGTTGTCATATTAATACCAATCTCACTAATTATCTAATCATTTATACTTGTTAAAACAACCCACTACTGCGTTATCTATTTAATAATGAGAACAACTAGTTATTAAATAAATGCCTTATATT
The DNA here is from genome assembly GCF_007954265.1 of Colwellia sp. C1TZA3. Lineage (GTDB taxonomy): Bacteria > Pseudomonadota > Gammaproteobacteria > Enterobacterales > Alteromonadaceae > Cognaticolwellia. The sequence goes on along the minus strand of NZ_VOLS01000036.1, from coordinate 11,243 downwards.
TGGCCGTTTTTCCTGCGTATAAAAGTAGACCATCTAATTAATGAAATTGGTATAAGTTAAATCTAAGGCTAGTTGATGTTTTTTTTCAAACCAGCGAGTGTGTAAAATATCTGCTACTAAGGTAAAACTCAAGCTTTATTTTGACACCTGTCAGATAGCTATTATTGCTGACTGAATTCACTGTGATAAAAAGTGCAGGTTTACTTTCGATATAATCTGAGTATGCTGCGCTATAAATATTATTATGCTGCGCTTTAACTAATAAGGAGGCGTACTATTAACATCGACAAAAACATCATCATTAGCCAAATTACTGAACAACTGCAACAAGAATTAGCTTTGGCATTAGTGGCGGCAAATAATGCCCACAAAGCCGCTACCGACGATCAATCAGTGGCAGAAACACAATACGACACTTTGGCAATAGAGCAAAGTTACTTAGCAGAAGGTCAGTCCAGACGGGTGGACGAAATTCGCTATGCCATTCATCGCTTACAAAATATCCCTACCGCCACATTGCAGCAAAAGCAGCAGATAAACATTGGCTCAGTTGTGCAGTTAGAAAAAGATATTGCTCAACAACAGTGGTTTTTTCTTGCCCCCGTTGCTGGCGGTTATCGTTGTAAGTTAGCAATGCAAGACTCAACCATTAATATCGTGGTTATTACGCCAGAGGCACCTTTAGGGGCTGCCATGATGGGGAAAGTGCTTGATGATGAAATAAATATAAAAATAGCGCAAAAGCACATTGCTGATTTCATCACCATGATAAGTTAACGTCTTTAGTTTGGCTGAGTAACGGTAGAAACTCACTATTCATTAAGCAATGCTTTGATACTAGCAAGATCAGCGGTTTTATCATCCACTTTCAAATAAGCCACCGCCTCGTCATGCATGATAGTAATTTCAATTACGCCCGGCATTTCACTAAGTTGTTGTGCTATATCACGCGCTTTTTCATCACTAATAATATTGGTTGAAAAACTATAAGCCTTGGATTTTTTCAACGGTTTCATCCCCAAGCTTAATACCAACCAAAGCAGTGCAAATAAGCCAGTGACTAAAAATATAGTTTGCTCACCAAATTCGCCGGCAATAAAGCCGCCAAGAATACCGCCAGCAAAGGCGCCTAAAAACTGGCTACTAGAATAAATACCCATGACACTGCCTTTTACGCCTGCAGGTGCAATGCGCGACAATATTGATGGCATGGTCGCCTCTAAATAGTTAAAGGCGGTAAAAAACATCATCACCAATACTACTAATGTGGTCATGCTAATGGGCAGGTACCAAAGTAACAATAAGGCTAGCGCTAATAAGGCTACCGCGGCGCTGAACATTTGTGTCTCTTTTTGTTTTTTCAATCCAATGATCATAAATGGCACCATCAGAAAAAACGAGCCGATTAAGGTGGGTAAATAAAGCTGCCAATGTTGTTCAAGTGCTAAACCATTCTCAACAAATTGCTTTGGTAGGGTCACAAAACACGCTGTTAACGCCATATGTAGAATGAATACCCCCCAATTTAAACGTGACAATTGTCCATCACGAATCAAGCGGCCAAGTTGTGATGGCAGTGCAACATTATCACCTTTAGGGGCGGTATTAATTGAATTAGGGACAATAAATTGAATGGTCAACATGGCAAATACCGTTAATATCGCGATAAACCAGAACAAACCACTTAAGCCAAACGCTTGCGCGACTATTGGGCCAGTAATCATCGCAACGGTAAATGAAAGTCCAATAAACATACCAATGGTCGCCATGACTTTTGGCCGCTGTTCTTCACGGCTTAAGTCTGCCGCTAATGCCAGTATGGCACTGGCTATCGCGCCCATACCTTGCAATGCACGGCCCAGTACCACGCCATAAATAGTGTCTGACATGGCCGCAACAACACTACCCAGAAGAAATATCAACAAGCCGGCTAAAATAACGGGTTTTCGACCAAATTTATCCGATAAAATCCCCATGGGAATTTGTAATAAGGCCTGTGTTAAACCATAGGCTCCGATTGCTAAGCCAAGCCAAATAGGGCTATAGCCAATAAGTTCTTCACCATAAATGGCAAAAACAGGCAAGATCATAAACAAGCCCAGCATCCGTAAACCGAATACTGATGCCAACGATATCGCGGCCTTCTTCTCAATACTATTTAAACCAGATGCACTCATGAAGGTTTTAACTCTTAATTTATAGGGGGAGATATAGCTATACCCTTGCTCGACTTGCTGAAATCTGCCTATTGAAGTGGAGCGGGTATATAAACGATTATATCTTAACACGGGTTTTGAATGAAAAAAAACAGAGATTTTAGCTGAATTTGGATTAAAAAACTGTGCGATAATATTCGATTCTAACTTTATGTTCAGGTAAAACAAGCTTTAGGGTAATTTACTGTCAAAACAGCTTTGCTCGGGTGCTATTTTGTCGTTAATCGTTACTTTAAATCATAGCGTAAGGTAATTTGCAATCAGTCTGATCTTTGCATACAGGTATTTCGTATCACAGTCCTCGGGCGTTAAACTGGTCACCATATCATTATGAAGAAAATTGAAGTCAGGGGTGCACGCACTCATAACTTGAAAAATATTAATGTAGATATTCCTCGCGACAAATTAATTGTTATTACCGGTCTTTCCGGCTCAGGTAAATCATCCTTAGCCTTTGATACCTTGTACGCAGAAGGACAAAGACGTTATGTAGAATCACTTTCTGCTTATGCGCGCCAATTTTTATCTTTAATGGAAAAGCCTGATGTCGATCACATTGAAGGTTTATCTCCAGCCATTTCAATTGAACAGAAGTCGACTTCGCACAACCCGCGTTCAACCGTCGGTACCATCACCGAAATATATGATTATTTACGCCTGCTATATGCCCGCGTTGGTGAGCCTCGTTGCCCAACACACCACCAACCGCTAGCTGCACAAACCATTTCACAAATGGTTGATCGGGTATTAGCGCTTGAAGAAGGCACTAAAGTAATGGTGTTAGCGCCCGTGTTACAAGACCGTAAAGGTGAGCATGTTAAATTATTAGATAACCTTGCCGCACAAGGTTATATCCGTGCTCGAATAGATGGCGAAATTTGTGATTTATCCGATCCGCCGACCTTAGAGTTACAGAAAAAACATACAATTGAGGTGGTCGTTGACCGTCTTAAAGTGCGTGAAGATATTCAATTGCGTCTAGCTGAATCTTTTGAAACCGCGCTTTCACTGACCTCAGGTACAGTGAAAATTGGCTTTATGGATGAGCCTAAAAGAGAGGAGTTGGTGTTTTCAGCTAATTTTGCCTGCGCAAAATGTGGTTATAGCATGCAAGAGTTAGAACCACGTTTGTTCTCTTTCAACAACCCCGCAGGCGCATGTCAAACCTGTGATGGTTTAGGCAATCAACAGTTTTTTGACCAAAGTCGTGTTATTGCTAATCCAGCGTTAAGCTTAGCTGGTGGCGCTATTCGTGGTTGGGATAAGCGTAACTTCTATTATTATCAAATGTTGCAAGCCTTGGCTGAGCATTATAAATTTCCCTTAGATTTAGCATTCAATGAGTTAGATGAAAAAACTCAACAACTCATTTTAACCGGCAGCGGCAAACAGAAAATTGAATTTAAATACATGAATGACCGTGGTGACATTGTGATTCGCAAACACCCGTTTGAAGGTATTTTAAATAACATGGACCGGCGTTACCGCGAAACAGAATCTAACGCGGTTCGTGAAGAATTAGCTAAATATCTTAATAGCCAAAGTTGCCCAGACTGCAACGGCAGTCGACTACGCTTAGAAGCACGTAATGTTTTTGTTGGTAATACGCCATTAACTGATGTGGCTGAATATGCCATTGCTGATGCCTTAGCGTTCTTCCGAGGTCTAGAGTTAACCGGGCAAAAGGGACAAATTGCTGAAAAAATTCTTAAAGAAGTCTGTGATCGCTTAGGCTTTTTGGTGAATGTTGGCTTAAATTACCTTAATTTGTCACGCGCCGCAGGCACTTTATCAGGCGGTGAGGCCCAACGCATTCGTTTAGCGAGCCAGATAGGTGCAGGTTTAGTCGGGGTGATGTACGTGTTAGATGAGCCGTCAATTGGTTTGCATCAACGTGATAATGAACGTTTGTTAGAAACCCTTATCCACTTACGGGATTTAGGCAATACCGTTATCGTGGTGGAGCATGACGAAGACGCTATTCGCGCCGCTGACTATGTCATTGATATTGGTCCTGGTGCTGGTGTTCATGGCGGTCATATTATTGCTGAAGGTAATGTTGATGATATTTTAGCTTGTGAAGACTCACTTACCGGCAGATACCTATCAGGTAAAGAACGCATTGAAATACCCAAGGTTAGAGTACCTTTTGACAAAAATAACGTGCTTGAACTTAAAGGCGCAACAGGCAATAACTTAAAAAATGTTGATGTTGTTATTCCTAATGGCTTAATGACTTGTATTACTGGCGTTTCAGGCTCAGGTAAATCAACACTAATTAACGATACCTTATACAAACTTGCTCACATTGAATTAAATGGCGCCACCACACAAGAACCCGCACCACATAAAGAGATTATCGGTTTACATTTACTTGATAAAGTAATCGATATTGACCAAAGCCCGATTGGCAGAACGCCGCGCTCTAATCCCGCCACTTATACCGGTATGTTTACCGCTATTCGTGATATTTTCGCCGCAACACAAGAGTCACGATCACGGGGGTATAAAGCGGGTCGCTTTAGCTTTAATGTTAAAGGTGGCCGCTGTGAAGCTTGTCAGGGTGACGGTTTAATTAAAGTTGAAATGCATTTTTTACCCGATGTTTATGTGCCTTGTGACGTGTGTAAATGTAAACGTTATAACCGTGAAACCTTAGAAGTCAAATACAAAGGCAAAAGCATTCATGAAGTGCTTGATATGACCATTGAAGATGCTTGTGAGTTTTTCTCACCGATCCCAGCCATAAAACGTAAGTTACAAACCCTAATGGATGTTGGTCTTACTTATATAAAACTGGGTCAGTCAGCCACCACACTTTCGGGTGGTGAAGCGCAGCGGGTAAAATTGTCAAAAGAGTTATCAAAGCGCGATACCGGTAAAACACTTTATATTTTAGATGAACCGACCACCGGCTTGCATTTTCACGATATTAAACAGTTATTGCAGGTTATTCATCGTTTACGTGACCATGGCAATACCATTGTAGTGATTGAGCATAACTTAGATGTGATAAAAACCGCAGATTGGGTAATAGACTTAGGTCCAGAAGGAGGTTCAGGTGGTGGTGAAATATTAGTCACTGGCACGCCAGAGCAAGTTGCTCAACATAAAAGCTCTCACACCGCGAGATTTTTAAAACCTTTACTAGCGAAAGAAAAAGCGGCTAAAAAGTCACGCGCTAAATAAAGCATGACATAAGTATCAATGATGATATTTTTCCTAAAGGCTTGTTTTTATCACAAGCCTTTTTTTGTGCCTAGTATCTTAGCGCGGTTATGTTTAAGATAAATGAGCAAGCTGACACAAATAACACTAATAACTAAAGTAGTAAGCCAAATGACTAATGAAAATAACAATACGGTAGCCTGGCAAAACCCAATGATTTATTTACTGGCCTTCTCTAGTGGCTTTTGCATTATGGGCATTGAACTATTAGGTGGCAGAATTTTAGCGCCATTTTTTGGCAGTAGTGTCCATATTTGGGGCAGTATCATCACAGTATTTATGCTGAGTTTATCTTTTGGCTATTTAGCTGGTGGTAAGTTATCAACCAAAGCGGCTTCTTTAAAGCGCTACGGATTAATTTTTATCTGTGCGGGTATCGCTGTTTTACCGGTAGCATTTTCTGCACAATCGATAATGGAAGCTATATTTCTTGCCATTGAAGATACTCGTTATGGTTCATTATTAGCGTCAATGGCCTTGTTTTTCGTACCAACTGTGATATTAGGCATGATCTCACCTTACTCGGTACGCCTGTTAGTCACTGATAAAAACAAAAGCGGCCAAGTGGCTGGCTTTCTCTACTTTGTCTCAACGCTCGGCAGTGCTTTGGGCACCATTATAACTTCATTTTATTTAGTGTTATGGTTTGAGGTTAACGACATTATTATGGCCTTTAGTACCACGCTTATGGTGCTGGGATTGATTGCCATGATCTTCCATCGCGTCAATCAGTCCAAAAGCTGCCTCAATAGCCATGCTATTAATCAACAAGGAGCAGCAAATGAATAAATTAGTGACTACTCTCCTAATCGTCATAATCAGCAATGTCCTGATTAGCTCGGCCTTAAGTACACAAGCGATGGGCAAAACTATTCACAGTGAACGTTCGTTATATCGCAACATATTAGTCGAAGAATATAGCGGTTTACGTTGCTTAAAATTCAATGTTAGAAGTGCTAAAACTCAACAAAGTTGTATGTTGGTCGACCATCCGCAACGCTTAGTTTTTAACTATACAAAAATGTTATTTTCAAGCTTATTAATTAACCCTAACCCTGAGCGTATTTTAATTATTGGTTTAGGCGGCGGTACGATGTCGAATGTCTTACACCAAATTTATCCAAAAGCGAGCATTACTAACGTGGAAATAGATCCGGCAGTTATTAAAGTAGCACGAAACTATTTTGGCTTTTTTGAAAATGAAGACATTACCGCAGTAGCACAAGATGGGCGCATTTTTGTTAAACGTGCAGCGATCACAAAACAAAAATACGATTGGATAATTCTTGACGCTTTTAACGGTGACTACATACCCGAACACTTAATGACGCAAGAATTCTTACAAGAAGCTAAAAGCTTACTGAGCGACAATGGTGTGTTAGCGGCAAATACCTTTTCAGTCAGTGAATTATACGATTATGAATCAGCGACTTATAAAGCTGTATTTGGTGACTTTTTCAATGTTAAAAATAACAACAACAATAATCGCATCATATTAGCCAGTGCTAAGCGCTTACCTAAAGCTGATATTATCGCCCAGCGCGCTAAATCATTAAAAGCAAAGTTATCCCCATTTAACGTCAACATTATCGAGATTAACCGCAAAATGATCTCAACAGCAACAGTACAAGATTGGCCGCAAGCATCACCACTATTAACCGATCAGTATTCGCCAGCAAACTTATTAAACTTAAAATAGGTGGATTAGATAAAGACAAGCATCGTTAAAAATCAAAGCTTAGCAGGTTCGCCTATGCCCAGCTTAAATTCATGCATATATTCAAGTAACGCTTGGTGCTCAGCAGATGAGGATTGACTAAGCGCAGCTGTTACGCCTTGTTGATCTGCTATTGAACGATGCTGACCCAGCTTGGCTTTTGCGTCAATAACATCGATTGAAATTTTAAAACCTACAATGCCTTTGCTTAATTTTTCTTGATAATCTGCAGTAACCACATCGCGCTTAACTAACAACTCAGGCTCATGTTTGAGCATAAGCATTTCAATCGCTTGGATTGTCTCATTTCCACTGAGTATTTCAGCACAGCCTTTGATATGTACTGCGGCATAATTCCATGTCGGTACTGCAGGTTTATTGTCATACCAAGTTGGAGAAATATAGCCATGAGGACCATTAAATATCACCAAGTGTTGCTGCAATGCATCGTGTTGAAACTCACGCCAATGTGGATTATTACGAGCAAAGTGCCCGATTAAACAGCGATTACTAGCATCTAACATTAACGGTAGATGACTCGACTGCAATGACGGTGAAACGATTGTTGCAAAGCTATGCTTCTCAATAAAGGCAAAAATATCCGATTGTTCAACTAAGCGCCATTTTTCTGGAACGTGCATAGTATTTACTCTCCTTGTTCGATAAGATCATTAACTTTTCTTTTTTAAACTTAAACGCTTTTTGCCTGATGATGTTGCTGTTGGTTTTTTCACATCTATACGGGTTAGTTTTCGCGCAGCAGCATGTGCTTTCGACTCGATGGTTTTACTGGCATGTTTAATATCTGTTATGTCGACTTTTTCAACCGCATCAATAACGTCTACCTGAGTAACGTCATCATCATTAATTTCTGCTTCAGTAAAGTCATCTCCCAGTGCGGTTTTGCGAGAACCCGCCACTGCTGTGTTTATCTCCGCCATTTCGCTTACTGTTAAGTCGCGCCACTCTCCCGAACGTAAATTGCCCAGTTCAACATTCATAATGCGCGAACGTTGTAGCTCAGTCACTTCATAATCAAGATATTCACACATACGGCGAATTTGTCGATTCAAGCCTTGGGTGAGAATAATACGAAAAACAAATTTACTCTCATGTTTAACAACACAGGGTTTGGTAATAGTGCCTAAAATAGGCACACCTTTTGACATCCGTTCAACAAAGCGTTCACTGATCGGCTTGTCCACTTTGACGATATATTCTTTATCGTGGGCATTTTCGGCCCGTAATATTTTATTAACAATATCACCGTCACTGGTCAGAAATATCAGCCCTTCTGAGGGTTTATCTAATCTGCCGATAGGAAATATGCGTTTAGTATGGCCAATAGCATCAATAATATTGCCTTTTACTTGCCGCTCAGTGGTACAAGTAATGCCCATTGGCTTGTTATAAGCAATATAAACTCGGTCGGTATGATTACTTGCGCTGGCTTTAATCTCATTACCATCAATACAAACGATATCACCGGACACAACTTTGGTGCCAAGCTCTGGTACTTTGCCATTAATGGTCACACGACTTTTCTCGATCAATTTATCGGCAAATCGACGCGAACAATAGCCCGAGTCACTAATATATTTGTTTAAACGTTTTTCGTAACTTGACACTGGCTATCCTAAATAAGATCAGTAAATGCTAAATTTAATGCATAGTATTTTACCTAAATTTTGTCACACTGTAGAGTAATGTTATTCAAAGCAGTTAAAAACTCTGCAAACCAAGCTATAAACAAGGGAATAAATATGAAAATAATCGCCTTTGGCGCGAGTTCAAGTCGCCAGTCAATCAACAAGCAACTTGCCACGTATGCTGCTAACTTAGCTGCTGAAATTCAAGCAAATATTGATGCTGAAGTACTGGATTTAAACGCCTTTGAATTACCACTTTTTAGCCAAGATAAGGAAGCGGAATTAGGCCAACCTGAAGCAGCAAAAATATTCTTTGATAAACTCGGTGAAAGTGATGCCATTATCATTTCATTTGCTGAGCATAACGGTAGTTACACTGCCGCCTATAAAAATTTATTTGATTGGACCTCACGGATTAATCAAAAAGTTTTTCAAAGTAAGCCTATGTTATTACTTGCTACATCACCAGGGCCGGGGGGCGCAAGTAGTGTCTTAGCGGCGGCAACCGCTTCAGCACCCTACTTTGCTGGCGAAGTTAAAGCGTCATTATCTGTGCCCAACTTTTTTGAACACTTTGATATGAAAAATAACAGGTTAACTAACGATGAGTTACATCAGCAATTGCTCAACGCCATAAAACTTTTAATCACATAACATCGAGTAAAGACCTAAACACTACATGCAGGGTTTAGGTCTTATCACTAGCGTTAATATTACCCTTCACCTTAATATTAACCATAACATTGGGTTGTTTGGGCTTATACCAATTTGATTGTGCCAGCTCTATTACCGACAGAAAAAGAACTACACACAGAGCCTGTCAATATGATGATTAATACCAAGTTGATTAATTACCTGCTCATTTTTAATGGTTAAAATGAATAACTACAGCGTTATAAGTGGATGAGTGGGTAAGTAAATCAAGTACTTCATCTTGCTCATACAATGCACCAAAACATCTGGTAAAGGCGGTAATTTGCTCAGTGCTTGGGAAGGTAAAATAATGACCTTGCTCAGCTTGAGCAATCGTGTTGAGTTCACCACCACGTTCAAGGGTATTAATCGTTTGCTCAATTAATTGGCAACCCCCGACATACAAAGACAAGACATGCCAAAGATAAGACTTATCCTGTTGTACTGACAATGTTGAATTAGCAATAATACGGCCAATATCTATTGTGCTGTCATCGATAAAGTGCAGGCTTGTCGCCAACTGCTTATCGCCATTAAACAGCGCCCAAAACGTTGCCATAACACCGCGATAGTCTGGCAATAAGCCAGAATGTAAATTAATCACACCGTGTGTTGACAGCGCAATAATTGGCGGTTTTAAAATTACCCCATAACGAATAGAAATAATTAAATCGGCTGAACATGCCTGAATTTTTGCCACGCCCTCAGCTGAATTTATCTGATTTAAGGTTTCTATCTCAATAGCGTATTGCTGAGTGATTTCAGCATAGCTTTTAAAATTCACTGATTGTTCTATACTCGACTGCACTTGCTCAAGCGCCCGATAAACGCCATATTGCTCAAATTCGGCTAACGCTTGTAAGGCTTGTGGCCGTGTGCTGTTGCCACCGACTTTACTGGATAAAAACAGCTTAATATTATGCGCCTGTAATGAGGGCAACAATAAATTTAACGCCAAGTTACTGGCAATGTCATTATTGAGTAATAAAACAATGTTCATGGTGATAATTCCTGTTTTGTTGCATAAAATGGCTTGATTGAACTGTTAAATGACACAATAAATACCCAAATACATTTTTTTCACAAAATAAACCCATTATTTTATACCGTTAACTGTTTCATCATATAATATCTGCAACCGGTTTTAGGGTAACCTTGCTGCGTCCATTGCACTTGATAACCGTGTTTTTCATAAAATGGCATGGCTTGAAAATTAAGCGTATCGAGTAAAGCTTTATTACAACCTCTAGCTAACGCCGCCTGCTCCATTTGATATAATATTTTGCTACCCACTTGTTGGCCTCTAAGAGCATCTGATACCCACAAGGTGTTGATCATTAACCAATCACCAAAGGTTCGTCCCGCGGCGCCAGCAATAACATCACTTTTGTCATCAGTTAACTTCACCGCAATGGCTTTACGTTCACTAACTTCCCAATGCGCCCAGTTAAATTCAGCAATTTTTTTATCTAAAAAAGCGATTAACGCGGCTTCAGGGTTTTCAATAATTTCAATGTTCACGCTTAATTCCTCTAATTCCTATAATTCCTCTAATTCCTCTAATTCCTATAAATTATATCAATTACTTTGTAACAGAGTTTTCTTCAAGGCTAGTATTATACCAATCCCATTAAGTTATTGCTCACTTGTACTAGTTAAAATAGCTCAAGGCTGTGTTGCTCTCAATCCCAATAGCCAGCTATTGCTCAATCGAGCGCCTTACCTTGAGTTATTTTTCCT
>NZ_VOLS01000035.1 GCF_007954265.1 Colwellia sp. C1TZA3 | reverse complement strand
TGTCTAGCGACAATAGCGACATGGCCCCACCTGATCCCATTCCGAACTCAGCAGTGAAACGTGTTAGCGCCGATGGTAGTGTGGGAGTTCCCATGTGAGAGTAGGACATTGCTAGGCTTCTATTTAGGTCGTTCCTTGCCATCCATGGCAGCTCGACATTAGTGCATCCATGCACGTCAGAAACCCGTAGCTAACGCTACGGGTTTTTTGCTTTCTAGCGTTTGAACATTGATTGTTGTCATGCCAAATGCCAAATGCCAAATGCTTTATAGCTTTTCGCTGGAAAAATTTCAGTATACATCACGGCATTAACGCATCCCTGTACTTCCTTTTAGCCTGGTTTTTGTTTTTTACCATTCATAGTCATTAATTTTCTGATATATAATTAGCGTGAGTAGCTGCTACGAGTGTTATGTTATAAGTTCATCTCTCTATATTCCATTTTTGCATAAAAAAGCCGTTTATATTCTTTTTCTTTCAACGTAAATCAGTTTATTATGACTACATTGATTAGTAATAGATGTATTGCCAGATGTCGACAGAACCGCAAAAATTAAACCAAACAATGCTAGATACCAACCAGTTGGCATCTTTTCAGCAAAGCATCAATGACCTTTCTCCGCTTCAACTAGCTTGGGCTAGTGGCTATTTGGCCGCTAAAGCAGAAAATGTGACTAATGTTACAGCTCCAGCGGTCATTGCAAGTGCTGTTCCAGCAACCTTAACCATTTTGTATGGCTCGCAAACTGGCAATGCTAAAGGTGTTGCTAAGAATTTAGCAGCCCAAGCCAGCGCTGAAGGTTTGAACGTTGAATTAAAAAGTATGGGAGAGATCAAGCCTAAGGCGATTAAAAATATCACTCACTTACTGATAGTAGCGAGTACTAATGGTGAAGGTGAAGCACCAGACGATGCTATTGCATTGCATGAGTTTTTGTCTTCAAAGAAAGCGCCTAGACTTGATCATTTGTATTATAGTGTATTGGCACTGGGTGATACCAGTTATGAGCTTTATTGCCAAACAGGTAAAGACTTCGATCTGAATTTAGAAAAATTAGGCGCAAAAAGAATTGCACCTCGATTAGATTGTGATGTTGACTATGATGAGGCCGCTAATACTTGGTCAACCACAGTCATTACTGAGGTTAAAGCACTACTTAGTAGTGAAATTGCTGCCAGTAATGTAGTGGCACTAGCTAGCGTAGACAACATAGAAGAGCTTTATACCAAGCAAAAACCATATACAGCTGAACTGTTGCTTAGCCAGAAAATTACTGGTCGTGATTCAGCTAAAGATGTACGACATGTTGAAATAGATTTAGGCGAATCAGGGCTAACTTACCAAGCTGGCGATGCCTTAGGTGTTTGGTTTGAGAACTCTGTTGCACTAGTCGATGAGCTTATTACGGAACTAGGATTTGATGATCAAGAGAAAGTCACTGTAGGTGATGAAAAAATAACACTTGGTGAAGCATTAAAAACAAAGTTTGAAATAACTCAAACCTCAATTCAGTTTGTTAATTTCTGGGCTGAAAAATCACAAGCGACTAATTTACTTAATATTTTAGATGATAAGAGTGCCATGCGAGAGTACGCCGCTAATCATCAAGTCGTTGACGTGGTTAAATCCTCGCCATTACCGAACGAAGTTAAGTTAAATGCTGAAGAATTTATAAATGCATTACGAAAAATAACGCCAAGACTTTATTCTATCGCGTCCTCTCAAAGCGAAGTGGAAGAAGAAGTCCATTTAACCGTTGGGCTTGTTCAGTATCACACTGAAGATGCAAGCCGTGAGGGTGGTGCGTCTGGGTTTTTAGCCAATGGTATTGACGAAGGTGGTGAAGTTAAGGTGTTTGTTGAGCACAATAACAACTTTCGTTTACCAGCAGATAATGAGACACCCATTATTATGATTGGCCCAGGTACCGGTGTAGCACCATTTAGGGCCTTTTTGCAAGAACGTGAAGCCACTGAAGCCGCAGGTGATAATTGGTTGTTTTTTGGTAACCAAACCTTTACACAAGACTTTCTTTATCAAGTTGAATGGCAAAACTACCTTAAATCAGGCTTGTTAACCAAAATAGATTTGGCCTTTTCTCGTGATCAAGTGGAAAAGATTTATGTTCAAGATAGATTATTAGAAAATGCGGATGAAGTTTTTGCATGGTTAGAGCGAGGAGCACATATTTACGTTTGTGGTGATATGAGCCGAATGGCAAAAGATGTTGAGGCGGCTTTATTAACTATTATTGCCACTAAAGGCAAATTATCACAAGAACAGGCAAGTGATTATTTAAAAGATTTACGTAACGCTAAGCGTTACCAGAAGGATGTATACTAATGACTGATTTGACTAAAAAAGATCAAGCAAATGGCCCTTTAATTGTTGAAGGAAAGCATGCCGATAATGAAAGGTTAAAAGCGGAAAGTAATTACTTACGTGGCACCATTGTCGATGATTTAAAAGATAATGTTACTGGTGGTTTTACCGCCGATAACTTTCAGTTGATCAGAACACACGGTATGTATCAGCAAGATGATCGTGATATTCGTAATGAGCGTGCTAAGCAAAAACTGGAACCATTACATAATGTTATGCTGCGTGCTCGTATGCCTGGTGGCATCATTACACCCACACAATGGTTAGGTATTGATAAGTTTGCTCGTGAAAAAACTAGTTACGGTAGTATTCGTATCACTACCCGTCAAACCTTTCAGTTTCACGGTGTGTTAAAACCAAATATTAAGTTAATGCACCAAACACTGAACCATTACGGTATTGACTCTATTGCTACGGCAGGTGATGTAAATCGTAATGTGCTTTGTACGACCAATCCAGTTGAGTCAGAGCTTCATCAAGAGGCGTATGAGTGGGCTAAAAAAATTAGTGAGCATTTATTACCTAAAACACGTGCTTACGCGGAAATTTGGTTAGACGGTGAAAAAATTGAAGGTGGTACAGAAACGGGTGAAGTAGAACCAATTTTAGGCCCAAACTATTTACCGCGTAAATTTAAAACTACGGTAGTTATTCCGCCACATAACGATGTCGACGTTCATGCTAACGACCTAAACTTCATTGCTATCGCTAAAGACGGCAAGTTGATTGGCTTTAATGTTTTGGTTGGTGGTGGTTTAGCCATGACTCATGGCGATAAATCCACTTACCCTCGCAGGGCTGATGACTTTGGCTTTGTTGAATTAGCTAAGACCTTAGATGTTGCTAGCGCAGTAGTTACGACTCAACGAGATTGGGGTAACCGTGTTAACCGTAAGAATGCAAAAACAAAATACACCTTAGATCGTGTCGGCGTTGATGTTTTTAAGGCTGAAGTTGAGCAACGTGCCGGTATTACTTTTGCTGAAAGTCGTCCTTATAAGTTTACTAGTCGAGGCGACCGTATTGGTTGGACTGAAGGTTTCGATGGTAAACATCATCTAGCACTATTTATTGAAAATGGACGTCTACTTGATAAGCCTAACTTACCGTTAAAAACAGGTGTCGCTGAAATCGCGAAAATCCATAAAGGCGATTTTCGCATGACCGCCAACCAAAATTTAATTGTTGCGGGTGTGGCAAGTGAAGACAAAGCTGAAATTGAACGCCTAGCACGTGCACATGGCTTAATGGCAGATAGTGTGTCTGTGCAGCGTAAAAATTCAATGGCTTGCGTGTCTTTTCCTACTTGCCCGTTAGCAATGGCTGAAGCGGAAAGATATTTACCTGGTTTAGTAACTGATGTCGAAGCCATATTAGCGAAGTATAACGTCGCTGATGAAAGTATTATTTTACGAGTAACTGGCTGCCCGAATGGCTGTGCTCGCGCCATGTTGGCAGAGATTGGCTTAGTAGGCAAAGGTCCTGGTAAGTACAACATGCATTTAGGTGGAAATGTGGCCGGAACACGTGTCCCAAAAATGTATAAAGAAAATTTAAGTGAACAAGATATTCTTGATGAAATGGATGCGCTAGTCGCTCGTTGGTCTACAGAACGGACAAGTAACGAAGGGTTTGGTGACTTTGTGATTCGAGTCGGTATTGTTGATGAAGTTAAAGTCAGTAAGCGAGACTTCCATGACTAAGATTATTACAGCAAGTACGCCTGCGATGATCAATAATAAATCTCCAGCATCGTTACCAGAACCTTGGTTAAAACAGTGGAATGAATTATTAGAAAAGCAGTCGGCAAGCCAACGCGTAGAATGGGCAATGGAAAATTTACCCGCACAATTTGTTTTATCGTCTAGTTTCGGTATTCAATCTGCGGTAATGCTGCATATGCTGACCCAAATTGAACCCAATATACCGGTACTAATAACTGATACTGGGCATTTGTTTCCTGAAACTTATCGATTTATTGAGCAACTAACAGAGCGCTTAAAGTTAAACCTACAAGTGTTTAGTGCGAAAGAAAGTGCGGCATGGCAACAAGCTAAGTATGGTCAAGAATGGGATGGTGATGAAGACTCGTTAAAAGCTTATAATCGCCGCAACAAAGTTGAGCCATTAGAACGTGGCTTAAGTGAGTTACAAGCGGGTACTTGGTTTTCTGGCGTTCGTCGTCAGCAATCTAGTCACCGTGAAGGTCTATCGGTTGTCAGTACTCTACGAGGGCGCTTTAAAGTGCACCCGATTATTGATTGGACAAATAAAGACGTGCATGAATACTTAACGGCAAATAATTTACCTTATCACCCGTTATGGGAAGAAGGTTATGTTTCAGTCGGCGATGTACATAGTACCCAACCACTAACCGCCGGTATGGATGAGAGCGACACACGTTTCTCTGGTATGCAAAGAGAGTGTGGTTTACACACTGACGGTGATGGTATTTAAGGTCATTACTATAAAAAGAATGCGCGAGCCGCATTCTTTTATGGCCTAACTAATCTACCAATAGCAAAATTCTATTTCTGTTCTTAAGTCGTCAACTTCCTAGTGATTTATAGCAAAATTTTCCGTTAATTGCGTTTTAATTACGGTTAGATAATGCTCGTTTTCATTATCAGTAACTAAGTGGGCGAGTTCAGTGCCAATGGGAGTGAATTTGTAAAAAGTGAGTATGCAATCAGATTTTTTTGCAACAAAGTTAAGTTGTTTACCATGATAATTAAATTGAATTTTTTCTCCCTTAACAAAAGAGTGGCTCTCTGTTTCTTGTTCAAACATTAAGTGATTATCAGCTAAGGTTAAAATGTCAGCATAGCTTAATCCCATTTGGTTAAGATCGAGCCGTTGTTGCCGCTGTTTATTAAACAAATTGAATAATTTGGGCACTTGATAAGCGCCGCTGATCACACGAATGTTTTTCTTACGCGCATCAGTCATCGCGACACTGCACGCTTTTGCTAGCAGCTTTGCTTCAGCGATACTCATAGTCCTAAATGCTTGTAAGGTTTTTAGTGAAAAAGAGCCAGGTTGAGATACTTCACCCGCTAAAATTTTCGCCCATAAGTCTTGCATATTTTTATTACTGATACTTTCAGCAAGCGTTAAAAAAGAGCTAAACCAATCTTGATCCGCTCTGTCAGTAACTGTCTCATCAGAGCAATACTGAACAGCACGTAAAATTATAGCCTCCATATTTTGTTGTTTTCTTAACTGGTCCAGTTTCTTTCGTCGGTTGGCTCTTTCTTCCAGAGGGGGCTGCTTGGTTTCTGGTAAAAATGCAGCACTAAGTGAAAAGTTTTTTGCCAGCACTAATAATTGTTTTTGTGAGGAAGCGTTAACAGTTGCATGAGCATTATTTTTGGGTATGCTGGCTTGTTCATCATGCTCGACGATAGCGGGTTTACTTTGCTCTACAGGATGTTCAATTATTTTATTTTGATCAATTGAATTCGACACCAGTTGTATCCTTTAAAACTATCAAATGCTGGAAAAATGTTGTAAATTCCAACAAAACATCACCAAAAGTTAATTATAGCGTAAATGTAAATTTTACTCATACCCTTATATGTTTAACCTTTTTTTAATAAATAGTAAAATATTAACTTGAATTTATCGGTGCTTTTGTTTTCTGTTAGTGTGTTTTTTGTACATAAAAATAATTTATGACTAACAATACTTGAAAGTGATAATATTACTAAAACGAAATGTTGAATAATTTTATTCTGACTTTTATTATGTACTTATTATATGAAGAAGATTTTAACGAAATTAATATTCAAAAAAACTCTACTAGTATCTGTTTGCTAGTGCTTTGAGGATAATATGCAAGTTTTTGACAATACTAACGATGATTTTTTGTTTATCGACGATAGTGATGAAGATGAAATATTTGATTCAGCTATAAGGGATACTTGGAAAGTCTTAATTGTTGATGATGACCCTGAAATTCATTCAGTAACTAAGTTGGCTTTATCCGACTTGGTCGTTTTAGGTCGGCATTTAGAATATTTGCATGCTTATTCAGGCGGTGATGCTTGCAAACTTATTGAAGAGCATAACGATATTGTTTTAGTCTTGCTTGATGTGGTGATGGAAAGCGACGATGCTGGTCTTATTGTCGTCAAACATATACGTGAAGTATTAAAACGTGATGATATTCGTATTGTGTTACGCACCGGCCAACCGGGCTATGCACCAGAAGAAAGTGTCATTAAAGATTACGATATAAATGACTACAAAACAAAAACCGAATTAACTCGCCGTAAATTAGTGACAACAGTTTATGCCGCTGTTCGCTCATATCAGCAAATTGACTCTGTAACCCAATATAGAAAGGGTTTTGAAAAAATTATTGGCGCCGCTGCCAACTTGCTAGAGCTGCGTACTATTCATGATTATGCTAGTGGTGTGTTAGCTGAGCTTATAACGCTAGTGGATAGTCATAGTGCTGTTTTTGGTGCTCGTGGACAAGGGATTGTAGAAGGTGCTGATGATTTAAGTTTGTATGTTATTGCCCAAAATGGTGTAGTTGAGGCGAAAGTAAATCAAAAATTAACCGCATTGGAAAATCAAGATACAGTTAGTCAAATTAACCGTTGTTTTCAACAAAAAAAGCATTTTTTCGCTGTTGACTCTACCTCATTCTATTTTGCCAGTGGTGGCTTTAGAGCGGTAATTCATTTGGAGCTTAATCAAGCCTTAACGAGCATTCAAATACAGCATATTGAAGTTTTTCTCACTAATATTGCCACCGGTTATGAAAATGTTCATCTATTTCAAAAACTGCGCAATGCGGCTTACAAAGATTGGTTAACTGAATTGCCAAATAGATTAGACTTTGTCAATTTATTGGACGACTTCTGTCAAAGTGTTGATGACAGATTAGTGACTGCACTGGTTGATCTTAATCATTTTAGTGATATCAATGATGGCTTAGGTCAAGATATTGGTAACCAGCTTTTAATGGCAGTATCTAAACGTATTCAAGCATTAAGTGAAAATAACCATGTGGCAAGAATTGGTGCTGATGTCTTTGGTATTATTGGTGCAAAGAAATGGGTTAATCCTGAAATATTAACTGCGCTATTTAGTGAGCCCTTTACTGTCGGTGAACAAAATCTACTTATCAGCGCGTGTTTTGGTTTTTGTTCAAAAGGCTCAGCAGGTTCGCGTGGTGTCAAAGTACTGAATCAAATTAATATTGCCCTTAACTTAGCCAAAAAATCTTTACATGAACCTTATGTTTATTATCATCAAAAAATGGAAGATAAAACACTTTGGCGTCTAAGTATGATTAGGCAATTACGCACTGATTTTGCTGAACATCGCTTAGCGCTTTGGTATCAACCACAGCTAAGTTTAATCACAGGTAAAATTATTGGTGCTGAAGCCTTACTGCGTTGGAAAACGGCTGAAGGCAAGTTTATTTCACCTGCGGTATTTATTCCATTGGCAGAGTATTCTGGTTTGATCATTGAGATTGGTAATTGGGTTGTTGATCAAGCATGTCAACTGTTACATAGACTAGCAGCGAGCAAATTTACCGAGGTCAGTATTTCGGTTAATGTTTCTATTCCTCAGTTTAAACGTGATAACTTTGTTGATACTGTTATTGCAATAGCTAAGTTGCATAAAGTTGATCCCAGTAAATTGGAATTAGAGATTACCGAAAACGTTTTGATGGATGAGCCTCAGGTGATTATTGACGCGCTAGTGAGATTAAAAGCGCAGGGCATTAGTATTGCACTTGATGATTTTGGCACCGGTTTTTCATCATTAAGTTATTTACAAAAATTACCTTTGGACCGATTAAAAGTTGATCGCTCTTTTGTCAGTGCCATTGCCGAGCCCGGTGGTGCAATTATAGCTGACACCATTATCAACTTAGGCAAACAAATGAATTTAAAAGTCATTGCTGAGGGCATTGAAAATAGCGAGCAAGAATCAGAATTACGGTCTTTAGGTTGTGATGAAGTACAAGGCTTTTATTATGCTAAGCCGATGCCAGCAGACGAGTTCTTCACTTGTTTGGAAAGAATAAATTGATAACAAATACTATTGGCAATATATGTTTTAAAGCACTTGTTCTACAAGTGCTTTTTCTTTTGCATGACACGCTACATTTAAACTTGACGCTTAAGGCGTAAAAAAGCCAATAGCAAACAGTAGCAGCAACAACAAGTAAACCCTGCCCGGTACATACTCGCGTCACCTGAAGTTATTAGTATCAGCAAGTCAAAAAATACCTTGTAGCTCACCCGTTTAATTCTCGCTAAATGGTGAACACCTTAATACAATCTCTATAATACCAATCCCATTAAGTTATTGCTCACTTGTACTAGTTAAAATAGCTCAATGCTGTGTTGCTCTCACTCCCAATAGCCAGCTATTGCTCAATCGAGCGCCTTACCTTGAGTCATTTTTCCTGCGCACAACAAGATCACAAACTTAATGGAACTGGTATAACAACGATGCACGCAACAATTACACCTAAGGTATTTATGGATATTAATAAAATAGCTGAACAAAACTATGATTGGGTTGAACGTATGGGGTGGCACAATAAGTCTACGTTGGAAGCCTTAGCTCTAGTCGCGTCAGAGGTGGGTGAAGCGATCAATGAATGTCGCGGCGAAAAGCCGACTGAGAACTTTAAAGAAGAATTAGCAGATATTGTGCTGAGAGTTTTAGATATTGCGCACTGGCAAGGTATTGATATGGAGCAAGTGTTACTGGATAAAATGAAAAAAAATAAGCAAAGAGGCACCCGAGGCCGCGTTAAATAAAGGTCTAAACAAAATTAATACACTTAATTAAAACGCTTGTTTAAAAGTGTTTGCTTTCCCTTACCTTTCAAGGCAAACTCAGTACCACTTTATTTCTTTTACTAGTTCATCATAAATAATTAGTAAGCTAAATATTTATACGCTTGGTAGTAGTCTATGATTACATATTACCAGTCAATCGACCCACAAAAAGTCAGGAGAGTAGGCATGTTATTCCAAGGCAAAAGCCTTTCTGCCCAGTTGTTAGACAACGGCATTGTTGAATTTAAATTCGATGCACAAGGCTCAGTTAACAAGTTTGATCAGGCAACGTTTAAAGAATATATCGCAGTTGTTGATGCGATTAATAATTGCAGTGAAGCGAAAGGGGTATTGATTACCTCAGGTAAGTCTTCTTTCATTGTTGGTGCTGATATCACCGAGTTTTTAGAAGTATTTAAAAGACCGGCAGATGAATTACTACCTTGGGTAAAACAAGCTTCTGATGTTTTTGATTCATTCGAAGATATTAACCTCCCCACTGTTGTTGCTATTAATGGCTTCGCTTTAGGTGGCGGTTGTGAAATGACCTTGGCTTGTGATTATCGTATTGCTGATACCTCATGTTCAATCGGTTTACCAGAAGTCAGCTTAGGATTAATACCTGGCTTTGGTGGTACCGTGCGTTTACCACGCGTTATTGGCGCTGATAATGCCATTGAATGGATGTCGACCGGTAAAGCTTTTAAAGCCGAGCAAGCAATGGCCGTAGGTCTACTTGACGCGGTAGTTGCTCCAGAGCACTTGCGCGAAGCGGCACTAAAAATGCTAAACCAAGCCATTGCGGGTAAATTAGATTGGCGCGCTAGACGTCAACCTAAACTAGAAGCATTACAACTTTCACCAACAGAAAGCATTATGACCTTTAATACCTGTAAAGGCATGATTGCAGCCAAAGCGGGTAAACATTACCCAGCACCAATGGTCATGGTTAAAACTATCGAAGCTGCAGCAGGTTTAGACCGTGCAGGCGCTATGGCATTAGAAAACGCTGGTTTTGCAAAATTAGCGAAAACTGATGTAGCTACCGCACAAATTGGCTTATTTATGGCCGATCAAGTGGTGAAAGGCAAAGCGAAAAAAGCCGGTAAGCAAGCCACGAAGGCAGTTAATAAAGCCGCGGTATTGGGTGCAGGTATTATGGGTGGCGGTATTGCTTACCAGTCAGCCTATAAAGGCACGCCAATTATCATGAAAGATATTAACGACCAAGCCCTTGATCTAGGTCTAACAACAGCTGCGGGTATTTTAACTAAGCAAGTTGAACGTGGCCGCATGAACGTTAAGAAAATGGCTGGCGTACTCAATAGCATCACACCGTCATTAAGTTATGACAGTCTTAAAGGTGTTGATATTGTTGTTGAAGCTGTAGTTGAAAATCCGAAAGTAAAAGCTATGGTGTTGGCTGAAGTTGAAAATCATGTTGATGAAGACACTATAGTGACTTCAAATACCTCAACGATTTCAATTGATTTATTGGCAGAAGGTCTTAAACGCAAAGATAAATTTTGTGGCATGCATTTCTTCAACCCGGTAAATAAAATGCCATTAGTTGAAGTTATTCGTGGTAAAGCAACCTCTGACGAAACTGTTGCCGCTGTTGTTGCTTACGCAGCGAAAATGGGTAAATCACCTATTGTTGTCAACGACTGTCCTGGTTTTTATATCAACCGTGTTTTATTCCCATACTTTGCCGGCTTTAGTCAATTAGTGCTTGAAGGTGCTGATTTTGTCGCAGTTGATAAAGTAATGGAAAAACAATTTGGCTGGCCAATGGGCCCGGCATATTTACTTGATGTGGTTGGTATTGATACCGCTGATCATTGTACGGGTGTTATGTCATCTGGTTTCCCAACCCGCATGTCTAAAATTGATAATGACCCAGTCAGTGCTTTATATAATAAAGATCGTCTTGGTCAGAAAAATGGCAAAGGCTTCTACGATTACGGTAAAGATAAGCGCGGTCGTCCAACAAAAGTTGCGGCACAAGTGGCTTATGACTTGTTCGCTGGCATTGAGAAAAAAGACTTTACTCAAGAAGAAACCATTACTCGTTTGATGATCCCTATGGTGAATGAAGTTGTGCGCTGTTTAGAAGAAGGTGTGGTTGATACTGCAGCTGAAGCTGATATGGGCTTGATTTACGGTTTAGGCTTTCCACCATTTAGAGGCGGTCCAATTCGCTATCTAGAAACATTAGGATTAGATAACTTTATTGCTATAGCTGATAAATACGCGCATTTAGGCGAAATTTACCAAGTTACTGACGGTATGCGCGAAATGGCGAAATCTGGTCAATCATATTTTACAACCGATGTTAAAACTAACAGCGTTAAAACAGCTTAGGCGAAGGAGAAAATCATGAAAGAAGTCGTTATTGTCGATTGCATCCGTACCCCAATGGGGCGCTCAAAAGCGGGTGTTTTTCGTAATGTTCGTGCTGAAACATTATCAGCACACTTAATGCAACAATTGTTAGTTAGAAACCCAAATCTAGACCCAGCGTTAATTGAAGATATTATTTGGGGTAATGTTAAGCAAACTAAAGAGCAAGGTTTCAATATTGCTCGTAATGCGCAACTGTTAACTGATATTCCAAAATCTACCGGTGCTGTTACCGTGAACCGTTTATGTGGTTCATCGATGCAAGCGCTACATGATGCAACAACTAACATCATGTGCGGTCAAGGTGATGTGTTTTTAGTGGGTGGTGTTGAACACATGGGTCACGTACCTATGATGTACGATGTTGATTTCGACCCCGCATTGAGCAAGCACATTTCTCGTGCTGCAGGTAACATGGGCTTAACCGCTGAATTACTTGGTATGCAACACGGTATTACGCGTGCTGAGCAAGATGCTTTTGGCGCTCGTTCTCATCAGCTTGCTCATAAAGCCATGCTTGAAGGCCGTTGGGCTAATGAAATCGTACCAACCTTAGGTCATGACGCTATGGGCGCTTTAACGCTTATCGAACATGATGAAGTTATTCGTCCTGAAACTACCATTGAAACCTTGGCGGCTTTACGCCCGGCATTTGATCCAGTAAATGGCACGGTAACCGCAGGTACTTCTTCTGCACTTTCTGACGGCGCTTCTGCAATGTTAGTGATGTCAGCAGAAAAAGCCAAAGCAATGGGTTTAACACCGCGGGTTAAAATTCGTGGTATGGCCATCGCAGGTTGTGATCCATCAACAATGGGCTTTGGTCCAGTGCCAGCAACGAAAAAAGCATTAAAACGTGCAGGCTTAACATTAGCGGATATTGAACTAGCTGAATTTAACGAAGCCTTTGCTGCACAAGCACTGTCATGTGTACGTTCATTAGGTTTAGAAGACAAAGTCGATGACATGATCAACCTTAACGGTGGCGCTATTGCTTTAGGTCACCCACTAGGTTGTTCAGGTACGCGTATTTCAGGTACGTTAATTAACTTAATGGAAGCGAAAGATGCCAACATAGGTTTAGCAACTATGTGTATTGGTTTAGGCCAAGGTATAGCGACGGTATTTGAAAGAATGTAGTTTTCATTTAACAATACCGCATTAATTTAAAGGTTAACGCGGTGAGTTAACGTGATGAATCAAAGCCCAACAGTTGTTGGGCTTTTTTATGCTTAAGACTCTTTCAGCCACCCTGTATTTTACGGTAGTAATGCCAAGTTGATTAATTATCTGCTCATTTTTAATGGTTAAAAATTAAAAACTACAGCGTTATAAAATTTATAATTAGAATAACTACTTATACCAATTACATTAAGTTATTGCTCACTTGTACTAGTTAAAATAGCTCAAGGCTGTGTTGCTCTCAATCCCAATAGCCAGCTATTGCTCAATCGAGCGCCTTACCTTGAATTATTTTTCCTGCGCACAACAAGATCACAAACTTAATGGAACTGGTATTACTAAATTTTATGCCTTGTATTTAATCATTATCGCTGCATCGATACAGTTTATTAGGTAATGCAGAAGCCTATTGTCCTGAACAACGAGTTATTAAAATAAATACCTTGTATTTGGCTGTTTTCGCTGAATATAAAGTAGAGCAGAACTTAGTGAAAAGAAGTCACTAACTAAATAACTAAGTAAGGTTAACCTACTTAGTTATTTTTTTGCATGCTGGGTTGCTTTCCATGCGGTACAAAACTACTTCTAAATCACCTAGCCGTACATCACAATGAAGGTAAGTTTTGATATATTTCATCCCCAGCTTTTTCATTACCGCAATTGAACCAAGGTTATCTTTTACGGCAATAGCACTAAAGCTTTTATTTTCTGGTTGTTTAGCCAGTACCTGTTGAAGATGAATCGCCGCTTCACTAGCACAACCTTTACCCCAAGATGATTGTAAAAAACGCCAGCCTAATTCAATATCATGCCAAATAGGCTGCTTAGAGAAAAAATCCATTGGGCGAACTAAAATCCAGCCAATGTCGGCTTGAGTTGCTATTACGGTAACTTTCCATAAGCCCCAGCCTTTTACTAAATTTTTATAGGCGTTATGGCGTGGGATAAATACCTCGTTAATACTTTTGCGCGTGGTTATATTACCGCCATTGATGTAACGCATAACTGCTGGATTTTGATCGAGTTGAAATAAAAACTCGCTGTCTGCTTTATTGATGAGCTGATAGCTAAGTCGAGCTGAATTATTAATATTCATATTTACACCATTTTTCTATTTTTCTATTTTTCAATAGCTTAATCATCATAATAAGTGATTAAATTTTCATTAATTTTTCTTTTAACTAAGGCCATACGCTAGACATGAATTATTGACTGCCTTATGATTGCTAGCAACATAATAACAATATGGTTTATTTGAGCAATTATGAATGCTAAAAAAGTAATGTTAAGTTCTGCTGTGCTGATCGCCTTTTGCGGTCTAACAGCATGTAGTAAAGACGCACCGATAGCGGCTGAAATAGCCCCTGAAATTGAAAAAGTAGTGAGTATTGGCGATGAAAGTAAAATGTTAACTTATCCAATAACAAAAAAAGTTGCCGTGGTTGATGATTACTTTGGTACTAAAGTTACCGATGCTTATCGATGGCTAGAAGATGATATGAGCGCTGAAACAGCGGACTGGGTAAAGGCACAAAATAAAACCACCTATGACTATTTAGCGCAAATTCCTTATCGCGAGAAAATTAAATCTCGCCTTGGGGCTTTGTTAGATTATGAAAAAGTTGGTATGCCATTCCTTGAAGGTGACTATAGTTATTTTTATAAAAACGATGGCTTACAAAACCAAGCTGTTTTATATCGCCAAAAAGGGGATGCATCAGCTGAAGTATTTCTTGACCCTAATACTTTTAGTGAAGATGGTACCGTTTCATTAGCTAATATTGAATTTAGTGAAGACGGTTCATTAGCGGTTTACTTAATTTCTGAAGGGGGTAGTGATTGGCGTAAAGCGCGCATTATAGCGACTGAAACTAATGCCATACTTGAAGCTGAGTTGGTTGATATAAAGTTTAGTGGCTTATCTTGGGTGGCTAATGAAGGCTTTTACTACTCAAGCTACGACAAACCTAAAGGGAGTGAGCTTTCAGCCAAAACCGAGCAACATAAATTGTACTACCATAAGTTAGGTACTGCACAGTCGCAAGATAGCTTAGTTTTTGGTGGCAGCGAAGCGCAAAAACACCGTTATGTTAGTGGTGAAGTCACTAAAGATGGGCACTATTTATTAGTATCAGCAGCCACATCTACCTCAGGTAATAAGCTCTTTATTAAAGATTTAACCAGCGCAAATTCGCCACTGGTTAGCGTTGTTGATAATACTGACTCAGACACCTATATGGTCAGTAGTGACGGCGACAACTTACTATTTGTCACTAATATGGCGGCACCTAATAAGCGTGTGGTTAAAGTTAATGCACGGCAACCAAGTGCTGAAAATTGGGTTGATGTTATTCCAGAAACTGACCATGTTTTATCAGTATCTACTGGCGGACATTATTTGTTTGCTAATTATATGAAACATGCCGCGTCTTTTATCGAGCAGTATGATTTAACTGGTAAGAAAATTCGCGATATCGCCTTACCTGAAGTTGGCACGGCTGGTGGTTTTAGTGGTAAAGCGTCGCAAAGTCAGCTTTACTATTCATTTAGTAACCAGAAAACCCCATCAACTATTTTTAGTTTAGACCTCGCAACGGGTGAATCCGTTGTACACATGAAGTCGAAAGTAAAATTCAATAGCGATAACTTTGAATCAAAACAGGTTTTTTATAGCTCTAAAGACGGTACTAAAGTACCGATGATTATTACCCATAAAAAAGGCTTAGTGCTTGATGGCAGTAACCCAACAATTTTATATGGTTACGGTGGCTTTAATATCAGCTTACAACCAGAATTTAGCTCAACTCGCGCTGCTTGGTTAGAACTCGGTGGTGTCTATGCCGTAGCTAATTTACGTGGTGGTGGCGAATACGGCAAAAAATGGCATGATGCGGGTACACAGTTGAAAAAGCAGAATGTATTTGATGACTTTATTGCTGCTGCTGAATACCTGATTAAAGCGCAAGTGACTTCTTCAGATAAACTTGCGGTGATGGGAGGCTCTAACGGTGGTTTGTTAGTTGGTGCGGTAATGACACAACGTCCTGAGTTATTTAAAGTAGCATTGCCGGCGGTAGGCGTACTTGATATGCTGCGCTACCACACCTTTACTTCAGGTGCTGGTTGGGCTTACGACTATGGTAAGTCAAACGACAATGCACAAATGTTTAATTACCTGTTAGCTTATTCGCCATTACACAATGTTAAAGCAGGTACACATTACCCTGCAACATTAATAACAACTGGTGATCATGATGATCGCGTAGTGCCGGCGCATTCCTTTAAATTTGCTGCCGAGCTACAAGCGAAACAAACTGGCGTTAATCCAACCTTAATTCGTATTGAAACGGATGCGGGTCATGGTGCCGGTACGCCGATTAGCAAAACCATTGAGCAATATGCCGATATTTATGGTTTCACATTATTTAATATGGGTGTGAAGGATATTTAATCCCTTTACTATAATCGGTTAGTCACCAGCGATTATAAAATTAATCGCTAACAAAAAGCCCAGAAAATGCTGGGCTTTTAAATCTACACTTTAGTGCGACTAACTACTTAGCAAAAGTATCTTGCAGTGGTGGTACTACTTGCTTTTTACGGCTCATAACACCCGGCAACCACGTCTTAGCGTCAACCAAGGTAATATCATAAGCTCTTTCAATTAGGCTGATATCGTCACTTACCACTAACAGCTCAGAGCCTTCTTGCATGATGTCGGTTAATAACAACATCACGGTATGACGATTACCTTCTTCTTTAACCGCTTGTAAATCAGCATGTAAATCAGCTTTCATTTCATCAAATAAAGCTAAGTCGATGACCTCTAATTGACCAATACCAACAATATTATCCTTCATGTTGAAGTCTTTAAAATCACGTAAAACAAGTTCACGAACTGGCGTACCAGCGACAGATGATTTTACTGTAAACATTTCCATACCCAAAGCTTTGTAGTCTTCAATCCCTGCAATTTCTGCTAATGCTTCAACACACTTTATATCAGCGGTTGTACAGGTTGGCGATTTAAATATCACTGTGTCTGATAAAATTGCACACATCATGGCGCCAGCAATATTTTTAGGAATTTCAATATTGTGAAAATCATACATCATTTTAATAATGGTATTGGTACAACCTACAGGGCGAACCCAAATCTCTAAAGGGGTAGACGTGGTAATATCACCCAGCTTGTGATGATCAATAATGCCTAAAACTGTTGTGTCGTCAATATCATCAGGGCCTTGAATTCGATCTGAATGATCAACAACATAAATTCCGTCAGTATCAGCGAAACTCAATTTAAGCTCGGGTTGTTCTAAGCCAAATTTATCTAAAATGAATAATGTTTCTGGTGAAAGTTCACCCAAGCGTGCGGGTTGTACATCTTCACCAAGTTGGGTTTTTAAATATGAAAGGGCAATGGCTGAACAAATTGAATCTGAATCAGGAACTTTGTGTCCTACGGCATAAGCTGGCATAAATTGTGCTCTCCAAGCATCGTTAAGCTAATAACGGCGCTATTGTGTAAGTATTTCTATAATATGTCGTATATTCTAGCAAAAATTCTAAGTATTAGCCTAGTCACTATTTATACTCTTTGATACGACTTTAGTCATTGAGCTTGGTAATTCCATGACCGACAGTTGCATTTTTACGGCGGCACTCTAAGTGCTGTTGGTCAAGCTATGACTTTAGCAATAACAGCAAAAAGCCTCTACCTTTTTTACCTGTTCTAGCTAGGCCTATATACCCGCTCCACTTCAAGGTGCAGATTTCAGCAAGTCGAGAAAGGGTTAGGTACCAGGCATGGATTGAAGAGAATAGTTATTCTTGGCAACTGCTCCTGCGTTGCTCTAATAACCCACATCCATGTGGGAATATTGTCGAAATCCATAACGTAGGAGATGACCCTTTATCGGCTTGCCTGTAGGGAGCTAAGCTAGAAAACCAGTCCAGCGTTGCATACATGGATGTATGTACTTAGGTTTTGTCTGGAACAAAAAACCTGTGCACTACTTGATAAGGTTCCTACATGGCCGTTCTTAGCCATCCATGGCTCCACGGCATTAGTACTTCCATGCACGTCGATGTAGGACATTAGGGTAACGCAGTTACCGAGAATAACCATTATCTTCGTATCGCGCCTTGATCTGATTTCCTAGCTTAACGCTGAAACTGCATTTTGAAGTGGAACGGGTATAACAGTGTTTAACATCCATAAATGAGTCTGATAAGTATAAATAAAAACACCTGAAATTTTCAGGTGTTTTTATGTTTGCAGGTCAATTTTATTGTTGAGTAACTTTTAAGCTTACTTGTAATAACCTAAACAGGCCTCAACCTCGTTTTTAGAGCCCATGATCACTTCAACACGTTGGTGAATATCTGTTGGCTCAATATCCATGATACGCCCTTGGCTAGTCATCGCTAAACCACCGGCTTGTTCAATTAGAAAGCTCATGGGATTGGCTTCATACATTAAACGTAATTTGTAGGGTTTTTCTGGATTTCTATTATCAGCTGGGTAGGTAAATATACCACCACGGGTAAGTACCCGATGAATGTCACCCACCATAGCGGCAATCCAACGCATATTGAAGTTTTTACCGCGTGGCCCGGTATCACCGGCAAGTAAATCATTAATATATTTTTGCATCGGTTGTTGCCAAAAGCGCTGGTTTGACATATTAATAGCGAATTCTTGCGTATCTTCTGGCACTTGTAAATTGCGCTCAACTAATAAGTAACCGCCGTGAGTGCGGTCTAAAACATAAAAGTGCGTACCGCTGCCTGTTGTCATCACTAAGGTTGTTGATGGACCATAAAGTACATAACCTGCGCAAACTTGGTGATTACCTGATTGTTTAAACATATCAGGATTGTTAGCGGCCATATCTGTTGGCGCTTGGTGAATGGAGAAAATAGTACCAATTAACGAGTTAATATCGATATTTGAGCTGCCATCTAAGGGATCAAATGAAACAATAAACTTGCCATCTTCGTCACCCGCCACTGAGGTGTCTTCTTCTTCAGAAGACACCGCTTTGACAAAACCTGACTCTAACAAAATATCTTTAAATAACTCGTTAGCAACAACATCGAGTTTCTTTTGCACTTCACCTTGAATATTTTCATCCAAGGTTGAGCCCATTGCGTCACCTAAGTGTCCTTGGCTAACTCGAAATGAAATTTCTTTGGTGGCAGCTAAAATAGTTTCTATTAATGAAATTAAATCTAACGGTACATTATCTTCACGTAAAGCGGGAGCTAGTCGTTGCATAGGGTTACCTAATTACTTTAAAGTCATACTCTTATAACAGAGCATATCGTATTTTATTTTCGATGTTATGATGTAGTATACCAATTACAATAAATAGTCGAACACTTAAAGTGTGCTAAATAGCTAATATCTATTTTACTTTTAATCACATCTGCCAGCTATTGTTCAATCAAGCCTTGGCTACATGGATGTAGGTACTGATGTTTAGTCTGGAACAATAAACATGTATTCTTGAATATTTATTGTTACTTATAATTGCTCACTGACTTAATTCAATTGGTATTATCAAGACATCAAAAGTTTATTTTGAACTGATTATAACAAGAATAAGCGTATTTTCAGTACTTCTAATCATTTTAATTTTAGCTAAACAGGTAATTTATTTAGCTTTACAGACGACAAGGATATGCAATGAGGTTTTTTATTAGGCTAATGGTGTTATTTTTTTACTGTGGCTTGTCAGCACAAGTGCAGGCAAAAACAGAAACAAGCTATAGTGAATTTATTAAAGACAAGCAGATCCATCAAGGTTACTTTTCTTTTTATCTCGATGACAAAACAGGCAAGGTGTTTTTAGCAGTAGAGAACTTTGAGCAAGAATTTTTATTTCAAAGTGGCTTGCCACAAGGCGTTGGTTCAAATGATATTGGCTTAGACCGTGGCCAATTAGGTGATACCAGGTTAGTGCGTTTTGAAAGAGTGGGTGACAAAGTATTTTTACGCCAGCTTAACACTGATTATCGTGCTAATAGCGATAACATCCTTGAACAGCAAGCGATAGACGAAGCCTTTGCTAGTTCTATTATCTGGGGCTTTAAGGTTAGCCATAGCTCAGCAGATAACAGTAAAGTCTTAATTGATTACACACCATTTTTACTCTCAGACATTCATAACTTGTCTGCACAATTAAAGCGCACTAAACAAGGCAGTTTTAAGATTGATGCCACGCGCAGTGGTGTTTATAAAAAGCGTACAAAAGCTTTTCCCAACAATACCGAATTAGAGGCCACGGTTACTTATAAAGGCACAAAAGCTGGAGTACACTTACGCTCAGTTACACCTGATGCCTCAGCAGTAACAGTTAATTTGCACCACTCGCTAATTAAACTGCCTGATGATAATTATCAAACACGAAAGTTTCATCCCTTTAGTGGCTTTTGGCAGCACGCCTATGCAGATTATGCCAGCGCGATAGATGAGCCCTTGATTAAGCGCAATATTCCTCGCCATCGTTTAGTTAAGAAAAACCCAGCAGCTAAAATAAGTGCCGCAGTAGAGCCGATTATTTATTACTTAGATGCCGGAGTGCCTGAGCCGATTAAAAGTGCCTTACTAGATGGTGCGGGTTGGTGGGATCAAGCTTTTTCTGCCATTGGTTATAAAAATGCCTTTCAAGTTAAGCTGCTGCCAAGTGACGCTGACCCGATGGATGTTCGTTACAATGTCATCCAATGGGTACATCGTGCCACACGTGGTTGGTCTTATGGCTCATCTGTGATTGACCCACGTACTGGCGAAATTATTAAAGGCCATGTCACGTTAGGCTCTTTACGTGTTCGCCAAGACTATTTAATTGCCTTAGGCTTAACGTCACCATTTAAAAATGCTAATACGGATACTAGTGCCATGAAAGCAATGGCTTTAGCGCGAATTCGACAATTAGCCGCACATGAGGTGGGTCATACTTTAGGCATAGCGCATAATTTTGCCAGCAGTGTCAATAATCGAGCGTCAGTGATGGATTATCCTCATCCGTTAATTACCATTGAAAACGGCCAGATAAGCTTAGCGAATGCTTATGCCAAAGATATTGGTGAATGGGATAAATATGTGGTGGCTTATGGTTATGCTGAGGTAGAAAAGGCCCAAGAAGCCCAGTTTTTAACTGAATTAGTGGCAGCAACTCAGAAAAAAGGCCTGCAGTATATTTCTGACCCGGATGCAAGGCCGCAATCAAGTGCTCATGCTACGGGGCACTTGTGGGATAATGGTAAAGATGCCGCGGCTGAGTTGATGCGAATGTTAGACGTTAGAGCACTGGCATTAGAAAATTTTGGGTTAAACAGTATACCTGTTGGTACGCCAATGTCTGAACTTGAAAAAACCTTGGTGCCTATTTATAATTTTCACCGTTTTCAGGTGCAAGCTGCCGCTAAATTAATTGCTGGTGTCGACTACGGCTATCAATTGCGCAGTGAAGAATTTAGTCATCAGCAAACAAGGGTTGCAGGCGAGTCACAACAAGCAGCACTTGATGCTTTAATGGCGACACTCACAGTAGAAACTTTAACACTGCCGGCTAAAATTACTGCTTTAATACCACCTAAGGCTTACGGTTATAGCCGAGATAGAGAAAGTTTCCCTAGTCAAACAGGGCTAACTTTTGACCCTATTAGTGCAGCAGAGGCAAGTGCAAAACACACACTATCGCTATTACTTAATGCCGAGCGACTAGCAAGGTTACAGCAACAAACTATGCTAGATAACGCTATTCCGTCAGTCGCGTTTTTACTGAATAAACTGGTCAAAAACACAGTAAAATCAGCGCCAAAAAGCTCAACAGCCATGCTGGTGCAACAACGGGTTAATCAGCAATTAATAGCGCATTTAGTTGCACTTTGGCATAGCACAAATGTTGTGCCAGAAGTACGAGCTGAAGTTTATGTCACATTAACTGATTTAGCTCAATGGTTAACTAATAAGCGCAGCGCACGAAAATATCCAAGCTTTCGAGCACACTTTCAGTTACTAGCTCAGCAAATTAATTACAGTTTAGCGCATGATAAGTCATCGACCCCCGCGTCTAAGATAACACTGCCACCAGGTTCGCCGATTGGTAGTTATTAAATCCTATTAGCTTAACTTGGCGAGGACATTTGGAAGTAGACCCGTTATACCCACTTAGTTAATCAAATGGGTATAACTAGTACTTAAGGTAAAGTGAACTGCAGACAAAAAAGTTGACTATTTGGAAAGTACTAAGTTTAACTATCAGCTCTGTGTTTTTAGCTTTATTTTATTTGTATCAGGCTTTTCTGCGCTATTTGTATTGTTGGCTGTAGAACTACCACTAGTTGATGGTTTTTTAGGTCGAATGAGTACCACAAGATTACCGGCCAAGATAAATAATAAGCCAACTAGGGTATACGTAGTCCAAGAAAATCCTTCAACCACCGTTGAAATGATCACAGCGACCGCTGGAAACATCACTGAAGCATAAGAAGCTTTATGTGCACCAATACGGTTAAGTAAAGTTAAGTAGCTAGCAAAGGCAATAACAGAGCCAAAAATGCTTAAATAAAGTAATGAACTGACATAAGAAAATGTATAGTCAAAACTGAAACTTTTACCTTGAACCATAGCGATTATCGCCATAAAAATGGCACCGTATGTCATGCCCCATGTCATCGCCGGTATTAACGGCAACTTTAGTTTTTGATTTCTCATTGACAGCATATTGCCAGTTGACGCGACCAAAGTACCCACAATGCAAAACCCTAAGCCTAATAAGGTTTCAGCGCCTAATTTTGTGTCACTTACTTGTGGCCAAAATAGTGTCACAATACCTAATAACCCTAAGCTACCCCCTAAGTAAACTTGTTTAGTGATACGAGTGCCGTACCAAATGCGAGCATTAAAGACATTAAAAAACATGATCATTGAAAAGGCAATGCAGGTTAATGCTGAGTTGATATGTTGCTGTGCGCTATAAAGTAAATAGTAGTTAAAGCTAAATAAAGTGACGCCAAAAAGGAAGAATTGAAGATGGTGGCGCAAGGAAAACCTTAACCGCAAACCTTTAAGTTTACAGTAGGTAAATAAAATAATAGCAGCCAAACCAAAGCGATAGACAATAGACGCTTCTGGGGCAACATCACCTAATTGGTAATTAATCGCTATCCAAGTCGAGCCCCATATCAACACGGTAATTAGGTATAAAAATGTGTTGTTCATTACAATCCTTTAGTTAATTCAGCCAGCAAAGCACTCGTTATCGACATTTAGGTTACCCAGCGTAGTACGGTCAGTGATGGATAGACATTTTACTGATTTTTTGTTTTAATAACATATACAAAAAAATGAAAATGCAACCTATACAGTTATGCGATTAGTTGACAAATCATCCCCCGACTTTCTATATCAACAAGTGATCGACTTTGTTGAATTTCAGGAACAAAGTGGCGCAATACGCCCAGGTGATAAATTACCAAGTTTACGCAAACTAAGTCGACAGTTTGAGATCAGCGTACCTACTGTTAAGCAGGCATATCTTGAACTTGAACGCCAAGGTAGTATTTCTGCTCGTCCTCAGTCGGGTTACTATTTAAAAGCTAAACAAGCACGTACTTTATTACCCATGCGGGCAATATGGGCGAGTTGTGAACCAGCAGAAATATCATGCCGAAGTTTAATTGAGCAAGTTTATGACGCTGTGCATATGCCTGATTCGGTGGCACTAGGTATTTCTAATCCAGTTAATGCCCACCCACCAGATAAAACCCTAGCAAGGTTAATGCGCTCGGTGCTGAGCCGAGTGTCTGAAAAAGCGGTGAGTTATGGGCCGATTAATGGCGACCCTAAACTACGTTTGAATTTAGCTTTTCGTTATCAAGAACAGGGTGTTTTGGTTAATCACGAAGACTTAATTATTACCAATGGTGCGCAAGAAGCCTTGTCTATTGCGCTGCAATGTGTGGCTGAACGTGGTGACATTATCGCGGTTGAATCACCTTGTTACTTTGGCCTTATCGAGCTTATCGAAAGTTTGGGCATGAAGGCTCTGGAGGTTTATACCTGCACTGAAGACGGTGTTTGTGTTGCAGAATTAGCTAAAGTTATCGCGCAGCACTCAGTGAAAGTGTGTTTATTTTCAAGCGCCATTAGTAATCCGCTAGGGTCAATGATGACCGATAAGCAACGACAAGCTATGGTCAGGTTACTGGAAAAAAATGATATTGTCTTAATTGAGGATGAAGTCTACAGCGATTTGTATTTTACTGAGCACCGGCCGGTGTCTGCACAGTTATATTCAGAAAAAGGCTTAGTATTAACCTGTTCATCTTTTTCAAAAACAGCGGCTCCAGGTTATCGAGTGGGTTGGTTGTTACCCGGTAAGTTTGAAGAAAAAGCGAAACGTATTAAAAGGGCACAATCATGCTCTACATCAATGTTGCAACAATGGACATTAAGCGCTTACTTAATGAGTGGCGAGTATGACCGACACCTGCAAGTACTTAGAAAAATCCTGCGTTACAACTGTGAGCGTATGCGGGCGTTAATCGCCGAACATTTTCCTGAGCAAGTGTGTATTTCAAAACCCAAGGGTGGCAGCGTTTTATGGGTACGTTGTCGTTCACATGTTGATACCAGCCAATTTTTTAAACAAGCTATTGCACAAGGGGTAAATTTTGCACCCGGAGTGGTTTTTTCACCCTCTGGCAAGTATAAAAATTATATGCGCATTAGCTATGGTGTGCAATGGAGCGAAAAAATTGACCAAGCTATTCAAGTACTGGGGAAGTTAGTTCACGACTACCCTGAATATTAAAAAGACAAGGAACTAACCACAGTGGCAGAGCACCGTACAAAAATATCATTAAGATTAATATTACCGTTATTAGCCGCTATTATTGCGGTATCTCCCTTGGCCATCGATATGTACCTTCCTGGTATGCCTGAGCTTACTGAATATTTTTCAACAAAAATGCCCTTGGTGCAAAATAGCTTAAGCATTTATTTATTGGGTTATGCGGTTGGCCTGTTAGTGTTTGGCCCTATGGCTGATAAGTATGCTCGTCGCACATTAGTCATGATAGGTTTATTAGGTTTTTTATTAACCACAGTGGCGTTAACATTTGCACAAAATATTGAACAATTTATAGCCTTACGTTTTTTTCAAGCCTTTATGAGTACAGCAGCTACCGTGGTTGTGCCTGGTATTATTCGACAGCTTTATGGTAAAGACACCGCGAAAGGACTGTCTTATGTCAGTATGATCATGATGTTGGCACCCATGATAGCCCCTAGTATTGGCAGCGTATTACTATTACACAGTTGGCAAATGATTTTTTATGTACTGGCAGGTTATGCATTTATGGTTTTTGTTTGCAGTTTTTATTATTTACCTGATGTTAAAACGGTTAAATCGACAATCACCTATAGTGCAGTTGAGCGTTATAAAATTGTTTTTAGTAATCGTGCCGCTCGTTTTGATCTATTGACCGTTATGATGGCCTCGTTGGCTTTTTTCAGTTATATAACCGCCATTTCATTTGTTTATTTAACCGTATTTAAGGTCTCTGAATTTGAGTTTAGTTTGTTATTTGCCTTGAATATTTTGGCTTTAATGACTGCACACTTTATGAATACACGACTAGTAGGCAGATTTGGATCTAGAAAAATGTTACGTTTTGGTGTTGTACTCGCTGTTGTGGCGGTAACAAGTTTATTACTGGCCAGTATATTTTCTTTATCCCTATATTATTATGTTGTGGCTATTTTACCGTTAATGGGGAGTTTATCGATGATTTCGGTTAATGCTGACGCCTTAATTTTACAAGAGTTTGCTGAACATGCTGGTACAGCAACAGCAGTAAATGGTACTTTGCGCTTTGGTATTGGTGCGCTAGCAGGTCCTATTTTAGCGATATTTTATGATGGCAGTACCTTACCCTTTGCACTCTTAATGTCGGGGGCAGTTTATCTTGTGGTGATCTGTCAATTAATACAAAGTAAGCTCAATATAGCAACGGAGAAAATGTGAAAAATATAGCAGTAATATTATCGGGGTGCGGGGTATACGACGGCTCTGAAATTCATGAGGCAGTGTTAACCCTGCTGGCCATTGAACAAGCGGGCGCTAAATATCGCTGTTTTGCGCCAAATATTAACCAACATCATGTGATTAATCATTTAACTGGTGAGGTGATGGCTGAAGAACAACGCAATGTATTGGTAGAGTCTGCGCGTATTGCTCGTGGTGATGTTGAAGACTTAACTGAATTTTATATCGATGAGTTTGATGCCTTGATTGTACCAGGTGGTTTTGGCGCGGCGAAAAACTTATCTGACTTTGCCATTAACGCTGATGCCTTTAAAGTTGACGAACAAGTGCTGGCCGTATGTCAAGCATTTGCAAAGGCCAATAAGCCAGCAGGTTACATGTGTATAGCCCCCGTGATGATCCCACTTATTTACGGTGAAAATGCCCAAGCCACCATCGGTCATGATATTGGCATTGCAACAACTTTAATTGATGTTGGCTTAGCGCACCAAGATTGTGCGGTTGATGATATTGTTGTCGATACTAGCCGTAAGCTGGTTTCTACACCGGCCTATATGCTGGCAACATCGTTAACTGAGGCGGCGAGTGGGATTAATAAATTGGTGGAAAAAGTAATCAAAATGATGGCTTAAATGCCATTGAAAGCCGGGTGTTTCATTTAAAATACAAGCAGAAAAATGCATTAGTTATTGACGCTAAGTTTCTGTTGTTGGATTTTTTGTTCTTCAGTGGCTTTTAACGTGACTTGTTGTAAGCGCCATTTTTTTCGTTCAGCGTAGTAATAATCCCAGACACAAGGGTTACATGCACCACCGCCACAACAGTCGTCGTCGGCAGGGGGGGAAGGCTTTGCTAGTAATTTAGTCATAACGGTTAGCGCTTTTGCTATCAATAAGAATTATTATAAATAAAAAAGCTCTGTATGCAGAGCTTTTTTACGGGTAACAGCTTTACGCTTTATTCTAATTCAGCAAGTTTTTTTTCAAGATAGTGAATATTAGCACCACCATCAATAAAGCCTTGATCATTTAAAATATCTTGGTGCAATGCAATATTGGTTTTTATGCCATCAATAATTAATTCACGTAATGCGTTACGCATACGCGCCATGGCAACTTCACGACTATCACCCCAAGTAATCAACTTACCGATCATTGAGTCATAGTTTGGCGGCACTGAGTAATCCGCATAAATGTGCGAATCCCAACGTACACCTAATCCACCTGGAGAGTGAAAACGAGTGATTTTTCCTGGCGATGGCACGAATGTACGTGGATCTTCCGCATTAATTCGACATTCAATTGAATGGCCAGATATTTTAATATCGTCTTGCGTATAAGATAGTGGCTGACCTGCGGCAACACGAAGCTGCTCTTTGATCAAATCAACACCTGTAACCATTTCAGTCACTGGATGCTCTACCTGAATACGGGTGTTCATCTCAATGAAATAGAATTCGCCGTTTTCGTATAAGAATTCAAAGGTACCGGCACCACGATAGTTGATTTCGATACAAGCATTACAGCAACGCTCACCAATTTTTGCACGCACTTCAGCTGAAATACCTGGCGCAGGCGCTTCTTCAACCACTTTTTGGTGACGACGCTGCATTGAACAGTCACGCTCACCTAAATGAATGGCAGCGCCTTGGCCATCAGCCATAATTTGAATTTCAACATGACGTGGGTTCTCTAGGAATTTCTCCATATAAACTACGTCATTATTGAAAGTAGCTCGCGCTTCAGCTTTGGTTAATTGAATAAATTCAATTAAATCTTCTTCACGGCGAACAACGCGCATACCGCGGCCACCACCACCACCAGAGGCTTTGATGATAACTGGATAGCCAATACGTCTACCGTGCGCTAAATTTGCTTCAACATCTGCGGTTAACGGACCATCAGAGCCAGGTACACAAGGTACACCAGCCGCTTTCATCGCTTTAATAGCTGAAACTTTATCACCCATTAAACGGATACTTTCCGCCTTGGGTCCAATAAAGGCAAAACCTGACTTTTCTACTTGTTCAGCAAAATCAGCATTTTCAGCAAGGAAGCCATAGCCAGGATGAATTGCTACAGCATCAGTCACTTCTGCAGCGGTAATAATGGCTGGAATATTTAAATAACTATCCATTGCTGCAGGTTTACCAATACAAATGGTTTCGTCGGCTAACAACACGTGCTTAAGGCTTTTATCGGCTGTGGAGTGTACAGCAACGGTTTTAATGCCAAGCTCTTTACAAGCACGCAATATTCTTAAGGCAATTTCGCCGCGATTGGCGATAACAACTTTATCTAACATGAAAATACCCTTAAAGGTTGGGCTTATTCAATGATGAATAGCGGTTGATCAAATTCAATAGCGTCTTCGTTTACGGCTAAAATTTGTTTGATGACACCTGATTTATCAGCTTCGATTTGGTTCATCATTTTCATTGCTTCAAGGATACATAATGTATCGCCAGAATTAACATGTTGGCCAACGGCAACAAATGCAGGGGCATCAGGCGAACCTGCTGAATAGAAAGTGCCAACCATTGGCGAGCGCACAGTATGTCCAGTTATTACTGGAGCTGCCGCTTCCGTTGCAACAGCCGGTGCAGGTGCAGCAATTGGCGCTGGAGCAGGCGCTGCATGCATCATAGGAGCTGCTTGCATAACGGTGGCACCACGGCTAATACGTACTGATTCTTCGCCTTCAGAAATTTCTAATTCGTTGATACCTGACTCTTCAACCAATTCAATGAGTTTTTTAATTTTACGAATATCCATTTGAATACCTTTTTGATCATTATTAAATTTATGTGTGTGAAACTTAAATGAATATCATCATTTAAGTGCTTATTTATTTTTTATTTTTTTCTAACCAATGTGTTGCAGCAGCCAAAGCATATTCATAGCCATTAGCGCCTAAACCACTAATAACGCCTACGGCAATATCTGATAAATAGGAATGCTGTCTAAACGACTCACGCGCATGCACGTTTGATAAGTGGACTTCAATAAAGGGTATGTTAACCGACAATAATGCATCCCTAAGCGCAACACTAGTATGCGTAAAAGCCGCTGGGTTTATTATAATAAAGTCTATTTTTTCAAAACTTGCATGAATTTCGTTAATTAAGCTATGCTCAGCATTTGATTGTTTATGGCTTAGCTGCACATTAGCCTTGTTGGCTATCTGGGCTAAATTGGCCATAATATCAGCTAATGATAACGAGCCATAAATAGTAGGTTCACGTTTGCCCAACATATTTAAGTTAGGACCATTTAATACTAAAATGTTAAACTTTGTAGTCATCTTCGGTAAAAACACCTTAATTGTTAAGTAATAGTAGCATCATGTCATGTTTGACTGTGTGTTGAAATAAATTTGGCTCAAATATTAAGATTAATCCTATTTGACGATTATTATAGTGTTTTCGCAGAATATAGCAGCAAAATACTGGTCTTATCACTTGTAGGAAAAATAAAGCTATTAATATTAGCCGAGTTATAATAAATTTAGTAAACTAAATTTCTTAGGAATTTTAATTAATTCATTGATTTAACGGGTTTCACGAAAAATAAGTCATTAGTTAAATGTTGTCGTGTCGTCTTCTGTTATTAACAAGGATGAAATTATTAAAGCCATATTTTTAAACGTTGCTGCTGTAATCTTGTTTTTTAGTCCTCAAGTAGAAGCAATTAATATTATTTCAAACATAACGGCTGATACTGAATCCTTGTCTGTTACACAACTGCGCCGTATTTATTCGATGCGCCAAGTTCATTGGCAAAATGGTACCCCTATTGTGGTTTACGTTTTGGCGAGCAAAAATCCACTTCATCAAAAGTTCTGTCGAGAACAATTACGTTTATTTCCTTATCAACTTGATCGTATATGGCACAAACTGACCTTTTCGGGCTACGGCGTTGCTCCTATCGAAGTCGCAAATGAACGCGAGCTTATTCAGGCCATAAAATCGACCAAAGGTGCTATTGGCTATGTGGAAAATCTATTGGAGGTCAAGGATGTTAACATCATTGAAATTGATGATTAGACCGTCTAACTTA
Organism: Colwellia sp. C1TZA3; assembly: GCF_007954265.1. Lineage (GTDB taxonomy): Bacteria > Pseudomonadota > Gammaproteobacteria > Enterobacterales > Alteromonadaceae > Cognaticolwellia. Next base: position 13,387 of record NZ_VOLS01000035.1, on the reverse strand, counting down.
TCAAATTATTACTTTAGTACATTGTGCAGCTTATGTTTGACAATGAGTATTAATGCCGCTGAGATCAAAAATGAACCGCTACAGATTCATGGTTTTGTAGCTCAAGGTGTTATTGATGCCAATAACAGTAATTACATTAATACCGATGAAAGTATTTCACTAGAACTGACGGAAGTGGGTATCAATGCCTCGTATCAGCTCAATGATGACTTTCGTATTGCTGGTCAAGCTGTTTACCTCAATGGTGGTAATCGTTATCACGCAGGGCCTCGTTTAGATTATTTACTTTTGGAGTGGGATGCTTTTCATAATGAGACTTGGCAAGCTAGCTTTTATGTCGGCCGAGTGAAAAATAATCATTGGTTATATTCCAGCACTCGCGATATACCCTTTGCACGTCCTTCAATTATTAATCCGCAAATGACCTATTTTGATGGTTTTCGAGATCTTGCCGTTGGTGGAGATGGTGCGGCAGTTAAGTTAAGTTATAGCGATGATGTTTTAGGAGAAATTGACTTTAATTTTAGTCGAGGTAAAAGTGTGATTTCAGAGGAGCAGACTGATGTTATTATTGGTCGGTTTGCCTTAGGTAAAATTGTTCATGACCTTGATACCCAAGCGAGTACTTACTGGCGACCGTCATACTCACAGTGGCGATTTGGCATTTCAGCCAACGATGCTACGTTTAGCTATCAGCAGGCAGGCATTGATAATTTTTTTGATAGTGACTTTGTTCTTCAGTTTTATACCATAAATGCTATTTATGAAGGTGAGTTTTGGCAATTCAGCGCGGAACTAGTGCAAGAGCGCTTTGTGATTAATGGTTTTTATTTTCCTGATTTTCATCGTGATGAAATAGGTCAAGGGTATTATCTACAAGCGAGTTATCAGTTAGAAAAAAACTTATCTATTTTAACCCGATACGAAAGCTTTTATGCCAATAAAGACGATAGAAATGGTAGTGAATTAGCGCAGAACTCAGGTGGATTAGTGCCATCATATTTTGGCTTTCATCATGATTCTATGATCGGTGTTTCTTATGATTTTTCTGATAAATTCCGCGTCAATGCGGAGTACCATTGGATGCAGGGTGGGGCAAGATTATCACCTCTCGTTCAGCCAAATCCCATCGCTAACGATAGTAAAAACTGGCAGGTTTGGGCTATTCAATTTATGTATTGGTTTTAGTGATGAAAGTGAAATTTGTTAGTGTTTCGGTAAAATTTTTCGTCTTAGTGGTGAGTGCGTTATTACTGTTGAGTTTATCTATTTCTATATTGTCAGTTGCTAGATTGGATCAAGAGTTTGCTCAATATCAAAGTAATAAATTGCGTCAAGGTAATGCACAGCTTGACATGCAAAGTCGCATTATTAGAGAGCGAGTAGCCCTTTGGCTAGAGTCATTTACTGATCTTATTAAGCTTAAAGAACAAACCGACTTTGATCTCGCAGCAAGTGCTTTGGAACGACAATTTGATGCCCTACAAATAAATTATAATGTGGAAGCATTATGGTTGGTGTCAAATGAACTTAAACCAATTGTTAAATCTGCGCCACTGTCTAAGCAAGTGCTTGCCAGTATGAGCAGAGTTAGTGAGAGTTATGCTCCTGATTACTATTTAAGTTGTGTGCAGGAGTGTCGACAGTTAGTGTCGATGCCAATATTAAATTCCCACGGTGAAATGGCCATAGTGACAATGGCCATTTCCTTTGTTGATGTTATATATGCTATTAATCAAGCATTAGAAAACCAAGTTGCAATCGTCTCCTTTGATCAGTCGCAAGCAGCGACATTAGCACAAGCAAAAATAATTACTTCGTCTGCCACACAATTAATGTCTGTGCTTTTTAGGAAAAATCAACCCTCTGATTTATTGTCAGAAGTGAAAGCGAATGGCTTGCAAGTTGAACATCAAAATAGTAGTTATTTAATTAATATGTTGCCGTTAGCATCTTCAGCATCTCAAAGTTTTTATATGGCTCAGGTTGACAATGTCAGCTCTTTTACCCATAAATATCAAGCGTATCGCACGCAATTCATACTATCAGCGCTCGCTATTTTTATCATTTTAGCCTTGTTAGTACATTTTGTTGCTGGGCCTTTTACTAAAAGGCTATTAGTACTTGCAGACACCTTGCCCTTACTAGCTCGTAAAGAGTTTGAACAATTTCGTGCGGTTAAAAACAGTCAATCAAAAATGTTTCCGGATGAAATTGATGTTCTGATTAATGCCACCACTGATTTAAGTTATGAATTGGAACAATTAAATATTGAAGTGACGCAAAAGACTAAGGAATTAGAAAATATTGCCATGTATGACCTGCTAACTGGGTTGGCTAATCGCAATATGTTGAATTACCAATTGTGTAAACAGTTAAAAAGTGCAGCAAGTCATAGTCACAATGTGGGTATTTTATTTCTTGATTTAGATGATTTTAAAAAGGTAAATGATAGTCATGGTCATGGTCAGGGCGATATGTTACTTGTCGAGGCGGCCAAGCGCATAAACCTCAGTGTCGGTAGTGCTGATATGGTGTGTCGCTTTGGTGGAGATGAATTTGTTATTTTATTAGAGAATAATACCTCCTATGAAAAAGCACAGCACGTGGCTAAAACTATAATAAAAAGCTTCCAACAGCCCATAAAAATTAATACCGCCATGTTTTATGTCACCAGCAGTATTGGTATCGCAATGACCGATGGTAAGTTGATAAAAGCCAGCGAGTTAGTCAGTCACGCAGATATTGCCATGTACGAAGCAAAAGGTAACGGTGGTGATCAGTACTTTATCTACCATGGTGATATGTTTAAGCGTCTGGCCTATAGAGTTATGATTGAAGGGGAAGTAAAACAAGCACTGGCTAAGGGGCAGTTTAGTTTAAGTTTGCAGCCTCAACTGGTGGCAAAAACCAATAAGGTGCATGGCTTTGAGGCCCTGTTGCGTTGGCAACACCCTGAGCGAGGTATGGTTTCTCCTGAGGACTTCATTCCAATTTTAGAAAATTCAGAGCATATGATTGAGCTTGGTTATTGGGTTATACGCCGCTGTTTCCAATTATATGCGGGTATGCGAGACGTAGGTCTTAGCGATGTAATAATAGCGATTAATCTATCTGCAGCGCAGTTTGCTGATGTTAACTTGCTGGGTTATCTCGAGGGGTTGTTAAAAGAGTTTGACCTTAACGCCGAAAGTTTTGAGCTTGAGTTGACCGAGCAAACGTTAGTAAAAGATATGGATAAAGCGATAGCCACTATGGATGCACTACGTCTGATAGGCTTTAGTTTTGCGATTGATGATTTTGGTACCGGTTATTCTTCTTTAGTTTATTTAAAGCGTATGCCCGTTGACGTTATTAAAATTGATAAGAGCTTTGTTTTTGGTATGTTAGATAATGACGCTGATTTTCAAATTATTATGTCCACTATAGCCATGGTGAAAAATTTAGGTCTTATCGTGATTGCTGAAGGTGTGGAAACGCAAGCCCAACTCCGTAGTTTAACTGAAAATGACTGTGATCTTATTCAAGGTTATTATTTTTCAAAGCCAATTCCTGAGGCTGAGATATTTGACTTTATTCGTTGTGATATTGTTGATGGTCACTGGAAGGTTTTGGCAAATTCAAACACAGTTGTTAATTAATGTAGACGAGCCGTTATCAGTTCAACGCTTGCAGATTTCAGTTGAAGTCTCGAATTCATTGCTAGAGAAGTGCCCACCTTATTTAGGACCGGGCAAAGTTATACCAACCCCATTAATTTATTGCTCACTTGAGCTATTTTTCCTGCGCACAACAAGATCACAAACTTAATGGAACTGGTATTAGATAAAAAAAAGCGCCTCGAGGCGCTTTTTTATCATTATCTTTATTAACTAAGGCGTGAATGTTTTATCAACATGTGCTGAAAACTCATCAGCGGCCATAAAACCAGTAACTCTGCGTTGTGATAATTCATTACCGGCTAAATCAAAGAATAAAATTGACGGTAAACCAAAAACTTCAAACCTAGACATCAACTCGACACTGTCTTTTGAACCGGTGTCGGTCAAATCTATTTGCAGCAATACCGTATCTGCAAGTGCTGTTTGCACGTTGGCTTCAAAAAAGGTGTACTCTTCAAATTCCTTGCACGCGACACACCAGTCAGCATACAGATCAACCATCACAGTTTTTCCTTGCGCATTAGCTTTTGCAATTGCTTGATTCATCTCAGTTAAGTTCTTCACATGTTCAAAGCCACGGTGTTCTGTTTGTTGTGATACCAAGACATTATTAGCCACAGGATAAACCAGTTGGTAGGCTTTATTTGCGCCGATGAAGAACACTAAAAAGATTAAAATACTACGCAAACCAAAACCAAAGGTTTTAGCCGAGCTTTGATTGACGGTATAAAAGTAACCAGCAGTTGCCAATATAAGCGTTACCCAAAGTATATCTATAATGATCAGTGGTAAGAAACGTTCGAGCAAGAATATTGGTACGGCAAGCAGTAATAAGCCAAAAACATTCTTAATAACGTTCATCCAGTTACCCGCTTTAGGTAGTAACTTACCACCTGAACTGCCTAATACCAGTAAGGGTAACCCCATACCTAGACTAAGCGCATAGAGTGCTGACGCACCAAGTAATATGTCACCTGATTGGGAAATATATAACAGCGCACCAGTTAATGGTGCTGTAGTGCAAGGAGAGGCGACTAAACCCGAAATAGCGCCCATTACTAGTACACCGAAATAAGAGCCACCTTTTTGATTACTACTTAGCTGATTCAACTTATTTTGCCAACTGCTTGGCAGGGCTAAATTAAAGGTGCCAAACATAGAAAGTGCTAAGAAAATGAATAATAAACTTAAGGCAATAAGTACGATGGGGTGCTGAAACATCGCTTGAAATTGTGCACCGGCAATAGCTACGACAATGCCGAGTAAGGTATAAGTAACCGCCATTCCTTGCACATAAGCAAAAGATAAGGCGAAGGCTCTTTTAGTTGATAACTTGTCACCTTGACCAACAATAATACCAGTTAAAATAGGGTACATAGGGAAAACACAAGGAGTAAAAGATAACAGTAAACCACCAACAAAAAATGCCGCTAGTGTTAGCCACAAGCTGTCACTTTTTAACATATCAGCCAATTGGTGTTGCTCACTACTATTGGCATTATTACTTTGTGCTAGGTTACTTTGACTGTTGATGCTGCCTGTAGAGCTAACTGATTCGGTGTTAGCTTTATCTTCGCTATTGGTACCCAGTGCGGACAAAATACTTTTAGCGTCGTTTGTAGAGTCTGCTACTAGTTCGACCTGATTTACCTCAACTGTTCGCTTGGTCGGCGGATAGCATAAGCCTTTTTTGGCACAGCCTTGATAGCGAATAGTGATATTGGCATCACTTTTGGCTTGTGTAATGTCGATGGTAAAGGCGAGTTGGCCAGTGAAAATTTGTTGAACACCAAAAAACTCATCTTCATGGCGTTCACCTTCAGGCAAGTTGACCGGCACAATAGTGGTGTTTTCACTGGTAAATTTAAATTGGTGACGATACAAATAATAACCATCAGCAATATTAAAACTTACTTTTAATTTGTCTTTTTGTTGGTGAAAGTCAAAAATGAAAGCATCATCAACTTTTAAAAACTCATTGTCATTACTAAAGAGCGATGCTGGCGTGTTAAAAATTGACTCTTGAGCATTTGCTAATGGTGTTGTAGCAAAACATAAGCTTGTAAGTATTAACCAAAAAACAGTAACAAATTTTTTCATAACCGATATTTTAAAGACTCGTTGATCCAGTTTAAATATTGATGATCACCTTGCTGGATGTTCAAGGCGATAACTTCAGGTGTATTGTATATATCCATAATCATTCAACTTGCGTGTTTTGAAACGTTTTAAAACTCTATGTGCCGCGTTGTTTTCAATCCCAATAGCTCGCTATTACTCAATCAAACGCCTTGTCCATAAAATTTTAAATTCGACACAAATTCAGGCACCTTGAATGATCACGGTTATAGGTGCATGGCTTGATTGTATTATTAAAACAAATCAAAGTGTGCCAATGTATTCTGGTAAATAGTGCCATCTGTGCTTCACTAAAGACATTTTTTGCCAGCAATAAACCGATATCTGTTCGATAAACTCTTGGCATAAATGGCGAACTTTTTACAAACCAATTACTCAGTAATAACTTAGGCTATAGCTATAGTCGGCATTTACATAAGCGTATTTGCTAGATTAACAAAGTTATATTATCAAAAGTACCTTAATGAAAGCTTAAGTGCTTGCACTTAAGCTTTCGAAAGTAAGCCAAAAAAAACTAATGTCTGCCAAATGAGTTAATAATACCAATTTGATTAATTAAGTGATCACCTTTTTCATGAGGAAAAATGGATAAATACAAGGCATAAAATTTAGTCAGTAGTTATTCACCTTATAAATTTTATAACGCTGTAGTTATTCATTTTAACCATTAAAAATGAGCAGGTAATTAATCAACTTGGTATAACAGCCGTTTGGGCAGTTTACGCTAATATTTTTCAATCAGTAAGTATCAACCCTATGGTTATATAAGTGACCTAATGATATTGCACAGAGCTAAAAAACTAGCTTGCTTGAAAAAGACCTGTTAATCCCCATATTAGTTTCATTAAAGATTATTAGGAACGATTATGTTTCGCCTGCTATTTATACTTTTTATCATTATTCCGATCATTGAAATTTTTGTTTTGATGCAAGTTGGCGCCATTTTAGGCGTTTGGCCAACCATTGCTATGGTAATTTTCACCGCGTGGCTGGGCGCGAAATATGTCCGACAACAAGGGATTTCAACCTTAAATTCGGTGCAAACAAAAATGGCTCAAGGACAAATGCCGTCAGATGAAATTGTTACCGCTTTAATGCTGCTAGTTGCAGGTATATTGTTGGTAACTCCCGGTTTTGTTACTGATTTTTTAGGCTTGAGTCTACTGATCCCCGCGGTTCGTCATACCATTACCGGTAGTGTTATGTCGCATCTCTCTAGTAAGAACAGTGGTCAGCACGGTTTTCAGTTTCATAGCCACGGTGCTAAACAGAGCCAACATCAAGGTGATTTTTCTGAACAACCTGAAAGCCCATCTCAAGAAAATATTCAGTCACCAAGTAAAGGTCAAACTTTAGATGGTGAATTTGAACGCAAAGATTAAAAAAAAATCAAGAGGGACTTGTGAAGTTTTATTTAATCCCCATCTTACTTCTACAAGTAAATAGCATCAAAATTTTAACCCATTATTTTTATAAAATAAAACTTTTCTGGAGAACCAAATGAGTATTCGTCCATTACACGATCGTGTGATCATCAAGCGTAAAGAAGTCGAAGCAAAGTCTGCTGGCGGTATTGTATTAACGGGTAGTGCTGCTGAAAAGTCAACACGTGGTGAAGTTGTTGCTGTAGGCAAAGGCCGAATGCTAGAAAATGGTGACATACGTGCCTTAGATGTAAAAATTGGCGACCAAATTATTTTTAGTGAAGGCTACGGCACAAAAACTGAAAAAATTGACGGTGAAGAAGTGCTTATCTTGTCAGAGTCTGACATTTTAGCCATCGTCGAATAACTATTAATTTTACTCATTTTATTGTACCGATTAAGTTGGGTACAAATAGAGTTTACAAGGAATCATGAAAATGGCAGCAAAAGACATATTATTTGGTAACGACGCACGCGCAAAAATGCTTAAAGGCGTTAACGTACTTGCAGATGCAGTAAAAGTTACTTTAGGCCCTAAAGGTCGTAACGTAGTTTTAGACAAATCATTTGGCGGCCCAACGATCACTAAAGATGGTGTATCGGTAGCAAAAGAAATCGAATTAGACGATAAATTCGAAAACATGGGCGCACAAATGGTGAAAGAAGTTGCTTCTAAAGCCAATGACGAAGCCGGTGACGGTACCACTACCGCAACTGTTTTAGCACAAGCGATTGTAAACGAAGGTTTAAAGTCGATTGCCGCCGGCATGAATCCAATGGATCTTAAACGTGGTATCGACAAAGCAGTCATTGCTGCAGTTGAAGCACTTAAAGGTTTATCGCAAGAATGTAGCGACAATAAAGCTATTGAGCAAGTAGGTACGATTTCAGCTAACTCTGACGAAACTGTTGGTAAAATCATTGCAACAGCAATGGAAAAAGTCGGCACTGAAGGTGTTATTACTGTTGAAGAAGGTCAAGCATTAACTGACGAGCTAGACGTTGTTGAAGGTATGCAGTTTGACCGTGGTTACCTTTCTCCTTACTTTATCAATAACCAAGAAAGTGGCAGTGTTGAATTAGAAAACCCTTTCATTTTATTAGTTGATAAAAAAATCTCGAATATCCGTGAATTATTAACGACACTTGAAGGTGTTGCTAAAGCGGGTAAGCCACTACTTATTATTGCTGAAGATGTTGAAGGCGAAGCACTAGCGACACTAGTTGTTAACAACATGCGTGGTATCGTAAAAGTTGCAGCTGTTAAAGCACCAGGTTTTGGCGACCGTCGCAAAGCTATGTTACAAGACATCGCAACATTAACTAAAGCGACAGTGATTTCTGAAGAAATCGGTATGGAGCTTGAAAAAGCAACATTAGAAGATTTAGGCCAAGCTAAACGTGTCGTTATCTCTAAAGACAATACAACTATTATTGATGGTATTGGCGAAGACGATGAAATTAAAGCACGTGTCGCACAAATTCGCGGTCAAATTGAAGACTCTTCTTCTGACTACGATAAAGAAAAATTACAAGAACGTTTAGCTAAATTAGCTGGCGGTGTTGCGGTTATCAAAATTGGTGCTGCAACTGAAATGGAAATGAAAGAGAAAAAAGCCCGTGTTGAAGATGCATTACATGCAACACGTGCCGCGGTAGAAGAAGGCGTAGTTGCTGGTGGTGGTGTTGCCTTAGTTCGTGCAGCCGATGCTATTAAAGACTTAGAAGGTAGCAACGAAGATCAAACTCACGGTATTAATGTAGCTATCCGTGCAATGTCTGCTCCTTTACGTCAAATCGCAACTAACTCAGGCGATGAAGCCTCAGTAGTATTAAATCAAGTACGTACTGGCGGCACAGGTAACTACGGTTACAATGCTAGCAATAGTACTTACGGCGATATGTTAGAAATGGGTATTCTTGACCCAACTAAAGTAACGCGCAGTGCCTTACAGTTTGCTGCCTCAGTTGCTGGCTTAATGCTAACAACAGAAGCAATGATCACCGACGCACCAACTAAAGATGCCGGCGCACCTGATATGGGCGGCATGGGCGGTATGGGTGGAATGGGCGGCATGATGTAAAAATAGGGTTTAAACCCTAAATTATGTGATTCTAGTAATTTAATTGAAAGCCCAAATAGCAATATTCGGGCTTTTTATTAGGCCATCTAAAATTTTCAATTGGCAGGCTAATTTATAACACAACTACACCCTACCATTAGAATAATTGGTCATGCCGATCTAAATAGTAACTTAATTTTTATTTTGACGAATATGAACATGTCTATGGGCGTACTGAAGCACAATGTTGGCAGTATCTTCATCATTGAGTAACGCAATTGGAAGTTCAGTTAGTTGAGGTAAGTCTTCAAAGGTTGGTGGTGCAGTTTCTAACCACCTCCAACATTTACTTCGATTTTTTTCTACTTGTAATAATATCTCGATTATTTTCTCAATTATCGTTGGCTGTCCAAACCAGCCTATAGGTTTAACGACTGGCTTTCTTCCACCATGGACCACCCTTGGCAATTGAGACAACCTTAGTTCATCAATCGAAATGTTCTTTCTGGTCCAATCAGAAAATTTATCGAGTTTTTCATTTGGATTTCGAATGCTATCTGTAGTTGGGATAACTAAGCCAACTTTAACTTTGCCCAGAGATTTTATCTTTTCTAAAACACGGGCTAAATCAGTATCGTTAGTTACAAAGACAACTTGTTCGATCGTATCATCAGTTAATACATCAAATAGCGATTCAACAGCAATATTTACATCAGTTTGTTTTTCTTCAAGTTTCCAGATATCAACATATTCACATTCATTAGGCGGTTTATTTGGTTCATCTGCGTCAATTTTGAATGCACGTGTAGCGTTTATTGCGTAATAACCTTTGATAAGTTCTAGTTGATTGCCTTCATTATTGAAGTTTAAAGCGCGGTGATAAGCCTGTTGATCATTTAATGAATCTGAAGACATTGCTGCTTTACCAACAATATCAGCTGTAAAAAACTTAATGCTTAGATCTTGATAAGAGTGTGTTTCTTCTGAGGAACTAGGTAGAATATAATTGATAAATAGTTTGGATAGATCTAGCCATTTATAAGGTGTTCGCTTAAGACAGCCATAATATAAATTGTACCCATCAATGTATACTCGCGTCTTCAAAGCTAACCCTTAGATTTTAGTTATAAAAAAACCGACACTAAGGCCGGCTTTTTCTCCCTATATCCAGGAGACTCAATGCTGCGCGTGGAAGTAGGGTTAGTTGTTAAATTAATTATGAAGCAAAGGTTGTTTTATTTCAATATTATTTTTAAAATTTGAAGCATGTGTGCTTTAAATATGAACATTACAAAAAAATCGTATGAGGGTGAGGTTATAATCATGCCTGAAAGCCATATTAATAAACTTACCAACATAGATGCTCGTCTTCAATTATTAAATGAAGAGCGACTTGCTTTGCTTAATGATCGCCAAGTATTAATAACGCAACATGAAGCTGAATTAGCCCAAACTTTCAATCTACACGCCTCTCCTGAATCTAAAATTAACCTTTTTCTTTCATACTTTAAAGGCCGTAACGATGTTTACCCATTTAGATGGGAATCAAAAAATGGTCGAAGTGGTTATTCACCTGCTTGCTGGAATGAATGGCAGCCAAAAATTTGCAACAAACCAAAAGTCAGTTGTACTGAATGTAAAAACCAAAACTTTAAAGTGCCTGATCAGCAAGCCGTCTACGAACACTTAAAAGGCATAAAAACTATAGGTATCTACCCCTTATTAAGTGATAACTCAACGTATTTACTTGCTGCAGATTTTGATAAAGAAGATTGGTTTTCAGCTACTTCTGCATTTGCAAAGACTTGTGAATCGTTAAATATTCCCTATTTATTAGAACGTTCAAGAAGTGGTAACGGTGGTCATATATGGATCTTTTTCTCACAAGCGGTAGCTGCTAGAGATGCTCGGCGATTAGGCAATGGTTTACTTCGTAAAACAATGGAACTCTATCCGTTACTATCATTTGATTGCTTCGATAGACTATTCCCTAATCAAGATATTATGCCAGAGGGTGGCTTTGGTAATCTGATTGCTTTACCACTACAGCTAGAGCCAAGAAAATATAAAAATAGTGTTTTCATTAACAATGAAGGCATCCCTTATAATGATCAGTGGTCAATATTGGCAGCTACTCAAAAAGTGACTAAACCTCAGCTTCAATCAACGCTTAAACAGCTAAATTCTTATATTGAAAGTGTGCCAGGTGATATTGCACATAATGAACCATGGAAGAAAATTAACGATAATGACAACATTAAGATCAATGATTGTCCTTCGATAATCACATTAACGCTAGCTGATCAGTTATATGTTCCAATCGCTAATTTACCCGGAAAACTGACGGCTAAGTTAAAACATTGTGCAGTATTTTCTAATCCAGAGTTCTACAAACGACAAGCCTTACGCTTTTCAACAATTGGTACAAGTCGATATATTTGTTCCGCACATATAGAAAATGGTTATTTAATCTTACCTAGAGGCTGTTTAGCCGAAGTTACTCGCATCATATCAGGCCAAAAAATAGAGATTGAATATAGCGATAAACGATTTGAAGGTAGCCAACTAGAAAAAATCAAGTTCACGGGTAAACTTAAAAGCCAGCAAAAAAAAGCTGTTGATGCTTTATTTGCACAAACCAATGGTGTTTTTGTTGCATCGACGGGTTTTGGTAAAACCGTTACAGGATTAGCTCTTATCGCAAAAAGGAAGGTGAATACCTTAATTTTGGTTCATAACCGCCAATTAGCGGAACAATGGCTTGAACGGATAAAAGTATTCCTAGCGAACGTGGAAGTAGGTTCATTATTAGGTGGTAAAGATAAGCTGACCTATGAAGTTGATGTAGCTACTTATCAAAGCCTCGTTAGCCGTAATGGCATAGACATTAAACCTGCCATTGAAAAATATGGGCAAATATTAATAGATGAATGCCACCACTTGCCAGCATCAAACTATGAGTGTTTGATAAAGTCAGTGCATGCTAAATATATTCACGGATTTACGGCAACACCTAAACGCCAAGATGGTTTAGAAAAATTAATGCACTTCCAAATAGGCTCTGTTCTGTATAAGGCAGCAAGCTCCAGCAGTAGCTTTGAACAGCATGTTAATGTGGTCAAAACTAATACTATTTTTCCTTCAGAATGGTTAATTCCTGATACTAAACCACATATATCTCAAGTTTATAAACACTTAGTTTGTGATCAAGCTAGAAATGAAATGATTGTTAACAGCATAGAGCTGTCGGTGAATAACAGTAGATCTGTAATGGTGCTTACCGAAAGAAAAGAGCATATTGAGTTACTTGCTAAATTGATGGCTGATAAGGGGGTAAAGGTTGTTGAACTGCATGGTGGTATTTCAACAAAGCAAAGACAAGAACGAATAACTTTCTTATCCAGTAAACCAAGCAAGGATGAAGCTGTTGTTATCTTAGCTACAGGAAAATATGTTGGTGAAGGTTTTGATCTACCACATTTAGATACTTTATTTATAACGCTACCGATAGCTTGGAAGGGAATACTAGCGCAATACGCTGGACGAATTCAGCGAGAATGGAGTAGTAAAACTGTTATTCAAGTTTACGATTTTATTGATGATTTTCCGACGTTACAGCGTATGTGGAAGAAACGGGAAAAAGGCTATAAAGCGTTAGGGTATAAATTTAATGAACAGAAAAATTTAGATCTCTGATTTTATTATTAATCATATTTTAAATACATGAAACAAGATGATTTCATTTAAATTCAAGTGGTTAGCTTAAGGGTTCAGTATTAAGGGGGATAATGTGGGGTATCATAACAAAATCCCATTTAACTAGGGTCTGTTGATCTTTCAAATTCATATTTTAACCACTTACATTGGCAGCCATATTATGCAGTATGCCAATGCGAGTGTGCTTTCATAGTTTCTTTTTAATTTATCGTATCTTGTCGCTATACCCCGGTAATGCTTGAGGCGAGCAAAAAAATTTTCAACTAAATGTCGGTATTTGTATAAACACCAATCGATATCATCATTACCTACTTTGGAATTTTTCTTTCTCGGGATAACTGGAATAGCACCTTTATCGCCTATTTTATTTCTAAGTGCTTCA
>NZ_VOLS01000034.1 GCF_007954265.1 Colwellia sp. C1TZA3 | reverse complement strand
GGAAAAATAATTCAAGGTAAGGCGCTCGATTGAGCAATAGCTGGCTATTGGGATTGAGAGCAACACAGCCTTGAGCTATTTTAACTAGTACAAGTGAGCAATAACTTAATGGGATTGGTATTATACCCAGTTGATTAATTACCTGCTCATTTTTAAGGGTTAAAATGAATAACTACTGCGTTATAAAATTTATAAGGTGAATAACTACTGACTAAATTTTATGCCTTGTATTTGTCCATTTTTCCTCATGAAAAAGGTGATCACTTAATTAATCAAATTGGTATTAGATAATGCAGGCGCCTATTGTCCTGAACAATGAGTTATTAAAATAAACACCTTATATTGGGTCGTTTTCCTGCGTATAAAGTAGACTACCTCATTAATAAAATTGGTATAAGTTAAATCAAATTATTTAGCACAGCCAAGCGCTATCAGGCTGCCAACTGTCCAGCCACGTCAGTACCTCACCGGCGGGCATCGGCCTTGCAATACCATAACCTTGTGCTAATTTACAACCCAATTTTAATAAGGCCGTACCATGTTCAATAGTTTCTACCCCTTCAGCAATCACCTCAAGCTGAAAGGCTTTCGCTAAACTAACAACGCCCAAAACAATGGCTAAGTCATCCGCATCCGTGAGCATGTCTCGTATAAAAGTTTGGTCTATTTTAATCAAGCTGGCGGGTAGGCGTCTGAGATAAGTCAGAGAGGAATAGCCGGTGCCAAAATCATCGAGCGCAAACTTTACGCCAAGCTCAATGCAAGCATTCATAGTCGCTATAATGTAGTTGATGTCATTAAATGCGCTGGTTTCTAATACTTCTAATTCCAATAAATGAGGCGATACATCAGGATGTGTGGCCAATAATGCCGCCAAGCGTTCTACAAAACCAGTTTGCTGGAGTTGATAAGCACTGATGTTGACACTAATAGGAAACGTAAGCCCAATACTTTGCCATTGGCTTATTTGGCTCAGCGCCGAACCGATAACCCACTCACCTACGTCAAGGCTAAGAGCATGGTTCTCTATCATAGGTAAAAAATCTAATGGTGGCACTAAACCGCGTACAGGATGTTGCCAGCGGATCAACGCTTCTACGCCCACCACTGCACCCGTGGACATATTCACTTTAGGTTGATAGTACAATACAAACTCACGTTTACTGAGTGCTGCACTGATATTGCCAATGTTTTCCTGTTTAATGTTAACCGCGTCATCAAGGGCACTATCAAACAAGTGATAACAATTTTTACCCGCTTGCTTTGCGATATACATCGCTTGGTCGGCATGACGGATAAGTATATCTGCATCGACATCATCTTGAGGATAAAGCGTAACTCCAATACTAGCAGATACATTTAGCACCACATTATCAACTGTGACTGGCTCTGAAACCGTCAGCAGTAAACGCTCTAATACTTTATTACACTCTTCATTTTTTGATAAATCAGTTAATATTAAGACAAATTCATCACCGCCAATACGAGCAAGTGTATCCCCTTCACGTAATGCCGCTTTTATGCGCAACGAGATGATAATTAATAGTTCATCACCGACATGATGGCCATGGGTATCATTGACGGTTTTAAAGCCATCTAAATCTAGAAATGCCACAGCAAGCGCATCATGATGGCGACTGCTTTGTAAGATGGCTTGTTTTAGCCGGTCAGCGAGTAAAGTGCGATTAGGTAAATTGGTTAAGTCATCATAATGAGCCATCCGTTCTAATTGACTTTGATGGGCTTTATTGAGCTGGGTAATATCAGAATAGAGGGCAACATAATGGCTGATTTCGCTAGCTGCATTTTTTACGGCACTTAGCGTCAAATTTTCTGGGCATACTTCACCATTTTTACGACGATTCCAGATGGTACCAACCCAATAGCCTTTGGTGCTAACGGCTTGCCACATTGAAGCATAGAACTCAGCTGATTCTCTGTCTGATTGGAAGAAGTGTAGGTTTTGACCAACCGCCTCTTGACGTGAGTAACCGGTGACTTCGGTAAAGGTGTCGTTGACTTCTATTATGTTGGCGTTTGCATCCGTGATGATGATACCTTCACGGGTGTGAGAAAACACAATAGCGGCAAGCGCTAGCTCAGCTGCACGTTTATCTTTCTCTTCGTTGGCAAGTTTAAGTTTTTTCTCACTCTTTTTATGTTCAGTAATATCGGTACGAATTGAGGTATAACCACTGAGCTTTTCGTTTACATACAAGGGTATAATCGTGGTGTTAACCCAATACTCTTGTCCATCTTTGGCAACATTACAAATATCATCATTCCAGAAACCGCCTTTAGAGATAATTAAATACATTTCACGCCAATAACTTTTCGGTTGCTGCTTAGAGTTAAGCAGGCGGTGATTGGCGCCAATGAGTTCTTCTTGACTGTAACCACTGACCGTACAAAATTTGGTATTGGCATAGTTAATTGTGCCTTTAACATCAGTAATCGAGACTAATGAATGTTCATCCATGGCTGATTTTTGTGCTAATAATGCTGCCTGAGCCGTTTTGATAGCCTGAGTATCTTGCTCTATTTGTGCTTTAGAACGATGATGAAGCTCATGTAAAACCCCAGCTTTAACCAGTACTTCTGCGCTTAAACTGCTAACTAGCTGTTTGTATCTTAATGAATGTGGAATGAGCATAGTGAGCAGCAATAGCACCAAAATCACCACAGTGATAATTAAGGCTAGCGTGGTTGGAGAGACTCCATCAATAACTTGGTCTGTAGTTTGCGGAATAAAGTGCACCGCTGTCATCGCGGTATAGTGCATACTTGAAGATGCCAGTCCCATAACCACCGCACTAACTAGATGTTTTTTAGTTATAAATTGGTATTGGCTTTGATTAATTGCGCTGTACTGTATCTTTAGTGCCACCATGGCCAATATCACCGCAATTAAGATAGACAAATAAACTAACGTCGCATCATGCACCATCACGGCGTTTAATCTCATGGCGGCCATGCTTATGTAATGCATAAGGCCGATACTTGGACCTAACAATAGCCCACCAATTAATAATCGATAATAGCTAAATGTTTTTAGTGTCATCAACCACATGACAACACTAGAGGCAAAAATAACCGGCAGAATAGACAAAATTGTTGTTTGTACATCATAAGTAACGGGTATTGGAAAGGTTAACGATAACATGGCAATAAAATGCATCGTCCAAATACCAATACTCATTGTTAAAGCACCGAATAAATTCCATGATATTTTTTGACTTATTTGGCTAGTGGAAATACTTCGTTCAACTATGCCAAAAGCACTGAATGAGGCTAACATGGCAATTAGCATTGATAGAGCGACTAATCTGAGATCATAAGTGGTTGTGAGCGCGGCAACGGTTATAGCGCTATAGTCGTAATTCATTGATATTAAGCCCCAAGCATAATGTGAATATTTAGCAATTTTTTTTTGCAATATACACGGTCTACACAGTATTTGATACAGAGGTTAATACTTTTGATGTGGGCTTTATTTGTTGTGGGCAAACAAACTTTGTTTCAGCTTACTTTTGTGCCGGATTACCGGTATCAATTCATTGGTAGCCGATTCTTTGATGATAGTATTAAGGGGCTTTAAATTACTTTTTAACCCGAACTCGGTTATTTATAATCCTTAGGACTTCTCCCGTAATATTAATTTTTAGTTATATATTCAATAGTTTATATAAATATTAACCACTGGTAAAATAATGGACTTGTTTTAATAGCTAACAAGCAAGTAAGTTGAACAATGGACAGCTATGAATACGCCAAAGGTTATTCTTGTGCGTTCTATCACAAGGGACGTTCGCTACAGCTAAGGAGTTTTCTTTGATTTTAATTTAAATACAGACCTTATTTTTGCAGCGGTATATAAGTTAGTTAAAACACATTTAAATCTTTTTTATTAAACCATGGTTTAATAATTTTACAGCTTGATTTTTTGGCCTAAAACAGGGAGATTTTGATCTTAATTTCACCTTGTTGCGTAGTTAACTATTAATTGAATAAATGCTAGTTAATTAGGGGTGGGCTCTTATCGCAAGTTGATTAATTATCTGCTCATTTTTCCTTATGAAAAAGTAGACCACTTAATTAATCAAATTGGTCTTAATTCACCTTCATGATTAATGGAGCGATAAGAAAAATAGGAGTGATTGAACATTGTTAGCACAGAAATTGTTAGGCGTTATATTTGATTTAGATAATACTTTAGTTTCTTCATCTTTAAATTTTGAAGAAATAAGAGCGTGCTTAGGTTGTGCAAAAGATATTGATTTATTAGATTTTGTTGATGCTTTGCCAACAGAGCAGCAAGCTCATGCCAATAAATTGTTAGTTGAGTTTGAAGTTAATGATGCGCTTAATGCGAAAAATCTGCTCGGCACTGAGCAACTTATAGCGTTATTATCTGAGTTAGATATACCTTGTGCCATTGTTACGCGAAACTGTCGTCAGGCGGCTTTGATAAAAATGAAAAATAATAATATTGCTATTACCATGCTATTAACTCGGGCCGATCATAAAGCTAAACCTGCTCCCGATGCTTTATTGCATCTAGCACAATTATGGCAAGCGCCTGCTGAAAATTTATTATATGTTGGTGATTATTTATATGATCTACAAGCCGCACAAAATGCCAATACTATGTCGTGCCTAGTTACGCATGGCGAAACGCCTGATTATGCTAACTTAGCGAATATTGTAGTAAACGAGCTTACCGAGTTAAGTGAGGTTATTAGGCAGATTTTTGCTCGTGAGGCCACTGATGTGCCTGGCTAAAGTTTATCAGTCAGCAGTCAACATTCAGCAGTCAAGAGTAGGAGTGCAAGTTTGATGCGAGTGACTGTTTACGCACTCTTATTATCTACCGTTTTTGCTGGTTATAGCCTTGCTAGCACTGATCTTCAAATACGGGCCAAGCAAGATAAACAGCTTCCTGCTATGGCTAAAAAAGAGTCTGTACTTATGATTAATTTTACTGAGCAACAAAGCCTTGATAGTTGGCGCATTACTAATGACGGTGTCATGGGAGGTAAATCTCAAGGTACGATTTTATTACAAGCAGACAAAGCGATATTTTCAGGTAATATATCACTAGCTAATAACGGTGGTTTCAGCTCAGTATTTCGCCCGATAGAGCCCTTAGTTAAAGCGCTTGAAACGGTAACAATAGCTATTGAAGGTGACGGGCTGACTTATCAATTAAGAATGATTGTTAACCTTGACGGTTATCGTATGGCTTATAAACAGAGTTTTGATACGGTGCTAGGACAACAAGCACAACTAAGTTTTACACTGGCTGACTTTCAAGCATCATTTCGAGGCCGTGATATTCCCAATGCGCCGGTACTACAATCTGAAAATATTCGTGAAGTGGGGTTTTTAGTGACCAGAAAAGTTGCTGGCGTATTTTCTTTAGTTATTGCTAACGTGTCTTTTAAATAAACTAGCCTATGGCATTTATTTATAGACTGGTTTATAGATTAATTGTTGGTATATTACCACGGCTAAATAGGTTTTTTAAATTGAGCTTTACCCACTAAAGCTTAATTTACCGTGTGTACTGGCTAAACGATTAGGTGTGTAAACACTATGGTTTGAGAACTTTGAAGACAATCAGCTAAACAAAACTATACACAAAACTATGTACAAAATTATAGATAATTGTTTTATGATTAATTACCAATTAATTATTTATCAATCACTTAATAAACGCCGCTCTGTTGATTTTAACAAAGAAAGCTTGTTATACCAATCCCATTAAGTTATTGCTCACTTGTACTAGTTAAAATAGCTCAAGGCTGTGTTGCTCTCAATCCCAATAGCCAGCTATTGCTCAATCGAGTGCCTTACCTTGAGTTATTTTTTCTGCGCACAACAAGCTCACAAATTTAATGGAACTGGTATTAGAAACTTTATGACAGCAGTGACCAGTACTCATCTCATCATATTTCATCATAAAACAATGCCCTAGCAGTAACGCTATTGAACAGGCATTGTTAGCGTGTTTATTTAAAACTACCAGTTGATGGCTTCTCCCTGCCAATCAAGATAACTTGCTGTTTGATCTAACGGGGTGTTCTCAACAATGTCTAGTAGCTGTTTAGCAACAAACTCTGGGCTGAAAAGCTTATTAGCCGGCACATTTTTTTGAAACGGTTTTGATAATGGCGTGTCGGTAGTACCTGGATGAAAAGCGATTAGCTTTATGTTTTTGGCTCGACGGGCTAACTCTATTGATGCGGTTTTAACTATCATGTTTAATGCCGCCTTCGACGCTCGATAACTATACCAACCCCCTAAACGATTCTCACTAATACTGCCTACTCGGGCACTAAATAGCACGAATTTGCAGGGTGACTTCCCTGTCAATAAAGGGGTTAATTTTTGTATCCACAACATTGGTGTTAGAGAATTTGAGGTCATAATTTCCATAAACGCTTGTGAATCAAAATCTTCTAAACGTTTTTCTGGTTTAATATGGTCATTATGCAGTATGCCGTTACAAACAAATACGCGGGTTATTGGCGCATGCTTATGCTGGGCTAATTCTGCGACCGCTTGGTCGATTGATTCTGCTTGATAGTCCTTAACACTAATCTTTGTCACATTAGCCGCTATCAAGTCACTAGGGACAGAATTAGGGGGTGTTAAGTCTCGACTAATAAGTATTAAGCCCGTGTTTTCTGAAGCTTGTATTTGCGCAGCAATGGCTTTGCCAATATCGCTATTTGCGCCGATGATCAGTGTTTGTTCGGTTATCATGACAAGTTCCTGAATTGCAGTTAGTGGTTTTAATATTAAACAGCTTTGCGAGTAGTGCTGAAATTTGGTGACGATATTTGGCTAAGCCTAAATAGACCCAATGACTAACAGTTTTAATGATCGGCCAATTAAGTGGCGCAACCCAAAAGCCTTTGCCAACTAAAGTCCAAGCTCGGTGTGTAACGGCTAGTCCAAGTAATACTTGCCCGTTGTAATGGCCATGTAATATTTTCATTGCGCCATCAAAACTAACGCTAGGGTGGAGTGTGGCAAAATTATCTTGGTGAATATCCTGCAAGCTTATTAGATTGTTTGGATCATGCTTTTTTAACTGAGCCATCTCTGTTGCACACAATGGACAGTTACCATCATAAAATATTGTTAACATTAAATTAGCCCTAAAAATTATTAGACGTGTGAATTAAACCTCAAAAAAATACCAAAAAATTAAGCCGGTATAGCGGGGTGATCTGACATTACCATCGATGCGCTTAATGTCAGATTAATGTTTAGTTCAATGGTTTTTCTGTTTCGCCATCAACTGAAAGTTTTTTCTGTAATTCTTCTGGTTTTGCATAACTTAAACGCGATAATCGTTTACTGGTGTGATAGCTGTCGAGCCCTGAAACCATGACGGTATTTAATGACTCAATATCAATGTAGCCGTCATTTTTTATCGCCGCTTGTTCACAGAGAATATCGGTTATTTCGCCAATTACTAATACTGTGTTATTGAGTTGTATTGGTACTATTTCTTTCAGGGTTAAGGCGTATTTAAGTCGGCTTTCTTCAACAAATGGCGCATTAACTCCGTCGATAAAATGCGGTGTTAAGCCGGTTTGTTTAAATTCACATTCATCATCACCGTAGCGTGCAGAGGTTTGATGAGCCGCTTGCCAAAAGCTTTCATTTACTTGGTTGATAGTAAATTGCTTAGTTTGCTGAATATTTCCTAAGGTATGGCGGTCAACACTGTCTGGACGTGAAATAAAACCCACTAAAGCTGGTGAAGCACCAAGGTGAAATACCGAGCTAAACATAGCCAAGTTATTGATATTTTTCTGGTCGCGGGTGCCAATAAGATTAGCACTTTTAAAACCAGATAAGCTGTTGATAACCTGCGCCCTGTAGCGCGGTTCCATATTAACCAGTTCGTCGTGATTGATATTATATTGCATTTAACTGCTATCGTATAAGTTGTGTCATATCACTATTATACGTAATTAACTGCGTTTGCGATCACTCAATGCAGCTAAACTTATCAGGCTTCGACTTATCAACTTTTGTCGGTTAATCGCTAGGTTTATTTGCGGCTATAATCTTTACTTGTGTGTAAAAATCTATCAACAGTTTGATGACATAGTACAAGGCCATAGTACAAGGCCATAGTACAAGGCCATAGTACAAGGCCATAGTACAAGGCCATAGTACAGAACCATAGTACAGAACCATAGTACAGAGCTATAATAAAACACAGAAATACCTACTATGTTTTATTAGCTATCCATACGGTTTGATAGGGAGATAATGTTATCTCTTGGCTTAACTCGGTAATTTTTACAGCCGTGATTAATTCTATCCAAGCCTCAGTAATGATTAAATTAAGTTCGCTTAGTGGTAATATAATAGCTTGGTCTGAGACGTTACTGACACAAAAAATACTTTGTTTTCTGCTTTGACTTTGTCGCCAAAAACCAAATAATTGTAAGCCTAAATGTAAAGTAAATTGCGTGGCGTTGGGATGAAACGCCGGTTGTTTAATACGAATGTTTAACAATGCTTTTAAGGTTGAAAGTACTTTTTTGTGATGTAAACTACTATTAGCCAGTGCTGCCTCTAGTGCTTCTTCATGCCAACGATGACGATTGATTGAGCGGTTATTATGCGTGTTGGCCAATTTTGTATAGTCGTTTTGTGTTCCTAGCATGCTGTGAATATAAATTCCTGGTATACCTTCAAGGGCAAACATAACCGCATGTGCACAAATAAAACGTTCAAAGTTCCATTGGTCTTTACCTGCAACCGTACCTTGTAGAGCATCATAAAGGGCAATATTCATTTCATAAGCTTTTTGTTCGCCAGTGTCTGATGTTCGCCATGAAATTTTACCGCCAAAGTTCTCAACAGTATGAATTAAACTATCAAGCTCAGTGTCACTTAATAAGCCTTCAGCTGGGCGTAGACCAATACCGTCATGCGAGGCAATAAAGTTGAAATACATGGTGCCGTCTTGTGAAGGTGGCATGCTCATTAGCCAGCGTTTTAAATATAAACAGTTACCGGTCAGTAAAGTGTTTATCAGTAATGGCGGCAGTGAGAAATTATAGATGCCGTGCGCTTCATTGGCGTTACCAAAATAGGTAAGGTTTTGGGTGTTAGGAATATTGGTTTCAGTAATAATGATCGCTTGTGGCTCTGCAGATTCAATTAAGGTGCGCAATAAGCGCACAATTTCATGAGTTTGAGTTAAGTTGATACTATCGCGGCCAACAATTTTCCATATAAAGGCAATGGCATCAAACCTAAATATTTTTACTCCACTATCAAGGTATTGTCGAATAATTGCAGCAAATGCTTTTAATACTTCGGGGTTACGAAAGTCAAAGTCCACTTGGTCGTGACTAAAGGTGCACCAGACGAATTTCTGCCCTTTGCCAGTCACCACTGCTTTTAATAAAGGTGATGTTCTTGGTCGCACCACCGCAGACAAATCGTCGTCTAACTGCGCGGTGAAGAAAAAATCATGCCCAGGTCCTTCGCCTTTGATGAAGTTATCAAACCAAATACTGCGGCTTGAGCAATGATTAATCACAAGATCTGACATTAGCTGATAATCTTGACTTATCTCTGTGATATCTTGCCATGTTCCGAGTGACTCATTGACACAGGAGTAGTTAATGACCGAAAAACCATCGTCAGAGCTATACGGAAAAAAGGGCAAAATGTGCACACTGTTAATGGTGCTTTTTAGATGATTATCTAAAAACACTTTTAAAGTGTGTAACGGTGGCTGAGCTGGTTTTATGATGCTATCACCATAGGTGATCAAGACAATGTCGGCTTCTGACCAATGATTGGTAAAAGGTTTTGGCGTAACCATCTCATTTGGTAAGCGCATAATTTTAATCAGTTCATCAGCAATATCATCCGATGATTGTTCAAGTACTACCTGATGATAAATGGTCGAAAGCTGTTGAGTTAACTTGTTTTTTAACAGTTCAATGTGTGCTGGCATCGTCGACATCTTCCTTTATCTTTGATTAAATTCTTCGTTGTCTAGCTCTACGGCGGTGTTTAATTGCGATAAAATATCGGGAATAGCACTAACCACACGGTTCCAAGAGGGAATAAAAGGCGTTTCCATTGGCTTCTCTAAGAAAGTGTTACCGGCAGTTAAAATATTTTGTGCGAACATTTCTACTGCTTTCTCTTCATGATGAATATCAAGTTCCAGTCCATTCATCATCGCGTCATTGCGGTAAGTTTCAACATAATCTAAAGCAATACGATAGTAAGTCGCTTTTAAGGTTCTAAACTTTTCAGCGCTGAAGGTTTCACCTTGAGTGGCAAGTTTACGAATAAAGGCTTTGCTAATATCAATCGACATTTTTGACAGACCACCAGCGGTATTATCTAAGGATAAGTCCTGATGTTTATGATCATAAGTGGCGGCAATATCCACTTGGCATAACCGGTTCGGTGAATAATTGCGATACATTTCAGATAATACGCCAATCTCTAAACCCCAATCACTTGGAATGCGAATGTCACTTAATACGTCTCGGCGAAAGGAGAATTCACCGGCTAAGGGATATAAAAAACTGTCCATATATTCGAGATAGTCGCAATGGCCAACGGTTTTTTTCAGTGCTTTGATTAATGGGGTCACCAACAAGCGAGAAACCCGACCGTTTATTTTTCCGCCAGCAACTCGGGCATAAAATCCCTTGGCAAATTCATAGCTAAATAATGGGTTGGCGACGGGGTAAAGTAGTCGGTCGAGTAACTCTTTTTCATAAGTTAAAATGTCGCAATCATGTAGCGCAATCGACTCGGCTTTACCTGACGATAAAATATAGCCCATGCAATACCAAACATTGCGGCCCTTGCCAAGCTCTTTTGGTGCTAAACCTAAGGCCTGTAATTTTGCATCTATTGCTTGTAGCCTAGGTCCATCATTCCATAGCACTCGATGGTGCTGAGGTAGCTGAGAAAAAAATGATAACGCCTGTTGGTATTGCGCTAAATCTGCTCGGTCTAAGCCGATAACAATTTCAGATAAATATTTTACGTCTTTTATTTTATTAATAATATCAGGTAAAGCTTTACCCTCTAACTCGGAAAATAGTGAAGGTAAAATAAGCCCTAATGAACGTTTTTTTGAAAATTCTAGTAACTCTGCGGCCATGTTTTCTGGCTCGCGCTGGGCCAAGTTATGTAATGTTGTAACCGTACCATTTTGATAGAAGTCAGCCATGATTTACCTCAGATTAAGTTGCTTGTGAATCCAGTTGCTTTGCTAAGAGTTGTTGAATCGCTTCTGCCCAGCCTTCGGGGCCATATAATTGGCTTTGACTGGTTTTATACTGTCGATACAGTGGTGGAAAGTTGTGCACTGGTGAGCGTATTTGCACGGCAATATCTGCGGCTTCTAACATTGGTGTGTCATTTTCACCGTCACCTAGCGCGATGGTGTAAACCGTGTAGTGGTTGAAATATTCGCGATATTGTTGGGTTAACCAGATAAGTGCTTGGCCTTTATCACAGTAACCACCGACGTGAATAAAGCGTCCTCCCTGAACAACGCTAGCGCCTAATGCCACTAAATGTTCGATAAAGGCACTTTTAGTGACGTTATCCCCTAACCATTTTACAGGTTCACCATAGTGTCTTTGTTTTGCCCGTTCAGCTTGTGCTAAGTTTAAGCCAGTTATTTGGCATAAAGCTGCTGCTGATAGGGTTGAAAAACCTTGGAAATATGGCTGGAATTTTTTACTATGCTCGTTAAGTAACTTTAGCCAATGTTGTCTTGGTAAACAGAACGATTTAACCCAATAGTCACCGCTGACTTCAGTATCCGCCGGTTGTACTTTAAAGGTATTAATAGGGATATAAACAGCGGCGCCATTTTCGATAATAAAGGGGGTATCAAGCTTGAGTTCAGCGCGAATAATGTTTAATTCAGCCAGGGTTTTACTGCTATTTAAAATTACTGGAATATTGGCCTTGCTCAACTGTTGCAGGGTTTGACTGGCCGGCGTTGACTGATAGCTATAGTGGTCAAGCAGGGTACCGTCAAGATCACTAAAGATAATGGTTTTCGTAGTACTCATAGCTCTGCCATAAAGGGCGTTTTTGAAATATTCCTTGCGTAATCTAAGTAAAAAATAGTGTCTGCAGACTTTGCAATGCTCAGGCATGCTTGCACACTCAGTCGTTGAAAATATTGCGTGAAATTCAATATCCCGGCAGATTTCATGACTTTTGAATTTGGTAAACCGATATTGTTGTCTTGCAATTTTTGCTCTTGTTCTAAGCGCCATTGGTAAACGCAATCAAACGAGGGGGCTTGCAGTGCTAACCAGAAGTCCATGGTTCTATACAAAGGTTGATAACGACTTTTAAGTTGTTGATTAACATAATGGCGCCAGTCACCTTTGCTGTCATGTTTGAGCTCAAGTTCATTGACGGGGGCTTTTAATTGTTCGTCAGTTTGTGGCTTTACACCCCAACACCAGCCTTCTAATAAAATAATGTCTGCAGGTTTTTTAACTATCGGCCACTGCTCTTTTGGATATGGTTCGTCCGTTGCCTTATTAAACCTTGGGATAGCAAACCCTGTTTGTTGAGTTTTTAATTTTGTTAAGGTAGTTTCTAACATCGCGACATCGTGCGTGCCAGGCACACCACGAGTCGCTAATAACGGGTGAATGTTATCAGCAAGCTGCTGACGTTTTTCACCGGTGAAATAGAAGTCATCTAACGACATCACTACAATGGTTAATTGATAGGTCGCTGCTAAATATTCAGCGATGAAATCAGTCAGTGTTGATTTACCGCTACCCTGACAGCCGTTAATACCAACAAAATAAGCGCCATGACTTTTTGTAAACTGACTGAATATTCGCTCCGCAAGCGGTTGGTAGTGCTCTTGTGCCGTTAGTTTAAATTTTTCAGGCAGCTTATGTTGTTTAATAAAAGTTGAGAGCATGATTTTCACCTTAGTCGGATATTAATATGATTATACTTTCAACTCTTATGCCATTATTTTAGCTACTGAGGTTAGGTTGTAACTTGTTGAGTAATTAAGGTTATTTTATTTTTAGCGCTGGAGGTTAAAAAATGACAAAGTGGCTAAAGGGCAGTAAATAAACAATTTGCTTTATTTTGGTGCAATCAGTCACTGTGCTTAATAATTGCTGCTAGCGAGTAATTATCAAGCACGGCATTAAATATGATCATGTTTAATGCCTTCATTTCATCAGTTAGCATTGAATCATTGATAGCGGTTTTATCTGAATAATACCAATCCCATTAAGTTATTGCTCACTTGTACTAGTTAAAATAGCTCAAGGCTGTGTTGCTCTCAATCCCAATAGCCAGCTATTGCTCAATCGAGCGCCTTACCTTCAGTCATTTTTCCTGCGCACAACAAGATCACAAACTTAATGGAACTGGTATAACTAAGCGATGAAGTCGGCAATAACGCTTTTGATATATTTGCTGCGGTTGTTTTTAAGCGAGTGTCGGTTCTGACACAAGTATAGTGTTTCATTTACCGACTGTGCTAATAAATGTACCCTTATCTTTTCTGGTTTATTAAAAGCCTTAGCAGCGTATAAGGGTAAAACGGTAAAGCCAAGCCCACGGCAAACGGGTTCAAGAATTAAGCTAATTTGATTGGAAAATCCTTGATGCTCAAATTGGCTAATGTGTTCAAATTCAGCATAGTTTTTACTGAGCAGCGCTTGTGCATGATGCTCACCATCAGGATGGTCAATAAAGCCTAGCGTGATCAGTGTTTGCCAAGTGATGGTATCTACCGTATTTGCCGTGACTAGTACCAGTGGCTCAACAGCGACTTTTTGGCTGATAATAGTAGCTGCCTTACTCAGCTCGGTTACTAAACCAATATCGATTTTACGCGCAGTTAAGTCTTGCTCAATATTTTTATTTGGCGCAAATTTGTAGTCGATGGCTAATTGCCTGTGCTGTTGTTGAATTTCGAGCATATAAGGATATAACTTTAAGCCAATACTGCCCGGTGAGGCAATTTTTACTGCGCCGATGTAAGGATCATCTTGTTGGATTGATTTTTCTAACTCTGCGGAGCTCTGTAATAAGCTTTGTCCTTGTTGGTGTAATTTTATGCCGGCGTCGGTAAGGGAAAAAGACTTGCCTTCGCGCATTATTAATAGGGTGTTTAGCTGCTGCTCTAGCTTTTTAACTTGTTGACTAACCCCTGACTGTGTCATAAAAAGCCGATCAGCAGTTTTAGTAAAGTGGCCAACATCAACCAGTGTGCAAAAAGTTTTTAACCAAACAAGATTAATCATAACAAAACGTACTCAATATAATAATTAATGATAATTTTTTATAATTTATAATACTGTCTATACTTTGTCCATCAAATTAAAAGAGGTTATTAAGATGAGCAAAGCATATCCAAGAACATTTTCACATATTGGTATTTCAGTGCCGAGCGTAGAAAAAGCAGTTAAGTTTTATACTGAAGTTTTAGGTTGGTATTTAATTATGGAGCCAACCGTGGTTGTTGAAGACGACAGCGCCATTGGCGTGATGTGTACTGATGTTTTCGGAGCTAATTGGGATAAATTCAAAATTGCCCATATGTCGACCGGCGATCGTATCGGCGTGGAGTTATTTGAATTTAAAAATCAGCAAAATCCAGAAAATAACTTTGAATATTGGAAAACTGGTATTTTTCATTTTTGCGTGCAAGATCCAAATCTTGAAGAGTTAGTTGAGAAAATTGTCGCCGCTGGTGGTAAAAAACGTATGGCAGAGCCACGTTACTATTATCCAGGTGAAAAACCTTACCGTATGATTTATATGGAAGACCCCTTTGGTAATATCCTTGAAATTTATAGCCATAGTTATGAATTAACTTACGCTCAAGGCGCTTATCAATAACAAGCGTTTTGAATGTTTAAGGTAAATAACATTGAACTTTATTGCTATTTAACTCGTATGTGTGGTTAATAAACGTGAGCGATTAATACGAGAAATAGACCAATGGAGGTTTATTATGCAATTAAGTTCAACACCTTCTTCACAGCCAATGATTATTGCTGTTGCAGGTTCTAACCATTATTTAGTGGGCGTAATCGATTCAAGTGATAACTTTGTTGGTTTAAGACAAAGTTCTGCAGCAGTTGTCAATTCTATCGTCGAAGCAAAAGCGTATTTACGAGGTAACAATATATTTTCTGCACTGCTTGAAATGGACAGTGCTTTTGATGAAATGTGTGGCCAATCAAAGAGTAGCCGTTATCGTCAGAGGATCTTGTGCTAATGATGAAAAATAATACTGTCGCCTTAAGTGATTTATTACAGGTGTTTAATCTAGTCACCACCCAAGGTAGCAAAACTGAGGGCAACTATGAGTATCAAGGTATAACCGCTTGGCATGATTTTGATGGTTATACCTGTTTTTTAGGTTATAAAGACTTGACCTTAACCTTGTTGTTTCATGGTCGTTATACTTTTGATTTCGAGCAACAAGAAACTTTAGATGTATTCTTATCTAAGGTAAATAAGTTATTGATTGCAAAAGCATGAACAGAGTAAATCCGAAAGTATTGTTACATAGTAAGTGGACTAAACTGAGTGTTGAAAACCGAGAGAAACACTTTGTGATCACTGAAGTGGAATTTGATGAAGATAAAAATGTTATCGCATGTCTTATAACCGCAGTCATTAATAACAGTGAATACTCCATAAACTGGCGAGATTTAAAACAGCCTACGTTGTGGCGCTTTGGCTGGCAGTAAGCTTTGGTAGCATGCTTTTTTAGCAAGTTGCGGTAATAAAGTTTATCGATAAATTACTTTATTGTCTCATCGCGTACTTATACCAGTTCCATTAAATTTGTGATCTTGTTGTGCGCAGGAAAAATAATTCAAGGTAAGGCGCTCGATTGAGCAATAGCTGGCTATTGGGATTGAGAGCAACACAGCCTTGAGCTATTTTAACTAGTACAAGTGAGCAATAACTTAATGGGATTGGTATTATACCAATCAAACTAACTAAGTGATCTTTTTAAATGGTCTAAATATCCAATAACATCGTTGCTTTCAATCCCAATAGCCAGCTATTGCTCAATCAAGCGCCTTGTTCTTGAAAATTTACCCTCATTAAAATTTGCACCATTAATTAATTTGATTGGTATTACTATGTATTTACCACTTTGCTAAATAAACCCTACATTTAGCCAACCATTTTATTCTTGAGTACAGCAATTAGGCTGACTACTAATGGTGTTTTTCAAGATAATAGCCACCACTACTTTATTGTAGTCTTTGGCCACTTATTACTTTTTGGCCTTATTACTTTTTGAACTTATTATTTGTGTAAGTTATCAATGATGCGCTCTAAATTTAAATATGTGGTCAATTTTATAACGGTATTAACTTTTATTTTAATATTCGAGTCTATAAGTCTGAGTCAACAGGTCTGAGTCAACAGGTCTGAACTGATTAAGTGCACCACAACACAACAGCAACGATATGCATCACTACCACTAGCGTAGTTAAATTCAATCGCATGCGTAAGTAAGGCTTATTCTTAGTTTTAGCTGGCTCAAAGTAGTACTCACACAGTAAAATAGCGGGATAAACTATAGCCAATACCACAAGTGCCGCATAATTAGGCAATAGCAGGGCGAAAAAAGCGAGCAGACTAAACAAGTTACTACAAAGCTGCAGTTTAATACTTAACTTATCGTTGTGTTTACGCCACAGTGTGCCGGCGATAAAGCTGAGAATAATAGCGCTGTAAAATATAAATACTTGTTCGGCTGGGACATTAAATAATGCTGAACTGAATTTATCAAAAACCAGTGCTAGTACAAAGGGAGTTAATCCTAAATAACCTAAGGTTTCTTGCGTTTGCATAGTAAGCTCTTTCTAATATTTATTTTTCAACATACGAAATTTTTCGGAACATAGATCATAAAAAACCTGAGTAGACTAATCCCGTTTGCAGTTTATAACGTATAATTGCAAAGCTATGTGAATAAAGCCACGAAAATAAAGTGATGAGAATAAAACTATGAAAATAAAGTCTCCATTATATAATTTAGTCGCGTTCAATGTTGCTTGGTTTGGCTTAGTTTTTATTGGCGATTTATTTATTCCCATTGTTGCTGTTTTATTTGGCGCACAGCTTTGGTATTTTAAAAGCACTAAAAACGAAATACTACTAATCTGCTTAGTGGCAACGCTTGGTATTTGGTTAGATTTTGCTTTAGTTAATTCAGGTGTTTTTATTTTTCCAGGCACTGACGGTATTCCTTTTTGGCTGATTACCTTGTGGATCATTTTTGCCAGTACCATACGCCATAGTTTAGCTTTTCTAGCTAATTCCAAATTACTGCAACTTTCTGTTGGCGCAATATCAGCCCCGCTAAGTTATCTTGCCGGAGCAAAATTGTCAGTGGTTGACTTAGGGCTATCAGTAGGGTCTAGTTATTTATTACTGGCCTGTTTGTGGGGCCCGTTAATGGTATTTATTTTTGCGCTAAGTCGTTGGTTACTTGTGAAGGAAAAAAGTTATGTTGGTTAATATCAATGTTATGCCTACGCTTACAGTACTATTTTGTTTGTTTTCCTTAAATGCGTTAGCCGATAACCCGACTGAAAGTGTTACTAACCATGAAGTTGAAGCCGTTAGTGATGAAGGTTTGATGAAGTGTCAAGTTACTGAACAAGCCACTATCATAGCTGGCGACTTAACCAAGTTAACTACTGAACAGCATTTTACATTGTTGGGTAAAGCCAAATTTTCAGTTTTGTTTTGGGACATTTATGAAAGTTCACTATTAACTACTGACGGTCAACAACCTTTTAGTAATGTGTGCCAGCATGCATTGTTTGAAATACATTACCTACGCGATATAAGTAAAAAAGAATTAATAGATAACACCGTTTCACAATGGCAACATTTAGCACTTAATGAAAATGAGTATCGAGCTTTTCTGCCTTTGTTAGAAAATATATGGTCAGATATTAATGCGGGCGATCGCTTGTCAATGTTAAGCCAAAGGGGGACGAGCGTATTCTATTTAAATAGACAAAAAATAGGTGAAATTGAAAGTTTAACTTTTGCTAAAATATTTCTTAGCATTTGGTTAGATGAAAACACCAGTGAGCCTAAACTACGACAACAGCTATTAGGGAATAGTATATGAATAAACATGCTAAATCAGCGGCAATTTTTTGCTTAGCCTTTGTACTTTCAAGTTGTACAACACCATTAGACGATTACCAAGCAACGGCTCCTAAATTAGATATACAGCAATATTTTTCTGGCAAGTCGATAGCCTGGGGTATGGTACAAGACTACACTAGTAAAGTGACTCGGCGTTTTTGTGTTGAGCTTGATGGCCAATGGCAAGGTGATGAAGGCGTGTTGAAAGAAGTATTTTACTTTGCTGATGGTGAAGTCACTTATCGTAACTGGCAGCTAACAAAACTAAAGCAGGGTAAATACCTAGGTAGTGCTGGAGATGTTGTTGGCAAAGCAGTCGGTCAACAAATGGGTTTTGCCTTTCAATGGCAATATGACTTATTGGTACCAATAGACGGTGAAGAAATACAATTGTCACTTGACGATTGGATGTATCAAATTGATGAACACCGTGTTTTTAATCGAACAAAAATGAAGAAGTTTGGTGTTACTGTTGCTGAAATTACTTTGTTTTTTGATAAAGAATTGCCCGTAAAAAGCTGTCAATAAAGCCTTGGATTCATTGTTGTAGCTGGCGTTGACCATCTGGATAAATTACTGTGTAAACCTTTGCCCCTTGATGGGGCTTTTTTTGCTCATTACTTTGATCATTTTTTGCTTTTACAACGTATAATACCAATTACATTAAGTTATTGCTCACTTGTACTAGTTAAAATAGCTCAATGCTGTGTTGCTCTCACTCCCAATAGCCAGCTATTGCTCAATCGAGCGCCTTACCTTGAGTTATTTTTCCTGCGCACAACAAGATCACAAACTTAATGGAACTGGTATAACTAAGCGATATTGAAAAACATTATTGCTGGTTATATCTCCCTTTTGACTCTTTGCCCCTCTGACTCTTGATGGGGCTTTTTTTTATTTATTACTTTGATCTTTTTTTGTTTTTACAGCGTATAACTAAGCGATATTGAAAAACATTATTGCTGGTTATATCTCCCTTTTGACTCTTTGCCCCTCTGACTCTTGATGGGGCTTTTTTTTATTTATTACTTTGATCGTTTTTTGTTTTTACAGCGTATAACTAAGTGATATTGAAAAACATTATTGCTGGTTATATTTCCCTTTTGACTCTTTGCCCCTCTGACTCTTGATGGGGCTTTTTTTTACTTACTACTTTGATCGTTTTTTTTTACAACGTATAACTAAACGACATTGAAAACATTATTGCTGGTTATACCAATTACATTAAGTTATTGCTCACTTGTACTAGTTAAAATAGCTCAAGGCTGTGTTGCTCTCACTCCCAATAGCCAGCTATTGCTCAATCAAGCGCCTTACCTTGAATTATTTTTCCTGCGCACAACAAGATCACAAACTTAATGGAACTGGTATTATATCTCCCTTTTGACTCTTTGCCCCTCTGACTCTTGATGGGGCTTTTTTTTACTTATTACTTTGATCGTTTTTTGTTTTTACAGCGTATAACTAAGCGATATTGAAAAACATTATTGCTGGTTATATCTCCCTTTTGACTCTTTGCCCCTCTGACTCTTGATGGGGCTTTTTTTACTTATTACTTTGATCATTTTTTGTTTTTACAACGTATAACTAAGCGACATTGAAAAATATTATTGCTGGTTATATTTCCCTTTTGACTCTTTGCCCCTCTGACTCTTGATGGGGCTTTTTTTTATTTCTTACTTTGATCGTTTTTGCTTATTTCTTTGATCGTAGTTTGCTTTTATAACGTATAACTAGCATCAATCCATAAAGATTAGTTACTGTAAACTTATGCCAACTATTAATTTGCCTATTTTCCCATTGCCGATATTTCTGTTACCTCAAGGGGTAACACGACTGCGTATTTTTGAAGCGCGCTATTTAAAAATGGTCTCTCTAGCAATGAAAAGACAAGGCTTTGTTATTTTTTCGCATGACAGAGATGAAAAATCCACACCTATGTCAATCGGTAGCTGGGTCGAAATCATTAACTTTGATCAGGGCGAAGACGGGATATTACTGATTGATGTTCGCTGTAAGTGTTTAGTAGATATTAACGCTATTACCCAAGATACCGATAAACTGCATCACGGTGATGTCGCAGCTAAAACTCATTGGCCTGATATTAGCCTAGATCAAACCACCGATAAACTCGCTAAGTCATTAAGTAAAGTGTTTATCGAAAATGCTGAATTAAATGCCTTATATCCCAAGCAACATTTTGATAAAGGTGATTGGGTGGTCGCGCGCTGGTTAGAACTTATACCGGTTAAACTTGCTGAGAAAAGTTTGTTTGTCGATAAAGATTCGTTTAGCCAAGCGAAAGAATTGTTACAACGGATTATTTTATCCGAGTAGAAAAGATAAAAATAATGTGATCTAGACTCATTTCTGTCGCGTATAGCAAATATATGTAAAAAAGTGGGTAAGAATTATGCTGTCAGCGCATTCAATGTTGCCAAGTCACAAGGCAAATGCTACATCTAGTAACATGACTAATAAAATCAATCATCCTGAACTTTGTCAATGGCTGAAATCAATTGCCATTGATAGAGACAAACAAGCATTTACTGAAGTGTTTAAATTTTTTGCGCCTAAAATACAGCGTATTGCGCAAAGTAAAATTAATAGTGAAGCACTTGCTGCTGAAGTTGTGCAAGACACCATGAGCAATGTCTGGCGTAAGGCACATCTGTTTGATGACAGCAAAGGTGCAGCCACCACTTGGGTTTACACTATTATGCGTAATGTTACATTTGATCTGTTACGCAAAATGAAAGCTAATAAAGAAGACAACCTCAGTGACGATATATGGCCACTTGCTGAATTAGCAAATACCGAAGAAGAGGTGTTTACAGACCATATTCAAAGTCGTAATTTGCAAGGCATAATTGCCACGCTGCCTGAAAACCAACAACAGGTGGTAAAAGGTTTCTACTTTATGGAGATGTCACAAGAGCAGCTTGCTGTTCATCTTAATTTACCACTCGGCACAATAAAATCACGACTTCGGCTTGCACTTGGCAAACTTAAGTTAAAAATAGGAGACCACCATGATTAAACACCACCCTAAATTTGAGTTGTTACAAGGTTTTGTGGATGGTGACTTACCCGCTTCACTTGCTGCAGGTATAGCGATACATGCCGACATGTGTGTCTCTTGCCAACAGAAAGTAGGCCAACTAACAGAACAAGTTGCAGAGGCCAGTTTTGAGCAAAGTTTTCATCATAAATCTATTGTTGATGATGAACACCTAACGGAAATCGCCGAAATGGACTTTGATGATATGATCAATCAGATAACCGCCTCTGATGATGTTGAGTCAACAAAAGCGTTCTATGATGAGCGTTCAATTAATTTTAAAGGTATGCAATACACTTTACCCAATGTCCTGCGCAATATTGAGTTAGGGAAAACTGCTCAAATAGGTAAATTATCACGCGCACGTTTAAATTTAGGCGAAGGTGAAATTCATACTAATTTATTGCATATAGGACCTGGTGGTTCGATACCCGAACACACCCATAAAGGTTTTGAGCTAACACTATTACTTGCGGGTACCTTTGCTGATGCACAAGGTCAATATGTGGCCGGCGACTTTATTATGCTTGATAAACGCGATCAGCATCAGCCAGCTACTGAGCGTGGTTGCCTTTGTTATACTGTTGCTAATGACGCATTGCATTTTACTCAAGGTATAAATAAGTTACTAAACCCTATTGGTGCTTTCATTTACTAATTGAGTTGGTTATGTATAAAAAATTCGACAAAGCAGATGTTGTTATTGGCATTAGTGCTTGTTTAATAGGTGAAAAAGTTAGGTTTGATGCCAGTAACAAACCATCGAATTTTTGTATAAAAGAACTAGGACAACATGTTACTTTTAAAGGCTACTGCCCTGAAGTAGCTGTTGGCTTACCCATACCTAGGCCCACTATACGTTTGATTAAAGATGATCAAATGATAAAAGTATCGCGTCCAGATGGCTCCGGTGATGTAACGAGCGCGATAAAAGCCTACGGTAAAAAAATAGCCGCCATGTCTAAAAACCTCAGTGGCTATGTGTTTTGTGCTAAAAGTCCAACTTGCGGCATGGAGCGCGTTAAAGTATATTCCCCGAGCGGAGGTCAATTACCGGCGCAAGGTATAGGGATGTTTTCACGAGAAATTATGAAAGCTAACCCGCTACTACCTTGTGAAGAAAATGGCCGTTTGAATGATCCCATCATAAGAGAAAACTTTGTTGCCCGCGTCTTTGCCTATCGCCATTGGTTAGCCTTGATTGAGTCAGGGGTTAGTAGACATAAATTAACCAGTTTTCATGCGCAATATAAGTATACTTTAATGAGTCATGATCTTGTTGCTCACAAGCAATTAGGGCGGTTATTAGCTAGTACTGATATTGCCGTTGAGCAAATGGCTGAACAGTATATCTCTGGTTTAATGGCCGCATTAACACTTAAAGCAACACGTAAAAATCATGCTAATACGTTATCGCATATTCAAGGCTATTTTTCTAAGCACTTAGATAAAATGCAACGCAAAGAGTTATCTGAACAAATTGACGCTTACCGCACGGGATTAATGCCGTTAGTGGTGCCACTGACCTTGATTAAGCATTATTTATTAGCGCACCCTAAGTCTTATTTAGCTCAACAATCATATTTGAATCCTTATCCTGAGTCGTTAAAACTGAGATACGGTTATTAAACATAGTTAATTATTAAGGAACGTCCTTGTTACTTTGGTTTCGCAACGATATAAGAATTCACGATAATCCTGCCTTAGATTATTTTCTTGAACAACATAAAGGCTCAGAAACAGCTCAAGCGATTTTTTTTGTTAGTGAAAAACAATGGTTGGCTCACGACTGGTCGACAATAAAAATTGATTTTATAAAACGTCATGTCAACGCACTCGCCGAGCAACTGTTACCCTTAAATGTTAGTTTGCAGGTTGTTCATTGTGATGATTTTTCTGAGCAAATTTCATTTTTAAAAAATTATTGCCAGCAGCATAATGTTAGCGAAGTAGTGGCTAATAAAGAGTTAGAAGTTAATGAAAACCAACGGGATAAGTCTTGTCTTGAGCAAGGTGTTCCATTACAGATGTTTGAAAGTGATGTTATCGTTGAAAAAGGTAAAGTGTTAAACAAAAGTAGTGAGATGTATAAGGTTTTTACTCCTTTTAAGCGGGCTTGGTTAACTTATGTCAAACAGCACAGTTTCCCTTACCTCGGCAAGCCTACTCCTAAAGATGCAACAACGCCCAACAGCCAAGTACAGCTAACATTAAACACACCTTTACACTGTTCTAATGAATCCGCGGCATGGCCTTTGGCTGAACAAGTTGAACAACAAGTTATTCCAGACTTTTACCGATATAAAGTGGCGGGTTACGGACAAAAACGTGATTTTCCTGCCATTAAAGCAACTTCGGGTTTGTCACCTTATTTAGCGATAGGTGCTATTAGTCCGCGCTATTTACTGTTGTTATTCATTCAACGTTTTCCTGATATTTTAGTCGCATCAGACAGTGAGGAATTTACGTGGCTAAATGAGCTGATCTGGCGCGAATTTTATCGAAATTTAGTATTCCATCAACAGAGTTTATCAAAACATCAATGCTTTAATCCTAAGTATCGTGCGATGACTTGGCCTAATAACCCTGAGTTGTTCGAGGCATGGTGCCAAGGTAAAACCGGCTACCCATTAGTTGATGCTGCCATGAGGCAACTTAATCAAACTGGCTGGATGCATAACCGATTGCGTATGGTGGTAGCGAGCTTTCTAACTAAGCATTTACTGATTGATTGGCGCTGGGGAGAGAAATATTTTATGCAGCAGCTTATTGATGGCGATCTTGCGTCTAATAACGGTGGTTGGCAATGGGCGGCAAGTACCGGTTGTGATGCCCAGCCTTATTTTCGTGTATTTAACCCGATTAGACAAAGCGAAAGGTTTGATCCAAAAGGTACGTTTATTCGTAAATACATACCAGAGCTGGCGAAATTACCTGATAAAGAGATCCATTTTCCACACCAATATATGGCGAAAGAAAAATTATCATCTTATTGGCCAGCAATAGTAGATCACAAGCAAGCTAGGTTAGCAGCCCTTGAATTTTACAGAGTGTAATATCAAGTTGATTAATTGGTATAATACCTATCAAGCTAACTAGGTAAGCTATTTTAAAGGTTTAAATATCGAATAACATGGCTGAATTAAGCGCCTTACTTACACAGATATAGCTGTCTATTTTTAGTTTGGAGCAACAAAAATGTATTCTTAAAAGTTTATCCTTATTATTTATGCTGAAATAAAGCTAAAGCATTAACTCAGCATAAGTGATCTTATGGCGATAATTTTTCGCATAAAGATTTAATGCGATGATAAAATAAAGAGTACTCATGTTAGACCAAAATGTTCCACAAACAGCTAAATTTAGTGCTCAACCTCAAGATGCATTGTGGTTAGCTAAGTTTATTGAGACCTACCAAAAGCTCTCAACTGATAATTTGCAGTTGCTAGCTGACGTTTACCACCAAGACATCGTATTTATTGACCCGATGCACCAACTGACGGGTTTTGAACAGTTAAAAAACTACTTTAATCAACTTTATAAAAAGCTTAGTTATTGTGATTTTAAAATTGAACACGTAATAGCCCATGACTCTGAAGCGGCTATTTACTGGCAAATGAGTTATCAACATCCGCGCTTAAACTCAGGTAAAACTGTTATTGTGCAAGGTAGCTCACATCTTAAAGGTGTTGGCGATAAAGTTGTTTATCATCGAGATTACTTAGATTTAGGTGCCATGCTTTACGAGCAATTACCTTTGTTGGGTCGGGTTATTCGCACGCTTAAAAATAGAGCAGCAAAGGAATGAATATGAAAGGTACTATTCTCATCACAGGCGCTACCTCTGGTATAGGTGAGTCATTGTTGCATCACTATTTAGCCAATGACTATCAAGTTATTGCTTGTGGCCGTAATCAAGAAAAGCTTAAACAATTAGCCACTGATAATACCAATGTTGTTCCTATCGCTTTTGATATCACCGATAAAGAACAGATCCGTGCCGCGGCAAATAAAATCAGCGCCATAGAGCGCATTGATATTTTAATGCTTAATGCTGGTGATTGTCGCTATATTGATAATGCTAAAGCTTTTGATGGTGAATTGTTTGCTAGTGTCATCGCGACAAATTTACAGTCTTTGGGCTATTTACTTGAGTATTTCTTGCCAAAAGTTACCGCTGGAGGGCACGTAGTATTTGTTAGTTCTAGTGCAACTTTACTACCGTTTCCAAGGGCCGAGGCCTATGGTGCTTCTAAAGCTGGCATCGATTATTTAGCAAAAAGCTTACGGCTCGATTTAAAAGCTGAAAATATAGCGGTTACCCTAGTTCATCCTGGATTTATTAAAACGCCATTAACTGATAAAAATGACTTTGCTATGCCATTTTTATTGACCAGTGAGCAAGCGGCTAGTCGTATTTACCAAGGTGTAAGTGCTCGAAAACACTACCTACACTTTCCTAAAAGACTGACCCTGATCATGAAATTATTCGCACTGCTGCCAGACTTTATTTGGCAAAGTGTTGCTTTAAAAAATGAAAAATCTTTAAACAATGAAAAAGCCTTAAAAAAAGAAGAAGAGTTAAGGAATAACAAGAAATGAAACGTATTGCCATTATAGGTGCTGGTGTATCAGGTTTAACTGCCGCCTATTTGTTATCAAAAAAGTATCAAGTCTGTGTTTTTGAAAAGTCTGCTCATATTGGTGGGCATACTGCGACAGTTGATGTTGAATTAGAAGGTCAGTCTTACGCCATTGATACCGGTTTCATTGTTTTTAACAATAAAACCTATCCCAATTACTTAGCGTTATTAGATGAAATTGGTGTCGGTAAGCAAGAAACACAAATGAGTTTTTCAGTGCATAACTCAGATACAGGCATGGAATATAACGGCCATAACCTCGATACCTTATTTGCTCAACGCCGTAATATATTTAAGCCTAAGTTTTGGTGGTTGGTAAAAGAAATTCTTCGATTTAATAAGCTTTGTAAGCAAAGTTATCAAGCGAAAAACTATCACGACAGCCTAACTTTAGGTGAGTTCTTACAAGAAAATAAATTCAGTGATCACTTTGCTGAACACTATGTGCTACCAATGGGAGCGGCTATTTGGTCTAGCTCGTTGGAACAGATGCAAGTACTGCAATTTCATTTCTTTGTTAAGTTTTTTCATAATCATGGCTTATTGAATATCGCTGATCGTCCACAGTGGTATGTGGTGCCAAAAGGCTCAAGAAGTTATTTAGCTCCGCTGTGCAAGCCCTTTGCGGATAACATTTATCTTAATGCCGATATAAGTGCTATTACTCGCGAAAACAATGCAGTGCAGTTATGTTTTGCCAATGGCGAAAGCCAGACCTTTGACGAAGTGGTTTTGGCATGTCATTCAGATCAAGCCTTGGCATTACTGGCTGACGCTAGTCAGCAAGAGCAAGAAATATTAGGTGCGATACCTTATAGCGAAAACTCAGTGGTGCTACATACCGATATTAATTTATTACCAAAAAGAAAAAAAGCCTGGGCGAGTTGGAACTACCAATTGAGCGCTAACAGAACTAAACCCGCTAGTGTTACCTACAATATGAATATTTTGCAGGGCTTAAACGCCAAGCACACATTTTGCGTAACGTTAAATCAGCGCGAAGATATTGACCCAAGTAAAATTTTACGCGAATTTACTTATCATCATCCGGTGTTCTCAACCAGTTCTATCAGTGCCCAAGGTCAACGCTCAGCAATATGTGGTAAGCAGAATACTCATTTTGTTGGCGCCTATTGGTATAGCGGTTTTCATGAAGACGGGGTGAGAAGTGCGGTAGATGTTGCGCAGCGATTTGATTGTTATTTGCAAACAAACTCATTGAATCAAAATGATGGTTGAGCCTTCAGCGCATAGTCATATTTATTGTGGCCAAATAACTCATCGACGATTCACGCCAAAATCGCATAGCTTTAGTTATCAGTTATATATGTTGGCGCTAGATGTTGATGAAATGCAAGCTAAGCAAAGTCCAAAAGGTATTTTTGGTTTTGCTTGGTTCAATTTTTTGCGCTTTAAAGAAAATGATTACCTTAAAGGTGAACCAGAAGGTCTTAAACAACGTATAAAAAATAAGATACAGGCCTTGTCTTGTCGCGGAGAATCTTGTGCTGAAAAATTGGATGCTGCAGATATAAGTCGCATCACCATGTTAGTTCAGGTTAGGTGTTTAGGGCTGTATTTTAGTCCAGCTAATTTTTATTTCTGTTATAACGCCAATGAAATTTGTACGCAAGTGTTGGTTGAGGTTAGTAATACGCCATGGAACGAACGGCATTATTATTTAGTACCATTAACGAGTAATGATACTAATGAGCCAGATTTAACGCCACATGTTACTGATAAAAATTTCCATGTATCGCCCTTTATGGATTTAAATATGTGCTATAAATGGTTTATTAAACCGCCAATGGTAGATAGTTCAAACTTATTAGTGCATATAGAAAATCACCGTAACACTGTTAATGATGATGGCAGTGAGATAAGAACTGACGAAAAAATATTTGATGTCACCATGAAATTAACCAAAGCGCCATTTTCGAGGGCTTCGTTATGGCAACTCTGGTTTAATATGCCCGTGATGACCTTAAAAATAGTGTTGGGCATATATTGGCAAGCCATAAAGCTCTTCTGGAAACGTATACCATTTATTGGTTACCAACAAGGTAAGCCGAAAAGGTAAACCAAAAAAACTTAAAGCAGGAGTTTAGTGGTGGAACAAGTCTCAGGATTGAAAATTAAAAAGTCAGCGAACTGGTTAGATAAACGCTGTCGTAGTTTAGTGCACTCGGTTTTTGCAAAACTTAAATCTGACCAAATTGAATTAGTTGATAATGATGAGCATTTTCTTTTCCCAGAAATTGCTCAAAGTAACGCCCTAGTAGGGCGTATGAATATACATGACAGCAGTGCTTATCGTGATTTTGTTAAAGGCGGCTCTATTGGTGTAGCCGAAGCTTATATTGCTGGTAAATGG
This sequence comes from Colwellia sp. C1TZA3, assembly GCF_007954265.1. Classification (GTDB taxonomy): domain Bacteria; phylum Pseudomonadota; class Gammaproteobacteria; order Enterobacterales; family Alteromonadaceae; genus Cognaticolwellia. Next base: position 17,209 of record NZ_VOLS01000034.1, on the reverse strand, counting down.
ACTAGCCCAGATTTAACCACCATCGTGCGTATATTTGCCCGCGCTCAGCAAGAAACTGATGCACTTGAAAAGCAAAGACCTTGGTTAACAAAGCTTAAAGACGCTTTGCTGCATCGAAGTAATGGTAACAGCCAGGCAGGTTCAAAAAAGAATATTTTGGCTCATTATGATTTAGGTAATGAACTTTATTCACGATTTCTCGATCCTGAAATGATGTATTCATCAGCAATTTATCCCGATGAGCAAGCAAGCTTAGCGCAGGCACAATTACATAAAATGTCGACTATTTGCCAGCGCTTAGAGTTAACAGCTGATGATCATTTACTAGAGATAGGTACAGGTTGGGGCGGTTTAGCTATTTACGCTGCGCAGCAATACGGTTGTAAGGTTACTACGACAACAATTTCTGATGCCCAGCATGAATATGCTAAAGAGCGTATTGAACAGCTAGGGTTAGCAGACAAAATAACCTTGTTAAAAGAAGACTACCGCGACTTAACTGGTGAATACGACAAACTGGTTTCAATCGAGATGATAGAAGCGGTTGGTTTTGAATATTTACCAAGCTTTTTTAAGCAGTGCAATGCCAGGTTAAAGCCGGGCGGTAAATTATTGATACAGTCTATTACTATTGCCGATCAGCGGTTCGATCATTACAAACAAAATGTTGATTTTATTCAGCGCTATATCTTTCCTGGTGGTTTTTTACCTTCTATTACTGTGCTTACCGGGCACCTGACGGAATATACTGGCTTAGTCACTGAGTCGATTAATGATATAGGTTTAGATTATGCAAAAACCCTAGCGCACTGGCGTGAAGCTTTTTTAAAGTCTTGGCCTGAGCTTAAACCTTTTGGCTATGATGAAGAATTTAAGCGCCTTTGGCTTTATTACTTCGCTTACTGTGAAGGCGCTTTTCTTGAGCGCGCAACCAGTACTGTGCATTTAGTGGCGAGAAAATAGCAGTTATACCAATTTGATTAATTAAGTGATCACCTTTTTCATGAGGAAAAATAGATAGATACAAGACATAAAATTTAGTCAGTAGTTATTCACCTTATAAATTTTATAACGCTGTAGTTATTCATTTTAACCATTAAAAATGAGCAGGTAATTAATCAACTTGGTATTATACCAATCCCATTAAGTTATTGCTCACTTGTACTAGTTAAAATAGCTCAAGGCTGTGTTGCTCTCAATCCCAATAGCCAGCTATTGCTCAATCGAGCGCCTTACCTTGAGTTATTTTACCTGCGCACAACAAGATCACAAACTTAATGGAACTGGTATAATATATTCAATTAGGTCGGTATTAACCGCTTGGTCGTAAAAAACAGCATCGGCAAATTGCATTTCTCGATGAGCATTAAGTGTTAAATGGTCGGGATTACTGTCACGGGTATGGATAAAAACAATTTCACCACTGGGTGACGGTGTTTGAGTTTGTAAACTGGCAATTAATTGTTGCTCAGCCATGGTTGTGTTACCCGCTAAAATCGCTTGTACTATACTCCCCCCCCCTTAATGTGCGTTCCCAAAAAGTGCGACGGTCACGCATACTTCTTACTCGCGTTTTAACATGATCTCTAAATTTAAACGAAAAGTCAGCTAATTTTCCATAGCCATTAGGTAAAGTTTTTTCAATTTGCTCGCGTAACATGCGTAGAAATTGGTGCGCTACCAGAACTCGACATGGCGATTATTATTGGACTTAGGTCAATAATAGCTGGGGTATATACCCGCATTAGAGCATAAAATAAATGAGCAGCTTACAACACAGTCAGATTATTTTCCTGACTTAAAATATAAGCCAACACAAAATTTTACGGCACGCTGGATATTTTTTTTCAAGGATTACATGTATTAACTATCTCACCACATCGGGAACTGTTGGTGAATTTAAAAAAGAGGAATAGCATCATTATTGATTGTTTAGGGCCAATATATCAAAAAAACATGCTTGAAAATATGAAGATTTATTCCTAAAACTGTTGCGGAATGTCGGATTAAACTCATGTTTTTTATTTAGCCATTTCCCCGTATAAAAAGTAATTCACTTAACCACTTAATAACTAGGTCACTAAAAAAATTTAAGGGTTATAAATTTAAATATGGCATCGAAAATAGCATCAAATAAAGCCTGCAGAAAAACTGCGTAGAGCCTATTTTTGAGCTATTGATAAAAGCTTAGATAAGTCTGAAAGTAGCACAAAAACCGCCATACGATAATGATAATGATTATCACTTGCAATTGATTGGAAGTGCGCTTATTATGCAGTTAAATAATAATCGTTCTCATTTGTATTTGGTTGGTCCATGAAAAAATGTTTAATATCTCTCGTGGTTTACGGGTTTTTTTCTGTCAATAATTATAGTTTTGCGGCGACGCAGTCAGAGTTGGAGTTATCACTAGAAAAACAGCAAAAGCAGTTACAAGTCATTCAAAAAGAATTAGCTGACTTGAGAGCAGTAGCTGTTGAGATAGCTAAAAATGAACCGCTGGTTGCCAAGCAAAGTCATGTTGGCGAAAAAAACTGGCAAATTAACTCCTATGGGAGTGTACTTTATAATAGCGAAGAAGTTTATAGTAATATTCAAGATACCAAGCCTGAGCGCCGAAATACTACAGATTTAGAGCGCGTAGTATTAGAGTTTATTTATGACTTTGATAGCCAGTGGCAAATGGAAGTTGAGCTTGAATATGAACATGGTGGTACAGGTGCAACGCTAGAATATGATGGTTTTGAAGAATTCGGTGAATTTGAAACTGAGGTTGAAGCTGGTGGCGAAGTTGTTGTTGAAAAAATGCAGGCAAAATATATTGCTAATGAGTATTTCACCGTAAAATTGGGCCATATTTTTGTGCCTGTTGGCTTGGGCACTGACTTACATAAACCCTCGCAATATTTTTCAACGCAACGTTATTGGAGCGAAGCAACACTTATTCCACAAGTCTGGCATGAAACCGGTGTGAACTTAATTAGCAAATGGCAAAACTTCACGGCACAAACCTTAATAACGACCGGACTTAATTCAGAATTTTTTCGCACCTATAATTGGGTCGGTACGGGGCATCAAAAACGCTTTGAAACTGTAAATGCTGATGACTTAGCATTCACCTTCCGCCTAGATTATGGTGATATTAAAGCGGGTAAAGGCATTGGTGTCAGTTACTACACAGGTAATACCTCAGGTAACCGTAACAACAACACTAAAGTTGATGGCGATGGCAACCTTACTATTTACGGACTCCATGGTGTTTATAATTACGAAAACTGGTTAGTTCGTGGTCAATATTTATTTGGCACTTTAGATGATAGCCAAGCAATAACCAATGCGAATAAAACCACGCCAGGTTTGAAACCAGGAAACTTTTCACAATTAGGTAGCGAGGCAGAGTCGTCATTTGTAGAGCTATCGTATAACAGTCAAGCACTGTTTAATTTGAATAAACCACTTTATTTATATGCAACCTATGAATATGCCAACCCAATCAAAAAGGTTGATCAAGGTATAGCTACTGATCGTTTCAATAAGCAATCAATTGCCATTGGTATAAATTATTTACCAATAAAAAATATAGTCCTAAAAGCACAAGTTGGTCAGCAAATGTCTGAGCAAAATATTTTGGACGATACCACCAGCTTCAGTTTATCGATGGGCTATTTCTTTTCTATATAACACAATTAATTAAATTTATTTTAAGGTATACAACATGATATTTAAAAAATCTTTACTGGCACTTTCTAGCTTCGCTTTGTTACTTACTGCTTGTGGTGGTGGCGGTAGTTCGTCACCAGAACCTAAAATTGAGCCAACAGGATTTACTTTTACCGCAACGGAAATGATTACTAACATAACCAATGACGTGATTGTTGCAGGCTATAAAAACCTTAACGTTGAAGCTAATGACTTTGTCTTAGCCACACAAAATTTAGTCAACACGCCTACTGAAGAAAACTTAGCAGCAGCGCAGCAAGCTTGGAAAGATGCTCGTATACCGTGGGAGCAAAGTGAGTCACATATTTTTGGTCCAGTTGATGCGCTTTCTATTGACCCACATTTAGATACTTGGCCACTCAATACTCTTGATTTACAGGAACTATTAGACTCTCAGGGCGGTTTTAGCGCGGAAGAATTAAAAACCTTTAATGACGATGTTCAAGGTTTTCATACCATGGAGTTTTTATTATTTGGTGATGGTGTTGCCGATAACGAAAAAAACATTGCAGAAATGACCACGCTTGAGCGCGAATATTTATCCGCGGCAGCAGAAGTGTTCAAAACTTATACCCAAATGTTGTTTGATGCCTGGACGGTAGCCAATGACGCTAATGATGCCAATTCTTCTGCTTACAAAGATTTATTACTAACAGCAAATAATGATGTTTATGCTTCTCAGTTAGGCGTAGTAGAAGAACTGATTAATGGCATGATCGCAATTGTTGACGAAGTAGGTAACGGAAAAATAGCGGAACCTTTTGGTAGTAGTATCGCTAACATTGACACCTCAAAAGTGGAATCACAATATAGTTGGAATTCATTAGCCGATTTTACAGATAATATTATTGGTGTGCAGAATATTTACCGTGGTGAATTTCCAGAGCAAGCAGATAAAACAGGCATTATTGATTTTGTAAAAGCAGCTGACGCAGATTTGGCGACACGCGTAGATACTGAAATTGTTACAGCAATTGCAGCAATTAAAGCTATTGCGGGCACTACTGACTTACCTTTTAGACAAGCCATTAACGATGCTGATGCGCGTGTGAAAATTCAAGCAGCCATTGAGGCTTTATCAATACTGCAAACATCACTTGAAAATGATGTTTTAACGAAGTTAAAACAATGGCAGCAATAACATAGTTAAATGCTAGTGATCAATTCTCAAGGAGAAATATTGTGCAAGGACGCACATTTATTTAACCGCGTGCTCTGGAAATAATACCAATGAAAAATTTAAGTAGAGCAAAATTATCAAATTTGTTCATGGTTATTGCCAGTTTGATTATGATTTCAGGCTGTGACTCAAGTAGCTCAGATGAAAAAACCAATGAAATAAGTCAAGTTGCTTATACCCACGTTAGTAAGTTAGGGGGAGATGCAACCGCCATTGACGCTAGTGATTCAGGTCATGGCTTTTCCACGCCTATGCTTAATTTAACTGACCAAGAGCTAGAGCAACACTTAGCGGGTGATGTTAACTTTGAAACGGCCTTCACCACTGCGCCAAATAATGAACACCCTGACTTAGATGGCTTAGGGCCGGTATTTAATAATCAAGACTGTAATTCGTGTCATCAACGAGATGGACGGCCTTCAACAATTACCTTAGCAAAAGGGCAAAAGCGGGTATTGTTAGGGCAAAATGCTGGTATTTTTTTGCGAGTAAGTATCGACGATGGTCAATGCTTAAATCCGTCAAAAGATAATAATTATTGTAAAAATGTTGCTGTAGATGGTTTTGGTACGCAACTTTTTCATCGAGGCGTATTAAAGGCCCGGAGTGACTGGCAAAGTAAACCTTTTATAGGCCAAGCCAATGTTTATCTTTCTTATGAGTATTCAACTGTGAGCTATGCTGATGGCAGCTCAGTTGAACTTAAAAAACCCGTGTTTAGTATTGAACAACCTTATGACGTCAGCGATGAAAATTATATCAACAGTGCTATTTTACAAGCCGATGTTCGTTATAGTCCTAGAAATGGGATGCCGGTGTTTGGTTTAGGTTTGCTTGAACTTATCAGTGACGCTGACATCTTAGCACTTGCAGATGAAAACGATGCTGATGGCGATGGTATTTCTGGACGCCCTAATTGGGTGTTTGATGCTATAAAAGCTAAAAATGGCGATGATACTCCTGTTTCATTAGGGCGTTTTGGTTGGAAAGCGAATACTCCTAGCGTGCGTGTACAAGCGCTTGGCGCACTGCATGGTGACATGGGCATAACTAATCCTTTATTTCCTGAAGAAAGTATTGTTAATACAGCATTGCATGAAAGTTATCTTACGCGGACGGGATTTGTGGACACAGGTCTTGACCAGCAGGGTAATACTGAAGCGACTCAACAGTTTTCCGATGAGGTGGTATTTTATGTTGAAACATTAGCGGTACCTGCTCGGCGTAACATTGCTGATGAATTAGTCATTGCTGGTGCGCAATTATTTGCCCAAGTAAACTGCACGGGCTGTCATCAACCTGACTTTACGACTTTAGTTGGCGAGCCGTTGCTTGGTGGTTTAACTGCGCCAGAAGCACTTAAAGGCCAGCATATTTATCCATTTACCGATATGTTACTGCATGATTTAGGTGCGGGATTAGCCGATAATCGTCGTGATTCTACGGCAACGGGTCAAGAATGGAAAACTAGACCTTTGTGGGGAGTAGGCTTAACGAAAACCGTTAATCCTGCGGCAGGTTTTCTACATGACGGTAGAGCCGCCACCGTTGAAGAGGCTATTCTATGGCATGGTGGCGAAGCTGAACAAAGTAAACGTGATTATATGGCCTTGGCAGAAGTTGAGCGTAAGTCATTAATTAATTTTGTTATGTCGCTGTAATGAAAGCAGCATTAATATAAAGCGCTATTGTCAGATTGTATAAAACGATAGCGCTTAAACGTTATTAATCGCCACTGATAATTTCTTTAGTGGCGACATGGCTAATTTTTAATGCTTTATTGTGTGGCAATGCTCGATAACCAGCCAAAAAGTAAATTACTTTTTGTCCTTGCTCGGCTAACTCTATAGCATGTTGATAATTAATTAATATACTTGAGTTAATGGCTTGGGGGAATTTTTCTGCATCACGACGGACATATTCAATAAGGTCAACATTAACCTCACCATCATAAAAAAGAGCATCAGCAAACTGCATAGCGCGATGGGCGCTTAATGTTAAGTTGTCTGGATTACCTTCTTTAGTATGGATAAAAACAATTTCACCACTGGGTGGCGGTGTTTGAGTTTGTAAACTGGCAATTAATTGTTGCTCAGCTGAGGTGGTTCTACCATCTAAAATGGCTTGTCCGATACTGCCGCGTAAAGTTCGCTCCCAAAAAGTTCGACGCTCGCGTAAACTTTTCACGCGCGCTTTAACATGGTCTCTAAATTTAAAAGAAAAGTCAGCTAATTTTCCATAGCCATTAGGTAAGGTTTTTTCAATTTGCTCGCGTAACATACGCAGTAAAATAGGTGCGCTTCCAGAACTCGACATGGAAATTATTATCGGGCTTCGATCAATAATAGCTGGGGTTATATAGGTGCACAGTTCAGGTTGGTCAACAACATTGGTCAGTAGTTTTAACTGAGTGCTCTCTGTTGCCACCGCGCTATTAACTTCAACACTATCGGTAGCAGCAATGACAATATTACTGTTGCTCAGGTGGCCGGGCTGATAATTATGCTTGAGCCAATTCAATTGGTGCAAATTGACCAAGCGCTCAACGCTGCTATTAAGTGTTTCAGACATAATAGAAATGTTAGTTGTCGATTTTAATAACAGCTCTATTTTACGTGCTGCTACTTCGCCACCACCTATAATCATGGCATTAATATGTTTGGCATCTAGATATATAGGAAAGTACTTCATTATCTCACTCTACTTTTTGGCTTTATTTACCAGCTTAGCGACACTGCGGTCACTAAGCTTATAATCATTAAAAGGGTATTAATACCAAGTTGATTAATTACCTGCTCATTTTTAATGGTTAAAATGAATAACTACAGCGTTATAAAATTTATAAGGTGAATAACTACTGACTAAATTTTATGCCTTGTATTTATCCATTTTTCCTCATGAAAAAGTAGATCACTTAATTAATCAAATTGGTATTAATACTTTGCTAATCGCTAAACCATTACTATCACCATAAATATATTGGCCCGGATTAAAGCTTAAGTCGGCAAAGTGAATAACGTGGTTAATTTCACCTTTACCGAGTTTCTCGGTTTTTATTGGGCAGCAGCCGAGGGCTTTTACCGCAATAGGTAAAGTGGCAATAGTACCCGCGTCACGAATACAGCCATTAATAACAATGGCTTGCCAGCCATTTTTTACTGCTAGTTCAGCTAGCATGTCGCCGAGTAAGGCGTTAGTCATACTCGCTTTGCCATCAACCACCATCACTTTGTTGGTACCATCAGTGGCCACCAGTTCCTTGACTTTGGAATTGTCGTTATAACAGCTGACGGTAACTATTTCGCCAGAGAATATAGTGTGGCCACCATAGTCATTAAAAATCGGCTGAGCTAAGGAAAGCTGCTCGCTATGATCATCAAATAAGTCGGGTAGTAGATCTAACATTTTTATCCCTAAGGTTTGCACTCTAGTGTATTGAGCATCAATGAAGCTTTATTTTACCAGAACACTCAATTTATATCTGCACAGCGTAGGGAATATTGAGTATAAAGCTAATCTATTTTCGTAGACTGGAAAACTCTATTCATTTTTACATTGACTTAAAGTAACCAAATAACGTCCATCGGCTTTCACATTATCTAATACCAATCCCATTAAGTTATTGCTCACTTGTACTAGTTAACATAGCTCAAGGCTGTGTTGCTCTCACTCCCAATAGCCAGTTATTGCTCAATCGAGCGCCTTACCTTGAATTATTTTTCCTGCGCACAACAAGATCACAAACTTAATGGAACTGGTATAAGGCCTTTGTTCATACGACCATAATAGCTTTTTAGATTTGTTAATCTTGCTGCTATATATAAATCACTGGCAAAGTTAGGTATTTGCAAGTTGAGTTACACTGAGTTGAGTTACATTGAGTTAAGAACAAGGCCAAGGAGAGAATTTTATATTGGCCATTTGCTGCGCGGCTATTCGTATTACTTACACTATGTCAAGCATCATGCTGCTAGGCTGATTTTTTCTATCAAGCATTTGTTACGCAGCAGCTTCTTTACTGACAATGCTGAGTGGCTAAGAGAAAGCTAATACAGGTATAAACTTCAAGAGTGATGATCCTATGGCTATTATTTTGTAGCGTTCATTTTCTGTTTACTTTAGCAATGACCCAAGGCTATTAATAGCCAGACCATCTGCAGCTATTGCTAGAGTATATGGACAAAGTAGTTACTTTGTCGCGCTAGAGGGTGATAAACTAGCAAAAAATTTTAATGAGAAAAAACATGCCTTGGATCCAGCTTAGATTAAGTGCCAATGAAGAGACAGCTGAAAAATATAGCGATTGGTTGAGTGCTTGTGGTGCACAAGCCGTCACCTTCATTGATGCCAAAGATACCCCTATATATGAGCCATTGCCTGGTGATGAAGTTATTTATTGGAATAATACCGTAGTAATGGGTTTATATGATGCCAGTCATGATATGGACAAGGTGTTGAATTATTTAAAAGCTATTCATCCAGATAAAGCTAAAATGGCCTATAAGCTTGAGCAGCTTGAAGACAAAGATTGGGAGCGTGAATGGATGGATAATTTCCATCCCATGAAGTTTGGCCAGCGTTTATGGATTTGTCCAAGCTGGCGAGATGTACCCGACCCTAGTGCAGTGAACGTTATGCTCGACCCTGGCTTGGCATTTGGTACTGGCACCCATCCAACAACCGCTTTATGTTTAGCTTGGCTCGACGGTTTAGATTTAGTCGGCAAAACAGTGGTCGACTTTGGCTGTGGCTCAGGAATTTTGTCATTAGCGGCGCTTAAATTAGGTGCAAAAAAAGTTATTGGTATTGATATCGACCCACAAGCGTTACAAGCAAGTTTAGAAAACGCTAAACGCAATCAATGTGAAGACCGTTTAGCATTATTTTTACCGAAAGACCAACCTGAGTTTAAAGCCGATGTGGTGGTAGCAAATATCTTAGCCGGACCATTACGTGAACTTGCTCCGGTTATTATTAACTACCTAGCGAGCGATGGTGTGCTTGCTTTGTCTGGTGTTTTAGAAGAGCAAGCGCAGCAATTACAAACTCAGTATGCTGAATTTTGTCAAATGGACGCTATTACTGTTCAAGACGAATGGGTGCGTTTATCTGGTGTTCGTCTTTAGTCGGCGATTAATGGCCTAAAAATGAGCAGCTTTTGTTATCAAATTGTACAGAAACTGCTCGCATCAACACTTTAGAAAATGTCAATATGAAAAACGTGAAAAAAAGCGCGTTTTGTTCAATTTATATCCTTTTCAATCTCAAAAAAAACACGTAAACTTAGCGCCCTTTTGAATAGTAGCTCAAAAAAACAGCAGCGTGAAGATAGGTCCATACACTTTAGCAAGCAATACAATGCTTGCGCCCATGGCGGGTATTACCGATCAACCATTTAGACAACTATGTTGTCAGATGGGGGCAGGCTTAGCGGTATCTGAAATGATGTCATCTAATCCAAAAGTGTGGAATACCGGTAAATCTCAGCGCCGAATGTTGCATAGTGAAGAAGCAGGTATTCGTTCCGTACAAATTGCCGGTTCGGATCCTGAAGAATTAGCTTTTGCCGCTAAGCATAATGCTGATAACGGGGCACAAATTATTGATATCAATATGGGCTGCCCAGCAAAAAAGGTAAATAAGAAATTAGCAGGTTCAGCGTTACTGAAAGAGCCTGCATTAGTCGAGCAAATTATTAAAGCTGTGGTTAATGCGGTGGATATTCCAGTAACGTTAAAAATTCGAACCGGCTGGTGTGAAAACACTCGCAATGGTATTGAAATAGCCAATATTGCTGAGCATAACGGCATACAATCACTTGCTGTGCATGGTCGTACTCGTAATGACTTTTATAAAGGTAATGCAGAGTACGATACCATTAAAGCAATCAAGCAAGCGGTGAGTATTCCAGTTGTTGCTAATGGCGATATTACTTGTGCCGAGAAAGCGGAACAAGTGCTGAATTACACTGGGGCTGATGCCATTATGGTCGGTCGCGGTGCCCAAGGGAAACCTTGGATTTTTCGAGAAATTAATTATTTTTTGAAAACGGGTAGGCATTTGCCTGCTCCTTCAACGGATGAAGTACGCTCAATTTTGATTGGGCATGTAATGGAATTACACAAATTTTACGGTGAATTTATGGGTTTACGTTTTGCCCGTAAACATGTTTCTTGGTACATGCAAACGCATGAACAAGGAAAATCGTTTCGTTCTATTTTTAATGCACTCGAGTCAGTTACTGAACAACTTGACGCATTAACTATGTATTTTGATAATTTAACTTTAGAAAGAGTCTGAACTTTATGTTTGAACAAAATATTTCCTCTCCATTTATTACCGGTGATCTACAAACTCAGACAAAGGCCTCGCCTTTACGCACACAAGCAAAAGTAGCCATTAAAAACTACTTGTCTCAGTTAAACGGTAATGACGTTGATGATATGTACGACCTTGTACTTTCAGAAATTGAAGCGCCAATGCTTGAAGAAGTCATGCAATACACGCGTGGTAACCAAACCCGCGCCGCTAACTTATTAGGCATCAACCGTGGTACTTTACGTAAAAAGTTAAAAAAATACGGCATGAACTAAGAAGTACGACAGGTTAGCCTGTCAATTAGAAGCACCCTCGGGTGCTTTTTTGTTTTTAGAGAGATAAAAGTTATCCAAGTAGTCAACTTTTAGCCATTTAAAAACTACCGCATATCAAGCACGTAAAATAGATATGTGTCATAGGCCAGACAACCCTTTTAATTTATAGGTAATTAGAAAACCATGGATACACCACGCCCAATCAAACGTGCACTATTAAGTGTTTCAGATAAAACCGGTATTGTTGAATTTGCTCGCTCGTTATCAGAACAAGGTGTTGACCTTTTATCAACGGGTGGTACCGCTAAGTTATTGGCTGAAAATGGCATTAAAGTAACTGAAGTATCTGATTACACCGGACATCCAGAAATTATGGATGGTCGAGTTAAAACCTTACACCCGAAAGTTCATGGTGGTATTTTAGCGCGTCGTGGTATCGACGAAGTTGTTATGGCTGAAAACAATATCAGTGCGATAGATTTAGTGGTGGTAAATCTTTATCCCTTCGCCAATGCTGTTGCTGATGACAATTGTTCATTAGAAAATGCTATTGAAAACATCGATATTGGTGGCCCAACTATGGTGCGTGCTGCGGCTAAAAATCATAAAGACGTCACCATTGTGGTCAATGCCCATGATTATGAACGTGTTTTAACAGAAATGGCAGCGAACAATGGTTCTTTGGTTTATCAAACACGTTTCGATTTAGCTATTGCTGCTTATGAACACACTGCTGCTTACGACGGTATGATTGCTAATTACTTTGGTAAAATGCTACCTGCGTATGGCGCAACTGCATCTGAAGCTTCTGTTAACTCATCAGTAAGTGAAAAAGTTAAATTTCCACGTACGTTTAACAGCCAGTTTATCAAAACTCAAGACTTACGTTACGGTGAAAACTCACATCAAGATGCCGCTTTTTATAAAGAAGCTAATCCTGAAGCAGCGTCAGTTTCTACTGCGACACAATTGCAAGGCAAAGCCTTATCTTATAACAATATTGCTGATACTGATGCAGCATTAGAGTGTGTTAAAGAATTTGATGAGCCGGCTTGCGTTATCGTTAAGCATGCAAACCCATGTGGTGTCGCTATTGGTGATGATATTTTGGCGGCATATGAAGGCGCTTATAAAACCGATCCTACTTCAGCGTTTGGCGGTATTATTGCCTTTAACCGCGAGTTAGATGCAGATACTGCACAAGCGATCGTTTCTCGTCAATTTGTTGAAGTTATTATCGCACCCAGCGTGTCAGCTGCGGCGGCAAAAATTGTTGCCACTAAAGCTAACTTACGTCTATTAGTCTGTGGTCAATGGACAAGTAAAACTACCGGTTTTGATTTTAAACGTGTTAACGGTGGTTTATTAGTACAAGATACCGATCAAGGCAGCGTAACAACTGACGACTTAACGGTAGTGACTAAACGTCAACCTACCGATGAAGAGATGCGTGATTTACAATTTTGTTGGAAAGTCGCAAAATTTGTTAAGTCTAACGCGATTGTTTACGTTAAAAACAGTGCAACTATCGGGGTTGGTGCAGGCCAGATGAGCCGAGTATACTCAGCAAAAGTAGCGGGTATTAAAGCGGCAGATGAAAATCTTGAAGTTAAAGGCTCTGTTATGGCATCAGATGCATTCTTCCCATTTCGTGATGGATTAGACGCCGCCGCCGAAGCAGGTATTACTGCGGTAATTCAGCCGGGTGGTTCTATGCGTGATAATGAAGTTATTGCCGCCGCAGATGAGCATAATATCGCGATGGTATTTACCGGTATGCGTCACTTTCGTCATTAAGTCACCATGGTAAAATAAAAATGCTCAGATAGGGTTAATGATCTTGAGCATTTTTATTGCAGAAATACTGCTGAGTCGTGTCTGTGTAATAAAATTAATCATTAGACACACTCAATCAAGCTTAAATGCTGTCTTTTGTTGATAAGATAAGAGTAACAGCACTGATCATCTGAAAGAAATCTGCTATAACTAGCCTACATAAAAATTCACTAGTTAATGGAAGATAACAATGCATACAACAACTCAAACTCTCAAAAAAGTTTTTACCGCGTCAATCGTGTCTGCAACTCTATTATGCTCTAGTTTTGTTAACGCTCATCAGGATGCTCATCAGCAAAGTCAGCTTGAACAAGCTATCACTGGAGAACATCGCTCAGCAAAAAATAAAGCCCGTGATGAATATCGTCATCCGCTACAGACGTTAGCATTTTTTGGTTTTGATCCGTCAATGACTGTGGTCGAAATTACCCCGGGTGGTGGTTGGTATACTGAAATTTTAGCTCCCGCAGTAAAAGGTACAGGTAAACTTTACGGTGCTCATTACCCCGATACTGGCGAAGATAATTATTATAGTAATTCACGTAAAAAGTTAGTTGAAAAATTAGCCAGTGACGCGGTATTTAGCGAAGTAGAGTTAACTAACTTTATTCCGCGTCAAGCAAGTGAACTTGCACCGGCAGGTACAGCCGATATGGTCCTGACTTTTCGTAATTTACATAACTGGCGCGATGAAGGTGTAGAACAAGCTTTTAAAGATGCTTACAAAGCATTAAAAAAAGGTGGTGTATTAGGTGTGGTAGAACATCGGCTACCTGAAGGTACTGATCCTGAAAAAGCGATGGGTTATGTATCGCAAAGCAAAACTATTGCACAAGCAAAAGCGGTAGGGTTCACTTTAGCAGCAAGCAGTGAAATAAACGCAAACACTAAAGATATGGCTATTTATCCAAAGGGTGTATGGACCTTACCACCAGTATTACGTTTAGGTGAACAAGATAAAGCAAAATATATAGCGATTGGCGAAAGTGATCGTATGACATTAAAATTTGTAAAATAACATAATTGAGTCGCTATAATTTGATCTTTGCAGATTATAGCGGCTCTAAAATATTAGGAATGTAAGTAAATGAATGTTTTGGTCATTGGTAATGGCGGTCGTGAGCACGCATTAGCGTGGAAAGCTGCACAATCATCTTCAGTAACAAAAGTATTTGTTGCACCAGGTAATGCAGGAACGGCGACAGAAGCTAAGTTGGAAAATATTGCAATATCGGCTGGTGATATTTCAGCCTTAGTCGATTTTGCCAAAAACAACGAGGTTGTGCTAACCATCGTTGGGCCTGAACAGCCCCTGGTAGATGGTATTGTTGATGCTTTTCAAGCCCAAGGTTTAATGATTTTTGGCCCTAGTGCAAAAGCAGCACAACTTGAAGGTTCAAAATCATTTACTAAAGACTTTTTAGCCAGAAATAATATTCCAACCGGTAGTTATCAAACCTTCACTGAAATTGAGCCAGCCCTTGCGTATGTTCGTGCACAAGGTGCGCCAATCGTTGTTAAAGCCGATGGCCTTGCTGCTGGTAAAGGCGTAATTGTTGCGATGACGTTAAAAGAAGCAGAAGACGGTATTAAAGACATGCTTGCCGGCAATGCTTTTGGTGATGCGGGTCATCGTGTGGTGATTGAAGAATTCTTAGCAGGTGAAGAAGCTAGCTTTATCGTTATGGTTGACGGAAAAAATGTTTTAGCCTTCGCCACCAGCCAAGATCATAAGCGTGCCTATAATGGTGATAAAGGGCCAAACACTGGTGGTATGGGCGCTTATTCTCCAGCACCTGTTGTGACACCAGAGATCCATCAACGCGCTATGAATGAAGTTATTATGCCAACTGTTGAAGGTATGGCGAGAGAAGGCGCACCCTATACTGGATTTTTATACGCAGGCTTGATGATTGACACTGATGGTACCCCAAAAGTTATTGAGTACAATTGTCGTTTTGGTGACCCTGAAACTCAGCCAATTATGATGCGATTAAAGTCTGATCTTGTTGAGTTGTGCATCATGGCTTGTCGTGGCGAGTTAGACAAAGCAAGCATTGACTTTGATTCACGGCCTGCAGTAGGTGTGGTGATGGCGGCAGCTAATTACCCTGCTAGCTATCCCAAAGGTGATGTTATTTCTGGTCTAGCAACAAATAATGCCACGGATCGAAAAATATTCCATGCCGGTACAGCTGAAAAAGATGGTGCAATTGTTACCGCAGGTGGCCGAGTTTTATGTGCAACAGCATTAGGCAATAATGTTACTCAGGCACAGCAAGCAGCCTATGAATTATTGCAAGAAGTTTCGTGGCAAGGTGTTGAGTACCGTACTGATATCGCTTATCGAGCGATCGAGCGTGAACAAAGCTAACTTGGCAGAATAACCATCATAAAATATTAAGCCCAGTAATGACTGGGCTTTTTTGTGCAGCATTATAGCCGCTCCACTTCAAGGTGCAGGTTTGTGTTCAGTTATGTAATTTTGCCAAGGTTTCTTTTTTCGCACCACCGGCTATTGCAGCCGCAATTGCCGAGTCCCTATCAAATCCCAAATCAATAGCGGCTTTAACAATGGCATTATTATGGTTATCAGTGCTCTGATTAACTGCGGTCGTAATAACTCTGTTGGCTTCACCGGGGAACAAAGCTAATATATCTTTAACTATGTTACCTGCCTGCTCCGGTATGGCTGTAATAGCTGCGGTTAAAATATTCAATATTTGGCTGGGGTAATTTGATGCGGTGTTGTTAACAATGTTACTAACGTCGTAAGGTTCAGTCCTTATAGCAACGCGGACAATATTTTCTATCTCACTTGGATTAAATTTTACTGCTGTATTTACTATTTCTTGAGCATAAGCTGGCTCTGCGGTAATAGTTATTTCAACCAACTCACTACTAGGGGCAACTTTAGCTTTAATCGAATTTTGTATAACATCGCAGGCTAAAACAGGTTGAGCAGATAATGCACCCAGCATTATTTCACGATATTTTTCTGGGTATCGAGCAAAAGCTACTGCCATAACAACATCTACTTTCTCCGGATAGCGTGAGAGTATTGCATGGACACTGCTTTGAATGGTTCTTTGTTTCTTTACTTGTTGGTTTAATATCTTAGCAATCAAACGTTCATGTTTATATTCGGCAATATCCTTCGCCACAACTGTACTACTAATGCCAGCAAGCATTAACAAGATGATAAGTTTTTTCATTTGTTATGCTCTCTGTACAAACATCGTGGTGAAGCCCACTTTATCTGTAGTTTGTTATTATTATTATGCGCAAATACAATATAGAGCATAAAATACATAATATCTCCTGTTTATTCGTACATAAGAATATGCTTTTTGGACAAACTGCTAGCCAAATTTTGCTAACTAGGCAGTCATTAGTCCATAAAATAGCCGGATAGTTCAATTAAAAAACAAACAAACACTTAATCAACATTTAAGGACAATTAAGTGTTGACGTGAAGCGAGAAATCGCTAGAATGCGCTCCAGTTCCAAGGGGTCACCCCAAAGAGCTGTTTTAATAGGTTATCTCATGCAGTTAAGACTGATTTGATTAACTTAACGTGATAAAACGAATTGTTTGGAAGTTAAAAAAACTTTTAAAATAAAACGAAATAAGCGTTGACATTAAAACAGAGTTGCGTAGAATATGCATCTCGCTTCAGGCAAGGCCTGCAGCAACGAAACAAAGCGAGTGAGATTTTGTTTCGGTTAGTTTCCTCCTCGGAGATAAACTAACTTTCTTTAACAATTAGTTATCATGCAATTTGTGTGGACACTCACATTAACGTTGATTTTACATAGTTATCCTCGGATAACAAAAAAACAGCTTAATATGATGTCACACAAAGAATAAGTATCATTT
>NZ_VOLS01000033.1 GCF_007954265.1 Colwellia sp. C1TZA3 | reverse complement strand
CGCAGGAAAAATAACTCAAGGTAAGGCGCTCGATTGAGCAATAGCTGGCTATTGGGATTGAGAGCAACACAGCCTTGAGCTATTTTAACTAGTACAAGTGAGTAATAACTTAATGGGATTGGTATTATACCCAGGTCTGCTTAAGCAAGTATTGGTAAGTCATTTTAATACTTGAGTCAGTTTTTTTGACAAATAGGCTAAAAATATCAAGAGCAAAAAAGTACCAATCTAGTCCATAAAAGGCACTTGAAAAGAAGGTACTTGCAAATTAATTTTATTGGCTACGTTTATTCCATATTAAAAATAACCACATACCGGCCAGCATTGCAGCATTAAAGGTTAGTACCTGAGGCAGAAAGCTAACGATTGCTGTTAACGCGGGACCAGGACAGAACCCAGCCAAGCCCCAGCCACATCCAAACATGGCAGCCCCTAATATTAAGCGTTTATCAATGTCAGTTTTCTGTGGCCACTGGAATTGCGCAGAGAGTACTGGCTTGGAGCGCTGCTTCAAAAAATAAAACCCAGGGATAGTCACACTTAATGCGCCCGCCATAACAAAGCCAAGAGTCGGATCCCAATGGCCAAACCAGTCAAGAAAACCTTGCACACGCGCTGGATTGACCATCTCTGAAAGAATCAATCCCAAACCAAACAGCAAGCCAGATATTAGTGCGATAACGTTAGTCATTAAAGCCCTCCGAATAGGCGCACAACGGTAACTGTTGCAACACCAGACAAAATAAACGTTACCGTCGCCGTTATCGAGCGTGCCGACAGACGGCCAATGCCACATACGCCATGGCCACTGGTACAACCTGATCCTAATTGGCTGCCAAAGCCAACCAATAATCCAGCCACTACCAATGGCGCTAGCCCTGCTGTCACTTCAATCTCGAGAGGGGCGTTGAGTCCTTGCCACAAAAATGCGGCGAAGATCATGCCAGCGATGAACAGCAATCGCCAACCACGTCCAGACCATTTGACACGTTTTAGCTCTATGGCACCTCCCAAAATACTGCTTACACCCGCAATTCGGCCATTAAACAGCATGAGTAAAAGAGCCGAAATGCCAATCAATACACCACCAGCATAGGCTTTGGCAAATAGCTCCCAACCGCTCATAACACACCACAAGTAAGATTAACAGGTAACGCAATAGCCATTATTTTTCGATCAGATAAATCTGATTCATTGATAATTTCAAGGTATTCGGTTTGCGAAAACTCGCCAATAACGGGCACACAACCTAGCTCTTCTCGTAGCTTGTCTAATGCAGTAGTATGATCAGTATGAGTCTGGGTGTCTTTTGCACTAACCAACTTTAGACTCAGCTCACTAATGATTGGTACGTAATAATTGATATAGTCCAACACTGGACCAATGATGACTGCTTCACGCCCTTGCACACTTGACAACAGATAACTGTAGGTACTTGAGATTGGCTCAAATATTTGTCGATATAACATCAGATGACTCCTTTTTATTTGAGGATAATGAATATTCATAAAGTGGCTCACGCCATAGCAAATAGGCCCTTTAAATACTAATACCAATTTGATTAATTAAGTGCTCTACTTTTTTATGAGAAAAAATTAATAAATACAAGGCATAAAATTTAGTCAGTAATTATTCATCTTATAAATTTTATAACGCTGTAGTTTTTTATTTTAACCATTAAAAATGAGCAGATAATTAATTAACTTGGTATAAGGCACGCTAGTAGAGCAGTCCAAATAAAAATATTATCTCGTTATGTGCACCAAACAAGACAAGATTTTACGATGAATTAGTGATAATTAACGTTAGTGTTTCGCGTTTTTATAGTGCGTTTACTTGACTGCAAGCAAACATTTTACTCTTTTTTAAAATGCTGAACTTTCTACTCATATTTGAACGGTGTCACTTAGGCTGAGTTTCTTGTCTACCCCCTAAATGCTCGATTACCACTTAGAATTTACAAGGAAGTAAACAAGATTACTCCATCACACCAATACGGGTTAAATAAAGTGAGAACTATCGAGGAATTAACCTTAAAGCAGATATTCCCCTGCTAGTTATTCAGCTACAAGTGACCGCTTCTTGTCTATTCCTTTACGGTAATGTCTTCCAGTAACGTTATAATAGTGCGGTTATTGCTTAGTTTCGCTAAATCAATGAGATAGCTTTTTTCAAGCGCTTGCATTGGCTGATTTGCCAATAATTCTTTTATCGATTGCTCCTCATTATTTGCTATAGCAGTTTTCAAGGCTGCAAAAGTTGCAATACTGTGTTCATTTTTGTCCGTCATAGTAGATCCTATTAGTTTCATTCTGTTCAATGTTTGTTATTGAAGTCATAGCTTACTGCTAACACTAACAATATGACTGCGTAGGTTGCAAGATAAGTGATCCGATAAACTAAACACCGCAATTTAACCAATAACAAAGAAGTCCATAAAGCGATTTACTGGCGTAGTCTCAAGGGTGGCTTGATCTTGACAAACAGTGAAGATTTTTTGGCACTGCTGGTGTGGAAAACGTGATGCTAAGTTAGCTTTGAATTTTAGCTCCAATAATGGCATGCCTTCTTCACGGCGGCGGCGATGACCAACTGGGTATTCTACAACCACTTCTTCGGTACTGCTGCCATCGTTAAAGAAAACCTGAATGGCATTGGCAATAGAGCGTTTATCCGCTTCTAAATACTCTGTTGTAAAGCGCTTATCTTCGACAACTTCCATTTTGTCACGCAGTTCATCGATAATAGGATGTGCGCTGTGAAAGTCGTCTTCATAATGCTCTGCGGTTAAATTCCCGAACACCAACGGCACAGCAATCATGTATTGCAAGCAATGGTCGCGATCGGCAGCGTTGGCAAGCCCACCCGTTTTTGAAATAATGCGAATGGCCGACTCGTGAGTGCGGATTACGATTTTGTTAATATCCGCTAAACGAGATTTTACCTGGGGATATAAAATAACCGACGCTTCTGCAGCGGTTTGCGCATGGAACTCGGCCGGAAAGGAAATCTTAAACAAGATGTTTTCCATCACATAAGAGCCGTAATCTTGAGAAAACGAAAACTGGCGTTCAGCCTCTGGCTTTAGTGCTTGGTCTTTGTTCGTTTTCGAGAAAGAGACATCATAAAAGCCCCACTGTGGCGCGGTTAACACACTTGGTATGCCCATTTCACCGCGCATCGACATGTCAGCTAAACGAACCGCCCTTGAGGTGGCATCACCTGCGGCCCAAGATTTACGAGAGCCCGCATTAGGTGCGTGACGATAGGTGCGCAGTGCCCCACCATCGGCCCAAGCTTGAGATATTGCCGCCATAATTTGCTCTCGGTTGCCGCCCATCATTTTAGTAACAACCGCGGTTGAGGCCACTCGTACTAATAATACGTGGCATAAGCCGACGCGATTAAACGAATTTTCTAGCGCGATCACCCCTTGAATTTCATGCGCCATGACCATAGCTTCAAGTACTTCTCGCATGATGAGTGGCTGTTCGCCCTTAGACAGTCTCACTTGAGACAAATAATCTGCCACCGCCAGAATAGCACCTAAATTATCTGATGGATGCCCCCATTCAGCAGCCAACCAAGTGTCGTTGTAGTCGAGCCAGCGAATGATGCAACCAATGTCCCACGCGGCTTTAACCGGATCGAGTGTTAATGATGTTCCTGGCACTCGTGCGCCATTTGGCACCAGCGTACCTGGTACGATTGCTCCTAGGTGTTTTGTGCACTCAGGAAAGCGCAGCGCGAGCAGCCCACAACCTAAGGTGTCCATTAAACAGTTTCGTGCAGTGTTGAGAGCTTCTTCGCTGGAAACTTCAAAAGTTAAGACATAATCAGCGATATCTTGGATGACATGGTCGTAATCGGGGCGATTATTAATCTCTACATTACTACTCATTTTATCTCCTTATTCGTTTGATTTATTTTTTGGCCTAATGTTTAGGCTAATGTTTAAGCTAATGTTTATATTATTTTACGCTCAGTTATCTATGACGATATAAGCTGAATAATTTGTACATCAGCTTTAATAATGATCTTTTGTACTAGTCATTTTGCTTTTTAGCTCTTGGGTAATCATCTTTAAGGATCTGTTAAGATAGTTTAATCTTAACAGATCCTACTGTTTGCCATCAGAAGACTTAATATCTAACCCTCGCCCCCTTTGTTAGCATCACAACGGAACCAAAAATCAAAACAGACTCTGAACGGACTTGGTTAGTCTATTTCATCGGTAACACAACCTAGCGATGCAGATTTTACAGTGGCGATATACTTTCTTAATACACCATTTGTCGCTCTATAAGCTGGCTTGATCCATGCGGCTCTGCGCTTAGCGATTTCAGTCTGGTCTACTTTCAGTTGCAATTTGTTCATCACCGCATCAATGCGGATAATGTCGCCATTTTGCACCAAAGCAATCAGTCCACCTTCTGAAGCCTCAGGTGTAACGTGCCCGACTACAAAACCGTGAGAACCTCCAGAAAACCTACCGTCGGTGATTAATGCTACGTCTTTGCCAAGGCCAGCACCCATTACTGCTGACGTGGGTTTTAGCATTTCAGGCATTCCAGGCGCTCCTTTGGGTCCAGAATAACGGATAACGATAACCTCACCTTTTTGCACTTCTTCTTCAATGCCTTTTATTGCGGCGAATTCATCTTCATAAACTCTTGCTGGACCTTCGAATACTTCACCTTCTTTACCGGTAATTTTGGCAACTGAGCCTTCAGAAGCCAAGTTTCCGTAAAGAATTTGTAAGTGCCCTGTCGCTTTCAATGGCTTACTTAAAGGTCTGATAATATCTTGACCTGCTGGCAAGCCAGGTAAATCAGCTAAGTTTTCTGCGATTGTTTGCCCTGTAACGGTCAAACAATCGCCATGTAACAAACCTTCGGCCAATAAATACTTCATTACCGCAGGGATCCCACCTATGGCGTGTAAGTCTTGCATTAAGTATTCACCAGAGGGCTTTAAGTTTGCCAACAATGGCGTTTTATCAGCCATTGCTTGGAAATCATCTAAACCTAAATCAACACCACAGGCTCGAGCCATGGCTATCATATGTAAAGTTGCGTTGGTAGAGCCGCCTAGCACCATAATCATTCTTAAAGCATTTTCGAAGGCTTTTTTGGTCATGATATCTTGTGGTTTGATGTCTTTTTCCAGCAGATTTTTTACCGCATCACCCACTTTGGTCATTTCTATTTTTTTCTCATCACTCACCGCTAGATTAGACGAAGAATAAGGCAAGCTCATCCCTAAAGCTTCAATCGCTGAAGACATAGTGTTTGCGGTGTACATTCCACCACAAGCACCCGCGCCTGGGATCGCATTTTGGATCACCCCTTTATAATCTTCATCAGAGATAACGCCCTGCAATTTTTTTCCATAAGCTTCGAAAGCAGAAACAATATTTAAGTCTTCACCTTTCCATTTACCCGCTTTGACAGAGCCACCATAAACCAATATTCCGGGACGATTAACACGCGCTAAAGCCATCATTGCCCCTGGCATGTTTTTATCACAGCCGACAATCGCCACCATAGCATCATAATATTGCGCACCCGCAACGGTTTCGATAGAATCGGCAATCACATCACGAGAAACCAAGGAATACTTCATGCCTGCAGTACCGTTTGAAATACCATCACTTACGCCAATGGTGTGAAAGATTAATCCTACCAAATCGGCACCGATCACACTTTTTTTCACTTCTTTAGCAAGTTCATTTAAGTGCATATTGCAGGGGTTTCCCTCCCAACCGGTAGAAACGATACCTACTTGTGCTTTTTGCATATCCTCTTCTTTTAAACCAATCGCGTAAAGCATGGCTTGTGAAGCAGGTTGTGATTCGTCTAAAGTGACCGTTTTTGAATACTTATTTATTTCTGACATTGTTATGTTCTCCGAAACCATCATTGAATAACTGTGCTTAGAGCAAATCGCAAAAATATTTTTTGCGACCAACGCAGCGCTTTTTATATGTATTGCATTTTCTGCTCTACTGTATTTGTATTTGTATTTGTATTTGTATTTGTATTTGTATTTGTACCCAAACTACTTGAAGACACAGGGTTCAGCAAGTTAAGAGGTGCTCCAAATGCAATAAATTAATATCAACATCTTTAAGGTCAAATTCAATAATTAGTATTCCTATTTATAAATTTTACCTTTTAATCTTAACGATTAGTTCCGCCCATATAATTTGAATCTAAGGAATTAAATCATCACTGCTTGGAATAAAACTAAACTTTTGGTTAAAAATCGTTCAAACCTGAAGAAATTTATCGCATCAGAATACCATTATCAATTGAAAAATAACTAAACTACTAGTTTAATCCCGAGCGATAATAGAGCAACAAAAAACTAATAGAAAGTTCAATGCTAAATAACACCAAAACTCGACAATACAGAGACTTATACCAATCCCATTAAGTTATTGCTCACTTGTACTAGTTAAAATAGCTCAAGACTGTGTTGCTCTCAATCCCAATAGCCAGCTATTGCTCAATCGAGCGCCTTACCTTGAGTTATTTTTCCTGCGCACAACAAGATCACAAACTTAATGGAACTGGTATTAATGCTATCTGAAGTGCCTTAACACCTAAGGCAGTTGCACCTCCAAAACCATTTAGAAGCTGCAAAGTAAGTGGCCACTATTACTTAGCCACAATAGATAAGCCTTTAAATGTGGACTTCTGCTCTGGCTGAGATGTCGCCAGTTCCATTAGAAAAAGTTGCAAAAGAACAAAAACTCCCTCACCCAAAGGGCAATTATGATGGCTAAATTTTGCCCTTGATTCATATTTAACCAATCGGGTTACATAGCCACTTTCAAAATTTTAACCCACTACTTTCAAAATTTAACCTACTAATAGCTTACGCTACACCCCAGGTAGAGCGCTTACTTGCAAAGCTTGTGCTTTTCTGTGAATAACAGCACAAGCTTGGTGGAGTCCATATTTATCATATTAGGTGCGCTTAGCAATGGTTATTTGGCTAGGTTTAATTAAATTTATAAAATCACGACTATCAAAAGCTCTCTGCCTGATCCTCTTATTGTAAGTCCTAATCTTTGAATTTTATTCAAAAAATTATTTCACTAATAAGAAAACAGTGACTTAACAATGATATTTCTGCTACATTGATCACATAGAAAAATTAAATTTTTTAGCAACTACTAAGCTACTGATTTTTTCCATATTGTTAATTATTTGTACGGAGTAGAGCATTTAATGTGCCATTATTCTGCGTGACCAAGTAATATAACCTAGTGAAAATATCTAACAGCATAGGCTAAGAATAAGACCATACCCTGTTAAGCGAAATGATGTTTGCGCAACCACAAACACGGTGAGTATTGAAAAAGTTAACCGCAAAGGCGAACATTCCAAATTATCATTCATTTAGATGAGTATTTATTTTTTGATATTTTCTGAATTCAGCAAAAGAATCTCTACAGCTCTAATTACAATAATTTTACTTGCTATTGTAGCCAGCTTTGTTGGCCTTATTTATAACATTGATCAAAAGAATATAAGCGAATTAAATAGTGATTTTACTATTAATAGTAGCTATTACATAGATGAAACTGACAGTATTGACCTTAACCATATCTTAAGTAATGTTGATTTTATCGCTAGTAAATTAAATAATATTCCTTATGCATTAGCACAACAAAGTTATTGGATAAAGTTGTCTTTACACTATCCTATTGATAAAACATCGGTAACCGCCAGCGCGCAAGAAAGCTTTATTAAAGACAGTGGTAACAAGCAACTAATATTGATGGCCGAACATAGTATGCTTGATACTTTTATCGTCTATCAACTAAATGCCTTAACTGCGCCAAAAAAAGTCTTCCATAAACGCCCTAACTCAAAGAATTTAAGCCAAAATGTTTACCCTTATGCAAGACTACAGCTGAATCAATTCGGCCATAGTGAATACCTGATAAAAGTAAAAAACTCTGGTCCCCCTAATATCCCTTTACAGCTATTTACCCCACAAGACTTCGAACAAAGAGTACTGCTATCTCAACTGATATATGGTGCATTTATCGGCATATTAATCATCATGGCAATATATAACTTAGTATTATTTTTTGCTGACAAAGATAAAGTTTATTTATTCTATATTGGTTACTTATTATCTGCCTTTTCAGTGCTGTCCTCATTGACCGGTTATGGATACTTTCTTTTTTCCAACCAGGTAATGCAATTACTCAATAAATATCTCATTTTTACTGATTTCTTACTGATTATATTTCTGCTGTTATTTACCCTTTATTTTTTACGTTATGATCGCTTAAAACATTGGGCTTACAAATATTCAATCATATTTACTGTTATTATAGGTTTATTTAGCCTGTATTCTCTTTCGCTCGATGAATTAACACAAACCAAACTATTTTTCTCTCTACAGCCATTATTTTACATCGTCGCGCTCTTCTTAATTTTTAACCGCTTAAAACATGACTTTTTATGGGCACGTTTTTACTTCTTGTCCTGGTTACCCTTGTTAGTTGGCGCTATTATTCAACCTATGGTGCTGCTTAACCAGCTTGAATATAGCTTTTTAACGGGCAATGCATTCCTATTTGCTATCATGATTGAAGTGACTTTTATGGCATTTGCCTTAGCTGAGCGTATTCGCCGCAATGAGCAAGAAAAGCTAACCATGGTTGCCTACCACCAAAGTAACCATTTACCGAGACAAACAAATTTAGACCATAAAATTAGTCAACTGATAGAAGAAGGTAAGCAAGATTTTACCGTAGTAGTGATCAAACCAGAGCAATTTCACCGTATCGAACTCTATATTGATGAACAAATACGCGTCCAATTCTTTCAACACTTAAATTTAAAATTATCTTCATTATTCAGGTTTAACGATGCTGTACTTAATATCACTGAGCAATTTGAGAAACTCTGCTATCTGGAAAATAGCAGTTTAGCGATAGTTATTGATAATTCACTTAACGAGCAAGATATAGCATTGTTTGTTAACTCAATTCAGCAAGCTGCCCGCGATGTTTTTTATATTAAAGATCTTAAACTGCCCTTATCTGCGCATGTTGGTTTAGCACACTTTTCTGCTCATGATAACGTCAGTACAAACATGATTAATAACGCGTCAATTGCCGCGAATAAAGCTGAGTTAACGCAAAATAAATGGGCTTACTTTACACAAAAAGATAACCAAAGCAGTCCTTCGTCAATACAGCTAGCCATTGACTTACAACAAGCAATAACAGCGCAAGGGTTTGAATTATTTCATCAACCGCAGATCGATTTAAAAACCAATAAAGTCTGTGGTAGTGAATGTTTAATTCGCTGGCAGCACCCAACACTTGGTCATGTTTCACCTGATGTTTTTATTCCAGTAGCAGAGGATTTTGGTTTAATACCCTCATTAACATTATGGGTGGTAGAAACGGCGCTTAGCCAACAATCAGGACTAACCCAACATACCGGTATGAACCACATGGTGTCTATTAACATTAGTGGTAAAGACCTTATTCAAGCAAATTTCATTGAGGACATCACTAAAATAATTAATCACAGTGACATTAAAGCAGAGAAAATAATTTTCGAATTAACAGAGTCTGTTTCTTTTGCACAAAATAGCCTTGCAATAGAAACTATAGAAAACCTTATTGGACTCGGTATCACTATTAGCCTTGACGACTTTGGCACTGGCTATGCATCCATGTCACAAATTAATCAGTTACCTTTTCAAGAGTTAAAAGTAGACCGAGAATTTGTTGAAGATGTTTGTAGCAACAATAAACGTAAGGTTATTGCGGAAACCGCAGTAAAAATGGCAAAAGGATTAGGCTTAGAAGTGGTTGCAGAAGGTATTAATAGCAGCTTAGATGAAGAGACTTTACGCAGTTTTGGTTGCGATATTGGCCAAGGTTATTACTATGCTAAACCGATGTCTTATGAGGATTATCTAAGTTGGCTTAATCATTTATCTAATGGCCAAATACCCGCGAGTTTAGCCGGAGAATATATACCCGCTCCTCTTAAAGATACAGAGTTGTACAAACCAATAAAAGATTAGCTACAGATAAAATGTAGCTAATCCATGGATGATGCAGGTAGAGCGAGGAAGTGAGTAGTGAAACAGCTATGTTCCCATCAAAAAAAATTCAGATATTTTTTCGTTAAAACAGTTGGTTTTCAAGTGTTTTACCGTTAATAAGCTGGGCATAAGACCAATTATTACTTGCTAAAACTGTTAATAAATCCATTTCAATGGCTAGCTTACCTTGCTCATTACTGATGGTAAGTAAGTATTCTTTATCTTGTGTCATGCTCACTTGGCTAACCCCCGGGATTTGTAAGATTGCTGGCATAATTTCTGAGTAATGCTGTTTCATTCTCAGCGTTAAAAATCCAGCACTGTCATTATTCCCCAGCGTTTTATGCTGTTTTAACTGACCATTATCGAGATATAGTACTTGATCACATAATCGCTCAAGCTCGCTAAGATCATGAGAGCTTAAAATAAAGTTAACTTCGCTGGCATGCTCACTAACAATAGCGCGTATTTCTTTAGCATTAGCAGGGTCAAGCCCAGCGGTTGCTTCATCTAACATGACAATTTCAGGGCTGCCTAATAAGGCTTGCGCTATGGTTGCGCGTTTACGCATACCGTGCGACAACTCACTTGGCAGACTATTTACCACATCCGACAAAGCCACCATGTCTAGAACCCTAGCCGTATCTTTTTTGGCAAACTTATTGCTCATACCTTGTAAGCGAGCATAAAAGTTTAATTGCATCGCAATAGTAAACCTAGGGTCTAATTGCGCGTCCTGAGGCAAGGCTGACAAACGCCCAAACAGCGCTGAATTTCCAGGGACATGTCCCAATATACTAATATTGCCTGATGAAGGCTGAATATAGCCACATAACAAACTAAACAAAGTGGTTTTACCTGCACCATTAGGACCCACTAAAGCAACTGGCGCACCTTTTTCTAAGGAAAATTCGACCTTGTTGAGGACCGTCTTATCTCCATATTGTTTCGTTACTTGTTGAACATCGATAATTAAACTCATAGTGATGCCCTCTTCATCAGCAAATGGCTAGTAATTAGTAACAAAGCGGTCTGTATTAAAGGTAATAAATATTGGCTAGTGGCCATGCTGCTTTGCGATAAAATACTGCTTATTTGCTCACCTGGAAATAGCCAATTTAGATAAAAAACTTGGCCAAATTGATATTGAATAAAAGCAAGCACCAATGGGCCTAAGGCAAAGAATAATGTTGCGGCAACTATCGCAAGTCGCGCTGAATTAACGAAGCTATTAAGTAATGACATTAAGGCAATAAATGGCATAACAACGATTAACAATTCTAAAGATAATTTAGCACCAATCTGTAGGCTGGCCGATAAAAGTGTTACATCTCGCACACTGGCTAATATGGCTGTTGCTATTGAGGTCAGCAGTATTAATATCGCTATAATAAGCAGCTGACCTAAATAACGCCCTAATATTAACTCGGCTCGGGTTGTTCTTAGAGTGATAAACCTTAGTGTGCCACGATGCTTATCTGAACAAAACTGATCGCTACAGACCAATAAAGCAAAACTTGGGAAAAAATATAACGCCACTAGCCAATAAATAGCGTATTCAGCGACCGGCCAATCTAACAGTGCCGTTAGCCCCAAAGCACCAAACAATTGCGACGCCATGCTTTCAAATGAAGGCGAAATTACCATTGCAGACGCTGAGCCAACAAAATAATACAAGATAATAAACCATATTGTGGCAAAGGCTGATAACGCCAATAAACCGCGCTTAGTTGTAAACAAACGTAAAACTTCAAAAGCAACTAAGCACCAAATTCTCGACCAACTTATCTTCACATCACACCATAATAACTGTTATTTTTTAATAGATTAAAGTTAAAAGCAGCTAAATGCGAGTAATTAGTTTAAATACCTTTGATTGTTGTCAGCTTTTTTTACAGGTAAAAAACCCCCTAACTATAAGTACATGTAAAAAAAGAATAAAAAATATCGGTCTGTTTCTTGCTTGCCGCGTGATATATGTCGAAAATATTAATATACGTTTAATAAAGCATTATAGGAGTAAATTAATGAAATATTCGTTAACAACGCTAATGATGGCGGGATTGTTATTACTATCTGGACCTGTATTAGCAAGTACTACAACCGCAGATTTTGGTAACGTAATTAAAACAGGAAATAACTTTAATCAGTTTAATGTTAGTGTCGATGGTCTAACTATTAATATCTCTGGCTGGTCTGATACCGCCAACCACAGTGGCGATGGCCGAGGTGATAATACTATCGAAAGAGCAAAAAATTTGGATAAATGGAATGGTGGTTGGTCAATGCAGAATCAAGATGAAAAAAATGGTGGTTACTGCAATACATACGGCCATTCTGCAGATAATTTTGGTACTTGTGGTTATAAAGACTATGACTTCTTTTTGTTGTCCTTTTCTGAAGAGGTATCATTAGTAAGTGCAAGCTATAGCTGGATAGCAAAAAGAGCAAAAAAAACCCAGGTAAGTGTGGCAGCGTTAGATCATTCATCATTTACTGATTCTGACAGTTTAAAAAACAAAACTTGGGCCGACTTAGCAACAGGACATACTCTCAAGTCAGATTATGCGCAAGTTCAAAATGCTAGTGGTTATTATTCAAATTTTGATCGTAGTACTCATCGACAGTATTCAACTCTATGGTTAATTGGGGTATTAAATTCAGTATTTGGTGGTGATGCAGCATGGGAAGGTAATGATGGAATGAAACTATCCGGTGTTTCTTTCAACAAATCAGCTAATGATCCAGCGCAAGTACCGGAGCCTAATACGATGGTAATGTTTTTAATCGCGTTAATCGGCTTAGCACGTTTTGGTAAACGCCGCACTTAACCCTGATCAATAAAAAAGATGGCTTTGGCCATCTTTTTTTCATTTTTTCATTTTTTCATTTTTTCTCACGATTATTTTCACTAAAAATTCTATTATAAAAATTTTCGATATCAACACTACTTTTAAAAAAATCGAGGTACTATGCGCTATACCGTTTTAATATTGTCAATAATGGTGATCCCTTTTAGTTATGACAGTTATGCCAGTTATGACTATGAAAAAGCCCACATCGCATTTAATGCTAGTAAAATAGAAGCCGCTTATATACACCTAAAAAATGCTTTAAAAAATACTCCTGATGACTTACCCAGCCAGCTATTAATGGCAAAAATATTACTACAACAGCATCATTACACTGACAGCGCAAGCTTATATCAAGCAGCGTTAAGCAATGGTGCCGACATTAATTTAATATTAAATGAATTAGCTAACGCATTGATGTTATCTAAACAATACCAACAAGTTATTGCATTAAATGATTCAGGAAAATTAAATCAAAATAACCACTTACAATGGTTATTATTAGCGGCTAATGCCTATAGTGCTCTAGATGAAATAGCACAAGCTAAGGTATATTTGCAACAAGCCTATGTCATCGCGCCTGATAATATTAAGGTACTACAAAGCCTCTCGACTCATTTTTTAGAGCAAAAAGAACACTTCCAAGCAAGTGAGAAAATAACGTACCTGTTATCTTTATTTCCTGAAGATGCAAAAAATTGGTATTTGCAGGGGCAGTTACATATTGCCAAATTTGAATATAAGCAGGCCTTAGTCGCATTGGAAAAAGCCTATCAGCTTGCCCCATTAGACCCCTTTATTCAACGTGCACTTGCCAATATATATACCGGTGAAAATCGTATAAATGATGCCTTAACAATCACTAATTTAGTACTAAAAAATAGCCCTAAAGATCCCTTCGCATTATTACTAAAAAGCCGACTGCTATCAAATAGCCATCAAGAAGCAGAATCTCGCTTAATTTTAGACAACATCAGCAATCGCTTATCTTTACTGAGTGAGGAAGACAAGCAAAGTAATCAGTCACTGCTCTATGTCGCTAGTGTCAGTTCTTATGTCAAGGGTGATTTTGAACTGGCACAAACACAACTGCAAGCTTATCTAGAGGATAATTCAGACGATTTATTTGCCATTAATTTACTGGTGTCTATTTATATAAGCCAAGGGCAAACGTCTAAAGCACAAGCGACACTGGAAAATAAGGCGGTGTTAATTAAAAATGATCTAAAATTATCACTACAGTTAGTAGAAATATACCTGAAAAATAACCAACTCTTTAAAGCTGAACAAATGTTAAATAATTTGCCTGTTCACTTTCAAAGAACGCCCGACTATCTTCGTGCAGAAGCACTGCTCTTAACTCGCCTTAACCAATCAACTGCTGCTTTAACATTACTTGATAGTGCGCTAAACCTAGATGCACATCCAAAATTACTGATCACCAAAGCGTTAATTTTAAAGGAAAATAAAAACATTGCTGCTGCAATGGTTATTGCAGATAACTTACTGAGAACTGATGCAAACAATAGTGATTACTTAAAATTAAAATCCACACTGCTTTTAGCACAAAATAAATGGTTTGAAGCATTAACAATTATTGGACAAATTTTAGTGATAAAACCCAATGATTATACCAGCCTTTTTAACAAAGCTTCTGCCCTTGCCTTAGTGAATCAACTCGCTCCAGCGCTAACTATTTGTCATGATTTATTAGCACGCACACCTAATGCAAGCCAGGTATTAATATTGCAGGCAAAAATCAATCGAGATTTGGGCGAAGTTGACCAAGCAGTTACAGCACTTATTGCGCTATTACAAAAAGAACACAGCAATATCTCCGCATTAGAGACTTTACTGTATATTTACATCGACCAGAAAAATAACATTGATGCAATCAATTTATTAGATCGACTAACAAAGTTAAGTTTTTTAAATCCTGAATATGTACGCTTAAAAGCGCAAGTTTACCTCGCCTTAAAAGATCAAAACAACAGTAACAAGCAAATAGATATATTATCGAGTTTGGCAAAATCTTCACAAGACTTTTATGCTTTAGCCGAACTTCAAGCTAAAGCAAATATGTTAGTCGCAAGTAAGATGAGTCTTGATCAGGCTATTTCCACCCTGGAGGATAACTCAGCTAATAAACTTAACATTGAATTTGCACTGGTTAATGTAAATTTAATTTTGCAAGATTATGCTGCAAGCAACAAGCTTTTAAATAGCATTGAACAGCAACATCCAAAAAATAGTTTTACCACACTACTTCGTGGCCATTATTATTATGCTCAACAACAATTTCTCCCCGCTCAAGAGTCTTACCTTAAAACATTAATACTTGATAAGAAAAATTCTCAAGCATTAATTAAACTCTATCAGCTCGCGCAGCTAAATATAAAAAATGCTGAGTTTATTACGCTGGTAACTGCACTGCTGGAAGATTTTCCTGACTACGATTTAGCGCGCAATTTACTTGCTGATCATTATTTAAATAATGCCAATTTATTAGCGGCTAAACCGCACTACGAAAAACTGGCTAGCGTAAAACATTTAAAAAATCAGGCTGCCATATTAAATAATCTAGCTAATATTTTACAATTTGAAGATTTGGAAAAAGCTCGATTTTACGCAAAGCAAGCAGTTGAAATTAACTCGACCTCAGCTGCATTCTCAGATACTTATGCTTGGATCATCGCTCAACAAGGCGATTATGACTCCGCGTTGAATCTGCTACGAAATGCTTATGCTATGGACTCAAACAACCCAAGCATTACTTATCATTTAGCCTTCATATTGACCAAGCTTAAACGTAACGAAGAAGCATTAACCGTACTTAAAAAAAGCTTAGATAACAAATCAAGATTTAGTGAAAGAGTACAAGCTGAAAAACTTTTTCAAAGGTTAACTCTAGCTACAAGTCAATCGTAGCTAGAGTTAACCTTATGCTAAATATAAAGTTTTTTGCTATTTCTTTATGCTTGAAACTTTTATAGCTAGTCTTTTATACCTAACCTTTGAAAAGTAATAACAAGACTCTGAAAAAGATTAATCCCTTGTATAAAATTTTATTCAACAAACTAACTACCTAAATAACAAATTTTATACGCGGTTTAGCGCCGTTTGAAGTATCTATTTGTGGCGTACAAAACAAAAGCCGTGCTGAAGGAACTTTTAATTGCTCAACCATATGCGCTTTAAACACCTCAACACGTTGTTGCGATAGTATATTTAAGCGCGCTATGTTTTCTGGCTGATGCGCTTGTGAAGCATCAGTCAATTCAATATCACTGGCGGTTGCTATAGCACAAAGCTTAACATTGACCTTGTCTCTATCGCCAAGCATCACCGACATTTGACGACTAAATTCCAGCTGTTCAGTATTCAACTCAGTTGCACTGGCCAGATAATTTAAGTCGTTTATTCTTAGTTTAAGGGCAAATTCGCCCGCAGCCATGGCAACTTTCATCACACTGGCATAAGGCACAAACGTGGTGATCAAATAATCTTTTGCCGCTGACATTGTCGCCTGCTTAACCAGTAACGTTAACAAGCCTGATAAGCCAAATGAAGGTGAACGCGTATCGCCGGTTAGTGGTAGCGACAACGCTACATTACCATCAGAATCTTTCAACATACCCAAAGCAACATTAAACGGCACACTAAATTGCTCTTTTATCACACCTCTTTCATGATCATCCGCTGAGGTGAACTCTATACCTCGCAGTAATAAATCAATATCGCCATTGAGTTGGTTGCCCGTCAAGGCAGTTTTAAGCTTTATATCAAGTTGGCCACTTTCAATCTCGTATTGTAAAGCATCTTTAATATAGCTAGAAATACCCGGTAAACTCACCTCTTTAACCACAGCATCTAAGGTGAATTTCTGCTGGGGGGCAAATGGTAAGCCTCGCCCTTTTAAGTCAAAACTAGCATATTTATCGCTTTTCCCTTGCATATCAAGCACAACGCCCTGCTCAGGCTTACCGCTATCAACATCTGACAAAAGCAAATGAGTAATATTAACGTTGCGCTCGTAATACGGTGTAACACTACTATCTTTAAAGTCTATCTGTGCACCATCAAGCAAGCTAAACTGCCCTAATCTAAATATAGGCTTAACGGGTTTATTAGTTTCATCAACTACCCGCTCTTGTCTAACAAGTTTGTTATCCGCCGTGTTATTTTCTTGCTCAGTGTCAGGTGTTTTTTTATCGTCGTTATTAGCAGACGCCACAAGTGTGGCCAATTTTTTTTCTTTATCTAATAAAACATTAGCCACAAGTCCAGATAAAGTGATGTTATTAACAGCGATAAGCTCAGGTGTATACTCGATATTATTTACCGACAAGTGATTAAAGCTAGCTAATGCTGGCAGATTTTGTTGGCTATTTTTTGAAAATTCACTGTTAGCCACTTGCACCTTTTCAATCGTTACTTTGGTCATGTTTTGCTGGAATTGAAGGGCAATATTATTAGCTGATAAATTTGATATTTCAGCTAATAGCGCCTTACTCTCTTTCGATTTTACAGCAAGCTCCTCAATAACATAATTCAACATAACATCAACATTGATGGGTTTATTTGGCTGTAATAACACCGCTAAATCTTTTGCCTGAATTTTTTGACGCTTAATAGCTATAGCAATATTATTTTGCTCGACATGCAGATCATCAACGGAGGCTATTAGGTCACTGGCTTTGACTGATGTTTGCTCATCGCTGATGACAATATCCATTTTACTTGCATAACTTACTTTGCCATCAAACACTGATATGGAGCGAGGTAGAAAATTATTTGCCGAGTTTAACGCAATATTTTTTGCATTCAAATCTATACTGATTTGGCCTTGCTGTTTCAACAAACGACCATCTAAAGCAACTTCTACTCGTGCGCCATTTAAATGGCTGACTAAATTTAATTTAATCTCTTGTTCATTTTGTGTAAGTAAAATGTTCTGCAAAGAAAATGAATCTAATTGAATGTTATGTTTTTGTGAAAAGTGCAGTAATTCAATATGAGCATCGGTTAAGGTAAATTGAGGAATAATAACTTGATAAGGAAAATTAGTGCCTGCTTGCTCTGTTTTTGTTTCTGCTTCTGTTGCTAACGCTGTGGAATTTTCGCTACGTAATTCAACGCCGGCAACATTGAGTGACGACTCATTGACTGTGACAGGAATAAATAGGCCATTGACCGTAAATTCAGCGACATAAATTTTATCAAACAATAATTGATGTAAATGTAATTCTGCGTTCAAGCTTTGCAGTCTAAGTACGCTGCTTTGCTCGTTAGTTTTCACTTCTAAATGACTAATCGTTAAATGTGCTGTAAATGGGTTGTAGCGAATACTAGATGCAGAAGTTAGCAATAAAGGCTTTGGTAATCCATAAGTATTGAGAGCATAACGTATTATAACCGGTGAGAGTAACCAAATAAGACTATAAAGGAGAATAAAGCTGATAACTAAAATTTGGCTAAGGCGTTTAAAATAACGACCCATGTTGGATTCCTATAGGTTAAAAAATAACACAGAGCTAAACACAAAGTAATTTGCTTATGCTTATGCTTCTGCTTTAGACGATTAATTATATATAATAAAAAGACAAAACAGACTACTGCAATGTTAGTGTCATAGTCTGCAAGATAAAAAGCTCAATAAGCTATTCTGCTTTTAACAAGTCGATGAATTGCTGTGATTGCGTTATCGCTTTACTCATTTCAGATACTAAAGATTCAACATCACGTTTAATGGTTTTATACTCGCCTTGTAAAGCGCCAATAGCCTGCGCATTTAAGTTATGCTTGAGATATAAACTATTATCTTTCAAAGCTGATAACACCGGCGCCATTCTATCTTTAGCTCGATACATAGACTTAATCAAACTTTGGTAATTACGCTCAGTTTTTCTCAGTTTTTGCTGGCTTTTTTGCTTCAAGCTATTACTTGAATATTGTTGAATTTCTTCATTCCACTCAGTAAACAAGGCATCGGCAACGCTTTCAATAGCATCAATACGAGCAGCCACTTCTTCAGCCGAAGCTTTACTGGCTTGATATTGGTCATTGACCAATTCATATTGCGTTGTCAAATCACCACCGTCATAATTTATCAATTGAGACAGCTGATCTAATGCAGATTGAAACTGTTGCTGAGCATCTTCTTGAGCACCTTGGGCGTTTTCAACACGATCGAGCATAATATCGCGCTTATGCACACCCACTTTTTCCATGGCAGAATAATAAGCCGATTGGCAGCCAACAAGTAACACTAAGGCAACAACAACAAAATATAATTTTGATACTGCTCTAGTTCTCGTTTTTAACACGTTCAAAATCTGTTACCGCTAGAGAATTTTGCAGCGTCAATAATTGCCCACAAGTGGGTAATAAGTGCAAAGGCAATTGGGAAGATTAACCATGAAAGTCCCCAGAAAATGCTGGCAAAAACAAAAAACAAAATAGCAGGTAATAAACGCCCTTGCACTAATTGGCCTAAACCTGGAATAAAAAAACTACATATCGCTGCTAAAACATTACCGCCAGAACCTTGTTGTGCCATAAAAACCTCTTAAATATAGAATATTTTTAGCTAAAATACCGTGTTGTTGTCAAAAGTATAGCATTACCTTAATCTGTAAGCTGCTGTTATTAAGTTGATATAATGTAAATAAATAAGACCTAACGTTTAGCCAAGAACAGTAAATATTTTAAGACAACATCTAATTATTATTGATAATTAATTTTTTATTTAAATCAAAGTAATACCATAAAAATATAAAGCTATTTCAATAATATTAGCGTTAAAGGTTAGAGCCACCATCAATATGGGAGACTTACCTTAGGCATAAAAAAGCCAATCGTGTACACGGTTGGCTTTAAATGAATAACTGTTTAGCTGATATAGAGCGAAAAAAGCGCTTTAAAATGCGAGTAAATAAAGTGTAAATTTAATTAACTACGCAAAACACCTGATCACCTTAAAAGCTTTTGTTGTACTGTACGGCCAACAGCAATGCGTTACCTTCTGAGCTAAAGCTCCAGTCTTTATTACCAACAAATGCACTGAGTGAATCAGGTAACTGACCTAATAAGGCATCTTCTTCAGTAACCACAACATTATCACCGTTAATATATGAAAGACCAAAGTCGATGCTTTCAGTGCGACTTAACTGATATGTAGCGCCAGCGCTGTACCATAATCGGTCACTATCAGGTATTGAAATTGAACGATAATCTTCAGCAGCAGATTGGTCAAACGCAACACCAACTCTTAACGCGAGTACTGGATTAACATCATAGGTTGCCCCTAAAGCAAAGCGATAGCTATCTTCAAAATTCTCTTGTTTTTCAAACGCTAGTTCATTGCCGGCATACGCTTCAAGTTTTTCAAAACTCGACCATTGCGTATACATAATGCTGTAATGTGTTGCCCATTGCGTTGTAAATTGATGAAAACCTGAAAACTCTGTCACTGCTGGCATATCTACCGATAAACTAGCAGCGGTTACCGGCACTGCAAGTCCGGAAAATTCGCCTTCAAATGCAAGCTCTACTTTACTACGATAAGAAAGTGCGAATCGGTGATCTTCATTGATTTCATAAACAACACCCGCATTCCAACCATAACCAAAATCATCACCTGCCATGTTAACAATTTCAGTACTTGTTGGTACCGGTGCAACAACGCTACCAACACCAGGAATGATAACACCCTCTTTTAACACGCTACCTGCGTGCCTAATCAATTCAGCCTCACCATAGACTAGGTTCATACCTAAACCTAGACTAAGCTGTTCATTAATACGGTAAGAACCACTGATGTTAGCGTTGACAGTTTTTAGGTCAGTTTTACCGCCAATCGAGCCAGCAGCATAATCGTTGTCGTACTCGCTTTTAAGGCCAAAATTTGAATTAATGCCAATACCATAAGCAAAAGTATCATTTACCGGGTTAATAAAATACATTGCTGGGATAATAGCTGTTGGTACCACACCATCTTGATCAAGTTGACTAACATCGTAGTCTGCGCCAAGCATATCTGGTGCATCCAGACCTTTAATATTAACACCGGGATCGATATACGTGGCCGCTAATGAAAAAGAGGCTTTGTCGAATAAGGCCATGGCTGCTGGATTGCGCGCTAAAACAGCCGCGTCGTCGGCGATAACTGAATC
This sequence comes from Colwellia sp. C1TZA3, assembly GCF_007954265.1. Classification (GTDB taxonomy): domain Bacteria; phylum Pseudomonadota; class Gammaproteobacteria; order Enterobacterales; family Alteromonadaceae; genus Cognaticolwellia. Next base: position 25,508 of record NZ_VOLS01000033.1, on the reverse strand, counting down.
ACCAGCAAATGCACGACCTAAGCCAGAGGCACTGGTTTCGTTTAACTGAAAAGAGGCTGAATAGCTGTTAAACGTTGCCAATGTGATAGCAGCGGCAAGGATTGATTTTTGTAATGTCATACTAAGTTCTCGGAGATTGTGGAAAATAAAATATTTATCGTATTGTAGAAAGTGGATTAAATACTGAAGAGTCATGTGATAATACCCGACAAAACGTACTCACCTTGTTAAGAAGTGTAACGCTATATCAAAAAAGTATTTTAATAACGTGTGAGCAAAATTGTCATATTTAAAGTGATGTTGAGAATTTTAAGATAGTGACTGGCACAGGCAATATATAAAATTAATTATAAAAATAGACCATGGCAAAAAAAAATTAGAAAACAGCCTTAAATGATTTAGATAATGCGATGAGAGATCGTAATAAATGTACACTACATAGCAAAATAGTTCGTTAAATTCCTATTCTGGTTTTGGAGAAATTGAGCATTGCAAGACTTATACAATATTGTTTTTTACAAAACAGCTCATAGGTAATTCTGCCTTATTATATCGCTTAATATCACATTTAGGCTCAGATATAATATTGTCTTCATTATAGTCTTTCTGGAAAATTACAAAAAATACCATCAACATTTAATTTTGCCACTTTGGCAATATCATCATAGTCATTAACCGTATAGACATAAACTTTTAAACCGTTGTTATGTGCGTGATTGACGAAGTCCTGGTTAATAAAATCTAAACTTAAATTAATCGACTGCGCATTAAGTTCAACCGCACAATCGGAATAAGAAAGAGGAATCCCATCAATCAAAGCACCAACAGGTATTTGGGGAGATAGCTGTTTAAATTTATTTAATTCGTGATGATCGAATGAAGACACCATAAAATCAAGCGCTGACCAGGCATTTTTTTTAATATATTTATCTATGACTTGATACGTTGCAATTGCTGTTTTTCTTCCCTTTAGTTCTATGTTTACAATTACTCTTTTATCAACAAAGTCTAAGACTTCTTCAAGCGTTGGGATAAGTTCACCTTTTCCGGCGTCTAGTTGCCTTAACTCTGCAAAAGTTTTATCTTCGGTATAGCCAACACCATTGGTTGTTCTGTCTACTTTATCGTCATGGATAACGACAAGCTCACCTGTCTTGCATACGTATACGTCTAACTCTATCGCATCAACATTTAACGCTATTGCTTTTTTAAAAGACCTTATCGTGTTTTCTGGCTCATGTCCCATTGCGCCACGATGTCCTATTTTTAGTACTTTTTTAGCCAAAATTGATTCCTCTGTATTCTCTATATAGTAATATTTAACGGGTTTGAAAAGCAGCTTGTTAATTTCAGACACCGCTGCTTCTTTATTGACAGTTAATGCCGATAAAGAAAATGCAACGCTTGATTATTTGAGCCTTACTTGGTCTTGCTTAATGCTTTTTTCAGGGGCCCTAGATGTGACTCATAGTTGCGCCATTGTTCAAGGCCACTTTGATAAATGGGTTGGCGCACCTGCTCAGAACTTGGTGTACGAACAGCACGTTTATTAGTGTGAAAATCAATACAAGCCTGTTCAAAAGGCAAACCACAGTAGTCCAATATACGCCGAACCTGAGTGTCTAAATCTGCCACCACATCTTCATATTGTACCCGTAAAATCTTACCTGGTAATGCTTTGTCCCAATGGTCCATTATCTCAACATAATTGCGATAGTAATTGCCAATATCTTCAAGATCATAAGAAAACTGTTGGCCTTCGCCGAATAGTTGTTTATAACCGCTAAAACAACAAGATAAGGCATCACGCCTGGCATCAATAATTTTGGCGTTAGGGAGGATCAAATGGATAAGAGCAATATGTCTAAAGTTGTTTGGCATCTTGTCGATGAAAAACACGGCTCCTTGGCGGTGATGCTGGGTGTCTTCAATGTAACGCTTACCCATTTTAGTCAGCTCATCAGCTGATATGTCTTCTAGGATGCTAGGATATTTAGGCTTGTCCTGCGTGGCTTTTCGTCCATTCAGGCGGTGTGCTAAGCCAATAATATTGGCCAACTCCATCGTGCCATCAACCTGTGAGTGTGAAGAGAGAATTTGTTCTAAAAGTGTTGAACCCGCCCTTGGTAATCCGACAATAAATATTGGGTCAGGAGCAGAGTATCCCGCCTGTTTATTACGTTTAAAAAAAGCGGCATCAAAATTATTTTTCTGAAATTCAAACGATAACTCCAGGGATTTACTATCAAATTGGTCTTGCTCACTTTTTAACTTGTTGCCGCGATGGTAAAAAGAGAAAGCTTCGTCAAAGTGTTTGCTGTCTTCTAGGTCTTTACCAAGGGCAAAGCAGAAGTGAATTTTATCGTTTATGGCGGTTGTTGCGCTTGCTTCCTGATCCCGCATTTGCTGACGTTCATCCGCTGTAAATCGATAAGTTTTTAAATTAGCCAAACTCCAAAACGCATCGCCAAAATCAGGTCTAAGATCATAGCTTTTACGGTACGCGTTGATCGCGTCTTCAACACGGCCCATTGTTTTTAAAGCATGACCGAGTGTTAGATATATTGAATAATTGTCTAAGTTGTTATGCAATACACTTTCAAAGGTACTGACAGCCGCTTCAAAATCTCCCGTTGCTTGTTGCGCATTGCCAAGACCAATTTTAAAATTTGAATTTGTTGGATCTGAATCTAACAAAATTTTTGCTTGTTCAAGTGCTTTATGAAATTTTTGTCGCTTATGCAAAACATGAACGTAATCTAAACGAGCCCTTTTATAGTTTGGTTCAAATTCAAGGCAGCTGGCTAATAAGAATTCCGCATCGTCAAGAATTTGAAATTTTGTCCCTAACTCTGCCAGTAAGCGCATAGCTTCTGGTTGGTGCGGATTGTCTTTGAGAAAGTGACGACAGAGCCATTCTGCCCGGTGTAATTGTTTTTGGTATATTAGGCTAGAAACAGACACCAATGCCGGTGGCAAGCTAGAGAGCCAATCAACACGTTTTTTAGCTTCTTGACGCATTGGATAGTCAGGTTGATCAGCGAGTACGCGCCAACTACCAAACAATGCTGGATTTAAGGCAACCGCTTTTTCAAAGGACGCTATCGCTTGGCTAGTGTTCGCCATTGCTTTGTGAATATAACCTTGCTCTTGATGCGCCCTGCCATGATCCGGTTGTTTGACAAGAATTTGGTCCAGACTTGCCATAGCCTGGTTATGTTTTTGTTGTTTACGCTGACAGACGGCAAGACAATAAATACCTTCAATATGGCCTAAATTTTCCACCAGCATATCTTTAAGGTTTGCAGATGCTTGGCTTAAGTGGCCTTTCTTAATCAAGAGTTGACACTGTTTAATAACTTGGTCAGGTTGGAGGTTTTTTAATTGATTTGGCAAAATAATGTCTCGGTAAATATCAAGATACAATTGATATTATTTATAAAGGTCCAGAAAAAAATAGGTCGGCGTTATTAAACGCCGACCCTAACTTATCTTAAAATACTTTAAAATAAGGTCAAATGCTAATAATCATAGCTTATTCTAAAACCAATAGTACGAGGTCTTGTGGGCGAAACCCTAAAGACGTTATCAGCTGAACCTGCGGCAACTTGGCCAAGAGAGTCGGTAGCATTGTCAATAAAGAGTGTTGCTTTCCAATCATCTTTGCCGATAGAGGCTGACAGGTTAACCTGAGTATAAGATGGTAACTCGACACGGTCAGCAGCAACTAGGCTATTAAAACGTGAGTCTGTCCACTTGAAAACGCCTTGAAAAACAGCAGAAAAATCGCCGATTTCTTGATAGTAACGTCCGCCAATAACGCCTTCACTTTCTGGTGCGTAAGGCAGGTTTGACCCTACAGGGGTGATGTTTACCAATGTATTTGGAATATAGGTCAATTCTGAATCGATATAACTAAATGAGCCAAAAAGATCAATGTTACCGGTCGCAGCCCAATCAAGTTCAAATTCAGCACCATTGATTTCGGACGATCCAACATTGTCAAAGAATGAGTTATTGGCGATACTAAGGTCAAGAACACCTTGTTGCATGTCACTAAAGTCCACATTATATACAGCGCCATTAAAGCGTAATGTGTTATTTAGCCATGCCGTTTTCCAACCCAATTCAACACTAACGACATCATCGGTATCAAAAGTAGCCGGAATGCCGCCCGTGCCAGCTGAACGGTTGAATCCACCGCCTCTAAAGCCTTCTGAATAGGTACCATAGAACATCGTATCAGCATTCATTTTCCAGCGTATGTTAGCTTTATAGATGGTTCCTGATATCGTATTAGGCGTCAAACCGGCCAGTCTTGCATCTACATTTGTTCCATTATCAGCTTCTGGTCCAGACGCCCGTTGACCATTAGACGATTGTCCCATTAAGCCCATTTCAATCTCGTAGCGACGGGCACCTACGGTTACGGTAACATCGTCGGTAACATCATAAGCAAGTTCACCAAATACCGACAGCTCTTCACGATCTGTTTGGTAATCATTGAAATAGGTTACACCAGGAGGTCGAGCACTGCCATCTGTGTTAGTAAAAGCGCCCGGTATTGGAAAGTTTGGTGAGAAACCTGCTGCAATAGAACCCGCGTAGGTGAAATCGGTTAAAGTATTAAGTTGCTGATCATCATAAAAAACACCACCGATTGCTCTAAAACGGTCTTCGGCATTAGTTGCAACACGAATTTCATGCACAACACGCTCTGTTTCAAATTGTTCAGAAGTGGTCATTACAGGACTAAAGCATTCATCATAACCAGGGTAGCTACAAGTGTAGTAAGGAACGTAAGGGCCTATTTCTATATAAGCGGTATAATCAGTATTACCTTGGAATGTTCGGTTAGTGAACGAGCCGTTATAAATAACTTCAAGCCCGCCCATCATGCCATTCACCGTCCATTGAGTGAGGTCTACCTTATCATCCCCTTCAGTGGGAGAAAAAGTCGAGGCATTTAAGTCGTCTTCTGTACTAATAGCCGGGTCATATTCGAAAGAACCTTCTGTATCAAGCTGTTGGTTTGTGTGCTGTATTAACAAATCCCAATCGTTATTGATTTGCCATAATGCACTGACTCTCATGCCTCGGTATGTCGCTTCATTGTAATCATCTTTTGCCAGTGTAGAGTTACTAACTACTTGTCGAGATGAAGGTACGCCGCCAGCTAATCCTGGATTAGTCAATGGTAATGTCGTCGTGGTAAGGGCATTATCAATAAAGCCACCATCAGTAGAATTATAAGCAGCAACGCGTATTGCAAAGGTATCGTCTACAATGGGAATATTGAGATAACCTTCAGTTTTATTACTAATGCCACCACTTTTGGTAGATGACATACCTACTTCACCACCGGCCCTGAATTCGTCTAATACTGGTTTATTGGTAATAAGACGTACGGTACCTGCCTGTGAACTAGCCCCAAATAATGTGCCTTGAGGACCTTTTAAAACTTCAATGCGTTGTAGATCAACTGCATATAAATCGATATTACGACCGGAAGTAGTAATGGGTGCTTCATCAAGATAAAAGGCGACACTTGGCTCGCCTCCAATGCCAGCAAGTCTGACATCAGAACGGCCCGCGGATACACCACGGATATATGTTTCTTGTTTACCAGGCCCTTGACCTTCAGAGCTAACACCAGGTAACAATGCAATGTAATCTTCAAAGCTATCAATGCCTAGCTCTTGAAGTTTTGCACCACTCATTGTCTGTACAGCAAGCGGAACCGTTTGTTGGTTCTCTGCACGGCGAGTTGAAGTAACGACTATCGTTTCGATCTGACGTTCAGTCTCCACTTTCTTGTCTTCTGCTTTACTCTTTTCTTGGGCTTGAACGGCGCCATTACTTAGTGCAAGAGCGATTGCCATAGTCAATGCGGTTTTAACTGGTCTGTTCTTATGATACATAGGTATCCTCGTTGATTATCTTCGTTGATTATCTTCCTGCGACTTAGTCAGTTTTAATTGGTGCTAAGTAAATTAATATATTAATTTTGAAGCAAAGCGCTTATCAACAGCGACATCCTTTTGCCTCTTAACAACAGACCGTCAGAGTGATGCGAAGACGGCTGTCGCTTAGAAATTATCTGTTATATAGCTTCATTTTTTAATATAGCAGAAATTTTGACGCTACAGCATACTACAATATTTGAAAGATTACCGAATATAGGCAAAATAAACAGTAATCTTCGGTGAAAAGAATCAATTAAGAAGAAGTTATTTTTTGAACCACCCGCCAGGATTACTCAGGCGGGTAGCGATAATATTTTTATAAATATTAAGCAACTTACCTGATCAGCGCTTAATTAAGGCTTCTCCTGACTTTGCCGCTTTATATTCTGCATGCATAAATGCCCAAACAGAAATAATACCAACAGCTGAAATCAATATAAGCATATTCATAAAGCTGGACCAACCACCCGCACTATCGGCCAACCTTCCACCGATAAAAGCAAATGTCGCACTGGCTGCAAAACCAAAAGCATCAATAAGGCTCACCAGTTTTGCGCTATGCGGTCCACCATATTCAATAGAGAATATTGACATAGGTAAATAATAAGCTGGAGAAATTGAAAAAGCGAATAAGAAAATTGCGCTCAGTGCCACCATGTAATTCACTTCAACACTCAGATCAAACCAAGATAAATATTTTAAGGTAAGTACACTCAATAAACTAAGCGTCATCGCTATAGTTAATACTGTTCGGATGCCCTTTTTTGAAAAGCGGTCATAAAATGCAATTGAAGCTAAGAGTCCAGCTAAAGAGCCAATGGGAAATATAGTAGAAGCCATTGCTGCCTGTGAAGGTGATAATTGGTAAGTTTCCATAAGGTAAACCGCAACAAAATCTAGAAAAGCCATCATACAAGTAAGCATCATTAACATCAGCACTACTAGCCAAACTCTGGGACTTTTAACAAATGCTAGCATACCGGCCATCATGCTTGTGCCTTGAAGTGGGTGGTTGTATTTGTTGTCAATGGCCTGTTTTGAAGCTTTTGCTAGGGCGATACCTTCAGCACTAGTGTCAGTATTTTCATTTTCATTTTCTCTGAAAAAATTTGGGTTTTCAGGTTTTTCTTTTAGGAAGAAATAACAACCAATAAATATAACCAGTGCGAAAGCTGCAGCGATGAAGGCAACTGAGCGCCAATGCATAAAGCTCAATAACCAACCGAAAAATAAAGTAGCTAACACCACACTAAATCTAGAGCTAGTGGAAATAATACTCCACACCCGCCCATAATGATGAGGATGATACCATTCACCCACCAGTTTAGTCATACCTGGCCAGCCTGAAGACTTTGTGCAGTAAAGCAAAAATGAAAAAACAGTAAAAGCCATTACATTAGGTGAAAGTCCAAAGGCAATTACAAACAGCGCGGTAAGAAAAATGCCAATTAAAAAAGTAAAGCGCCCACCAATGACATCAGCAAGAGGCCCCCAAATGAGTTTCCCCACCAGCGCACCTAAGGTGCCATAAGCGGCAAAGTCACCAAGATTTGTTTTCGTTAAGCCTAAGGTGTCATCGGCAAGCATTGCAGGACTTAGAATAGTAACCATTTGACGACAGATCATCATGGCGGCATAACCAAGATACATGGCGATAATAATATTTAATTGCTTTGGGGGTCGATTAGACATAAATTCTCTGTGAACTGTTGCAATATAGTTAACTGAGCTGCTATAAAACTAAAGCTCTGTTGGGGGTTAATTGTTATTATTATTGTTTAAACGAGACTATGTTGCTCAGTAGCTTATACCAATTTGATTAATTAAGTGGTCTACTTTTTAATGAGGGAAAATAAAGAAATACAAGACATAAAATTTAGTAAGTAGTTACTCTACTTATAAATTTTATAACGCTGTAGTTTTTTATTTTAACCATTAAAAATGAGCAGATAATTAATCAATTTGGTATTACGTCAAATTTACGCATAAACACTCAGCGTGGGATGATACTAGACTTAAGCAAAATAAGGAAATTTCTGTCAGTACTATTTCTATGGGTAAGATTTTGGTTAGAAGACTTCAGTTTTTACTGTCGACAATATATAAAAATATTGTGAGCTGTAGTAATAAATTTAAGTTGCGTAAACGAAAAGAATTACTAAATTTTTATTTTCGTGTTTAATAGCTAAACATTAAAATTTGTGCTGATACAAATATTGATGAACTTGTGCGTAGAGAGCTTATGAAAGATGAACTTAAACAACTATTTAAGCCATTAAAACTGTTAAAATATTAATAAAAAATATAGTCAGTGGGTATTGCAGAGGTGAAATTAAAAATTTTCACACAAACGGTATTAGTAAAATTTTAATTACTATGGGGATTTTTAAATTTACTTAGCAGAACGCAAAGTAGAAGATGGTACCCGAGGCCGGACTTGAACCGGCACACTCTTACAAGCGAGGGATTTTAAATCCCTTGTGTCTACCAATTCCACCACTCGGGCAACGAGAGCTTTTTTTATAGTAGAGATTGGAACCCTACTTTGATAGTAAACTATCAGATTTGGAGCGGCTGACGAGACTCGAACTCGTGACATTCACGTTGGCAACGTGATGCTCTACCAGCTGAGCTACAGCCGCTTCGAATTACTTTACTTTATAATATAATACATCTAACTGACGTTAATCAATAATGGTACCCGAGGCCGGACTTGAACCGGCACACTCTTACAAGCGAGGGATTTTAAATCCCTTGTGTCTACCAATTCCACCACTCGGGCAACGAGAGTATTTTTATAGTAAAGATTGGGACCCTACTTTGATAGTAAACTATCGTTTTTGGAGCGGCTGACGAGACTCGAACTCGTGACATTCACGTTGGCAACGTGATGCTCTACCAGCTGAGCTACAGCCGCTTCATGTTCCTAATTTATAATAAAGCCTAGAATAAAAGCTTATAACAAAAATTAAGATTTTTAACTTATTTAAAATTTGGAGCGGCTGACGAGACTCGAACTCGTGACATTCACGTTGGCAACGTGATGCTCTACCAGCTGAGCTACAGCCGCTTCATTTTTAAATTTAATCCATACATACGTCAATATGTATTTATACCATTACTGCACTAATGAAATGGTACCCGAGGCCGGACTTGAACCGGCACACTCTTACAAGCGAGGGATTTTAAATCCCTTGTGTCTACCAATTCCACCACTCGGGCAATGTGGAGGCGGGTCCCGGAGTCGAACCGAGGTACACGGATTTGCAATCCGCTGCATAGCCACTCTGCCAACCCGCCAATTACATCAACACTACTTTCATTCACTACCAGTAGATAGTATTCCCTATATTTTCTCTTAAAGAGAAATTGGAGCGGCTGACGAGACTCGAACTCGTGACATTCACGTTGGCAACGTGATGCTCTACCAGCTGAGCTACAGCCGCTTCATCTGCTGACTCCCTGTCAACTGGAAACGCATTCTACATTGAAAAATTTATGAGTCAACCCTTTAATATCAATTTTATTTTGACTGCTCAAAAAGCGACTAATATGGTGTTTTTTTAACTAAAAACAGCTAGTTTAACTTACTTAGCTCTGGCCAAGCGGCTTTAAAATAAATCACCATTGACCAAAAAGTAAGCACAGTGGCGATAGCATAAAAACTAAAAGCCGCAAAAAGCAGTATTTCATGTGGAAATTCAAATAAAATTAATGGGATATCATAAGTTGGATACCAAATTAATCCCATAATTCCTAACATTTGCGTGGCAGTTTTATATTTACCCATTTGTGAAACAGCTATTATTTCTCTTTTACCCCGTGAAGACATAAACTCACGTAAAGCACTAATAAATATTTCGCGCGCAATCATTAATATTGCTGATATCGATATCCACCAAACTTGTAAGTCTTGAATCAAAATCACTAGCGCAGCAACCACCATTAACTTGTCAGCAACGGGGTCAATAAAAGCACCAAAAGCAGATGATTGATTAAGTTTTCTTGCTAAATAACCATCAAGGGCGTCACTAACAGCGGCAAACCAAAAAACAACAAAGGCACCAAAATGGTTCCATGACACCGGTAAATAAAACACCACGATAAAAACCGGGATTAAAACAATTCTAAATAAAGTAATTTGGTTGGGGATTGTCCACATAATATGTCTTATATTCTTATCGTTAACTAATTAAAATTGCATCGAAGTAAAAGACATTTTACACAGATTGTGAGTTAATTGTCATGCAAGGCGTTATAAATATTTTCTGCCAATAATTTACTGATACCCGGCACTTTTTCTAGCGTGGCTCTATCTGCCTTTAATACTTCTTGTAAGCCACCTAAATATTGCAACAGTGCTTGTCTTTTCTTAGCCCCTATTCCTGGAATATCTTCTAATGTTGATTTTTTACTGGCTTTTTGTCGTTTTGCTCGGTGTCCCGTGATGGCGAACCGATGCGACTCATCTCGTATATGTTGTACCAGATGCAGCGCCGGTGAGGTGGCCGGTAAAGATATTAGTTGATGACTACCGGCTAATATTAAGGTTTCTAACCCCGGTTTTCTTGACTCACCTTTAGCAACCCCGACCAACAATGGTGTTTTTACTTTATCTACGCCAGCAAAAAAATCTTCTGCTTTTGCTAACTGCCCTTTACCGCCATCGATAAAAATAATGTCAGGCATTTTTTCTTCACTGGTTACTTTGCTATAGCGTTTGTCTAAAGCAAATGCCATGGCGGCGTAGTCATCACCTGGCGTGATGCCATGCACGTTGTAACGCCGATAGTCACTTTTTAATGGCCCTTCTTGATTAAACACCACATTTGACGCGACGGTTTGTTGTCCCATAGTGTGGCTAATGTCAAAACATTCAATCCGTGATATGCCATTGGTTAATTCAAACACTTCATTTAATGCGACGAATCTTGCCTGCATTGATTCTTTATGAGAATTTTTCGTCATTAAAGCCGTTGCAGCATTTGTACACGCTAATTTAAGGTATTGCGCGCGCTCGGTGCGAACATTATGCGATATTTTTACATCATGCTCTGCTTGGGCACTGATGACCTGAACGATGTCTTGTTGGTTGTCAATGGCCTCAGGGATAATAATTTCTTTTGGGATAGCGCCTAAGTTAAGTTCATTACCAATATAATGTTGGCTGATAAAAGCAGCCATTATTTCGGCATCACTAGTATCGACAGGCACGGTGGGGAAATAACTTTTACTGCCTAATATTTTATGCTCTCTAACAAATAATAGGTGAATACAAGCTTGAGACTTATGACGATGAAGCCCGATAACATCCATTTCTGCGGCAGAGCCACTGACAAACTGCTGCTGCTGAACTTTTCTTAAGGTCGCGATTTGGTCTCGGTATTTTGCCGCATGTTCAAAATTGAGCGTTTTACTGGCGTTTTCCATATTCTCGACTAGATGTTCAATCACAATCGAGCTTTTGCCCTTGAGAAACAATTTAGCTAGCTGCACTTGCTTTTGATAATCTGTTGGCGATATTTTATCTACACAAGGTGCTGAACATCGGCCTAACTGATGCTGTAAGCATGGTCGACTTCGGGCGCGATAGTAACTGTCTTCGCACTGTCTTAGTGGGAAAAGTTTTTGCATTAAGCGTAAACTCTCCCAGACAGCACCTACCGTTGGGTATGGGCCAAAGTAATCGCCTTTAACTTTTTTCCCGCCGCGGTGTAAACCTAATTTTGGGTGTTTGTGATCGGTGATCAGTAAATAGGGATAGGTTTTGTCGTCGCGCAGTAAAATATTATATTTTGGCTGGTACTTCTTAATATAATTATTTTCAAGGATCAGCGCTTCACCTTCCGTATGGGTTACGGTAACGTCAATAGCAGAAATTTGTTTAACCAGTGCGCGAGTTTTATTACTGCCGACATCTTTGCGAAAATAACTCGCTAAGCGTTTTTTTAGCTGCTTAGCTTTACCAACATAGATCACTGTTTGGGCTATGTTGTACATGCGATAAACCCCAGCTTGTTCAGAAACTGCCGCTAGGAAGGCTTTATGATCAAATGAGCTTTCACCATTCGATAAGATATTATCAGACAATGCTATAGCACTTCAGTTTTTAGCATACCGTGGCGAATAGCCAAATGTGTTAGTTCAACATCGTTACCGACATTGAGCTTATCGAACATACGATAGCGATAGCTGTTAATGGTTTTAGTACTTAGCACTAATTGTTGTGAGATATCAGGTACTTTTTCACCACGCGTAATCATCAACATGATTTGCAATTCACGTTCAGACAAACTACTGAAAGGATTTTCATCTGGGGATTTAAATTGGCTTAACGCCATTTGCTGGGCAATCTCTGGTGTTATGTAGCGTTGACCACTATTTACGGCACGAATTGCATTGATCATTTCATCAGGACCAGCACCTTTCGTCAGATAACCTGCCGCACCAATTTGCATCACTTTGGTCGGAATCGGGTCAGTGCAATAAACCGTTAAAACGATAACTTTGACATCAGGCGCATAACGAATAATTTTTTTCGTCGCTTCCAAACCGCCAATACCTGGCATGTTCATGTCCATAAGAACAACATTAGGCTCAACTTTACGACAAAATTGCACGGCTTCCTCGCCTGTTTTAGCTTCACCAATCACCTTAAGTCCTTTTACTTCGTCTAGGATTTTTCGTATTCCAGTACGAACCAACTCATGGTCATCAACTAACAAAACATTTATCAACGGAAAATCACCTTATTTTTACTTTATAAAAAGCATCAGAATTAATAAAAATAATATAGAGAATTGGTCTCTAACACAATATAAATTCTTGCTTTTTTTCTAATTTTTTTCCTCAATCAGTGTTGTTTAAGCCATGATTATAGCTCGTTTTTATTTAGCCAGTTATTTAGCAAACCAATTTGGCCATTTTTATATGCTGCGTAAGTCAAACGCAGCGCATTACTTAAAATAATACTGTCATTCCATTTTGTTTGCTGGACAATCAACTCGTAACATTCTTGCGCTTCTGGTGACAGATAACCCCGCATTTCTTTTTTACCGCGATCTTTTTGTCGTTCACGATAACGCTTTTGTTTTTCAGCATTAGTTAATGCTTTCTTTTTTATATCCATCAATACCTTACCTATTAAACGTTTAAAATATTAGTTGTTATAACTAACCAATTCTTACAAATTATTTTGAATTTGTTAAGTCATATATAAATTTATTTAACTGTTCGGAGTTGTTTAGCGTACAAGTGTTAGCTAAAGTAACGTTTTTGAAATTATCAATAAATCTATAAGTGATCTCATGGAACAACAAAATTCGTTCTCAAAAGAAGACCTAGTAAAAGCAGGTACTGGTGAAATGTTTGGTCCTGGCAACAGCCAGTTACCCTCTGACAACATGTTAATGATGGATAGAATTGTTAGCATCAATGATGATGGTGGCGAGCATGGCAAAGGCGAAATTATCGCCGAATTAGACATAAACCCAGACCTTTGGTTTTTTAATTGTCACTTTAAAGGTGACCCTGTTATGCCAGGTTGTCTTGGCTTAGACGCTATGTGGCAATTAACTGGGTTTTTCTTAGCATGGTCAGGTGGTCCAGGTCATGGCAGAGCTTTAGGTGTCGGAGAAGTCAAGTTTACCGGACAAATTCTGCCAACAGCGAAAAAAGTCACTTACACAATCACCTTAAAACGCGTTATTAAGCGTAAATTATTTATGGGTATTGCTGACGGTACCGTTGCTGTTGATGGTCGTGTGATCTACACAGCAAAAGATTTAAAAGTAGGTTTATTTACAGATACCACTAAGTTTTAATTTAGTATTTGATAAATACTGCAGTACTAGAGAGCCCGTCAATTAGACTGGCTCTCTAAATTTAAAATTTAAACACAGAAAAAAACAAAAATAGTAAAGTAAAGGTCCAACAAAAAAATCACTTTCATTAATCACTTCTCATTGAAACGCGCAGCGCCTCGGTGTCCTCAGTGGTAAAATCTCTTAAAGCTCTTAACTCACTCTCATACAAAACCAAAAGCGATAAAACAAAAAAACATTCACCACCGAGGGCACAGAGAGACTTCGTCCACACAGAGAAAAGCAAAAATATTAAGGTAATGTCTTAGCCAATATAAATTTACCTGCATTAAATTCTTTCAGTACTTACTCATTCTTTTCTTATTCTTTCCTCCCTGTAAATCTTAAAAAAATTCACAGAAAAACATTCACAGAAAGAAAAGAATGAGGACTGAATGAGGAAAAGCAAAACATTAATCTAAAGGTTCAACAAAAAAATCACTTTCACTAATCACTTCTCAGTGAAGCGCACAGCGCCTCGGTGTCCTCGGTGCTAAAATCCCTTAAAGTTCTAAAGTCGCTTAAATTCCTAAAACTTCTTAACCATCAAAAGTATCTAATACCAGTTCCATTAAGTTTGTGATCTTGTTGTGCGCAGGAAAAATAATTCAAGGTAAGGCGCTCGATTGAGCAATAGCTGGCTATTGGGAGTGAGAGCAACACAGCCTTGAGCTATTTTAACTAGTACAAGTGAGCAATAACTTAATGGGATTGGTATAAAATCCTAAGCATAAAAAGCCAGCAATTAAGCTGGCGCTTGTTTGTCTAAATTTTTAAAACACTTTAACGTTAAGCATTAGCAATACGTGCATCAACCACAGCAATCGCTTGATCAATTCTAGCCAAAACCTTTTGTTGGTCTAACAACGCCAAAGTAATATCCAGAGAAGGTGAATTACCACCACCCGTGGCAGCAACGCGCAATGGCATGCCCACTTTACCCATGCCTACTTCCAGCTCTGTTGCCGTATCATTAATCGCAGCATGAATAGGTGCAGGTGACCAATCAGTCAAAGCCGCTAATTTATCTTTGACTAACAACAAGGGTGCTTTTACTACTGGGCGTAAATGTTTTTTCACCGCGCCAGCATCAAGCTCAGTAAAATCCTCATAAAAATATCGGCTGATTTGTGCCATTTCTTTTAATGTTTTCACTCTATCCGCTTGTACTTTAACGATTTCTTCAAGGGCTGGGCCATTTTCAACATTGATACCTTGATCGCTCATATGCCACGCAAGATGAGAGGCAACATAAATGGGATCTAGTGTTTTCATGTAATGCTGATTAACCCAAATAAGTTTGTCAGTATTAAAGCCTGAAGCGGCTCGATTACAATCCTTAAGATCAAATAACTCAATCATTTCTTCACGTGAAAAAATTTCTTTATCGCCATGTGACCAGCCCAAACGAACTAAATAGTTCAGTAGTGCTTCTGGTAAGTAACCGTCATCACGATATTGCATTACACCCACAGCGCCATGACGTTTTGATAAACGCTTGCCGTCATCACCTAATATCATCGGGATATGAGCATATTCAGGTACGGTTGCGCCTAATGCTTTTAAGATATTAATTTGTTTTGGCGTATTACTGATATGGTCATCACCACGAACCACATGAGATACTTTCATATCCCAATCATCAACAACAACCGTTAGGTTATAAGTCGGTGTACCATCTGAGCGAGCAATGATTAAATCATCAAGTTGCTCATTGCTAATGGTAATGTCACCTTTAACCATATCTTTAATTACGACGTCGCCGTCTAGTGGGTTTTTAAAACGAATAGCATAAGGTTTATCTTCTGGATAATCCGTGCGCTCACGCCATAAACCATTATATTTTTCGATTTCACCTTTCTCTTTAGCCTCGGCACGCATTGTGTCAACTTCTTCAGCTGTGCTGTAACAACGATAAGCGTTACCTGATGTTAATAGTTGCTCAATCACCTCTTTATAACGATCAAAGCGTTGCGTTTGAAAATAAGGGCCATGAGTCCATGGTAAGTTTAACCAGTTCATGCCGTCCATAATAGCGTCAACTGATGCTTGTGTTGAACGCTCTATATCGGTGTCTTCTATTCGAAGAATAAAGTCACCGCCATTTTTTTGAGCATAGAGCCAACTATATAAAGCAGTACGAGCACCACCAACATGTAAATATCCCGTAGGGCTAGGGGCGAATCGAGTTGTTAAAGTCATATAAGTCTCAATGAAATATCTATTTGCTTAAATCAGCAAATTAAACAAAGGTTATTAAAAAAGTTGCTATATTTTATCAGGCACACGCATGAAATACACCTTTAGCGCGTTAAATATCCTGACAACCTAAGATTATAAATAAAAATAAAGTTCACAAAACCACCAGTCTGTCGAAATTTAAAGCATTCAAGCTAAATAGTTAAAAAAAATATAAATAATTACTGAGTTTTGGTTGACAGCTTTTTTGATCTCCCTATAATACGCCCCCACAGAGAAGGACGATTAGCTCAGTTGGGAGAGCACCGCCCTTACAAGGCGGGGGTCACTGGTTCAAGCCCAGTATCGTCCACCACTTCTATGCCATATAGAAGCAAAACCAAAATGGACGATTAGCTCAGTTGGGAGAGCACCGCCCTTACAAGGCGGGGGTCACTGGTTCAAGCCCAGTATCGTCCACCACTTCTATACCATATAGAAGCAAAACCAAAATGGACGATTAGCTCAGTTGGGAGAGCACCGCCCTTACAAGGCGGGGGTCACTGGTTCAAGCCCAGTATCGTCCACCACTTCTATACCATATAGAAGCAAAACCAAAATGGACGATTAGCTCAGTTGGGAGAGCACCGCCCTTACAAGGCGGGGGTCACTGGTTCAAGCCCAGTATCGTCCACCATATTTATTTCTTATTAAATTTCTTAGTTAACACTTAACCCAAAAGTAAACGTTAAAGCACTTTCTCCTCTTTATCACCCGCGCCAAGTCACTAGTTCAAACCCAATATCGTCCACCATTTTTATTTATTATTAAATTTCTTAATTAGCACTTAATCCAAAAGTAAACGTTAAAACACCTTCTCCTCTTTATCACCCGCGCCGAGTCATTAGTTCAAACCCAGTATCGTCCACCATCTTTATTGCTTATTAAATTTTTTGGTAACACTTAACCCAAAAGTAAACGTTAAAACACCTTCTCCTCTTTATCACCCGCGCCGAGTCATTAGTTCAAACCCAATATCGTCCACCACCTTTATTGCTTATTAAATTTCTTAATTAGCACTTAATCCAAAAGTAAACGTTAAAGCACCTTCTCCTCTTTATCACCCGCGCCGAGTCATTAGTTCAAACCCAATATCGTCCACCACCTTTATTGCTTATTAAATTTCTTAATTAGCACTTAATCCAAAAGTAAACGTTAAAGCACCTTCTCCTCTTTATCACCCGCGCAGGGTTATCGGTTTAAGTTCTGTATCGTCAGCATTTATGTAGTGTCACATCGTTCATGGCTCAACATTGCTAGTACAGCTAAAATATTTTATATGTCATGACCTATTCAACTTCACCGCCATAGTCACAACTAAATGTCATCAATAAGGTTTTAATATTCTCTGAGCATCAATTAAGCATTAACAATTTTCTTAATTACTCATTTTACTCGCAGTTCTGGCTAATACGACAACGACATCGCAAAAAAACTAAGATATAATTAGCTTTTTCATTAACTACAAGAACAGACCTACATGCCTTCAAATTTTCCGCTTATTGATGTTTCTACACAGCCTATCGAACTTTGTAAATTACTAAAAATAGCGAATATGGTGAGTGGTGGCGGTGAAGCTAAAATAGTAATTAGTGAGGGATATGTACTATTGAATAACGAAGTAGAATTTCAAAAGCGCAAAAAAGTTTATCACGCTGATATTATAGAATTTAACAGTGAAATTATTCAGGTTAATGTTGTTAAACTCGGCAAAGATGAATTACCGCTAACGACTAAAAAACAAGTAGCAGCAACTTTAACCAAACAGAGCGCGTTTAAAAAAGCTAAAAAGAAAAAATCTAATATTAATGAAAAAACACAAACCGTTCAAGTAACTGACACCCCCCGCTCAAAGCGTAAACCTATTTCTTTTTAAATACAGTGCCTCAATCCAGGCTGATTTTCTATAGTTAAGAGTGAATGCATTTATAAATTTTTGCCAAAAAAATTTCTTGTTCCATTTCAGGAACAAGCTGACGACGACCAAAGCCAAATTTTTTTTCCCACATTACCTCCCCCATACTTCTAAGGTCAATTTACAGCAATCTTTCACAATACCTATTTTTCAGCCTAATCCAATAGGTATTGTAGTAACCCTTGAGTTCTAAATAGCCTAAGTCCTCAATGTCGTAAAAGTTAATCAACAGTTTTGCGTTAAATATTTAAAAGCCTTTAACATTAGGCAAAATTTTCTGTTCACGTACCATTAAGAGCTTTGTTTTTATCTGAAATTTATAATACTGGTAATGGTTTGCTAATCTTAATGTGAACGTTACTCGCTAACAAAGAGATATAATAATTATGAGTTTCACTGTTATTTATCTTGCTAGACATGTCGACACTAAGCGCCTGCTACTGCAGAAGAGAAATCTGCTGAGTCCAAGTGAAATTTCGTGGTATATAGCTAAATCCAGCTGAGTAATCACGATATCTTATGGCGGCAAAAGAGACGATAAATAACACATCGAACGCAAAAGAGATTATTTTTATTGCCGGTAGTAATAATCCCTATAATTATAACAGCATAGATTATGATGACGAACCATCAAGGCCCAGTAATAAAATCTGGCGCTATAATATCGATACCAATAAATGACAAATCACCTATAGCAAAATGGCTACTATAGACCATTGTGGCCTATTAGAACTCAGTGGAAAATTACTGTTCAATGACGGTATGAGCAAAAAACAACAAGTGCTTAAGGGTATTAACCGTTGTTAATCCTCATTTATAAACAATTTTACCTATTGGCGCGATTTAAACCTTTTGTGGCTGAAATTGCCCTGCTAGAATAAGCGTTATATTTTATACTTGTTTATTAATGGAATTTTTTCTCAATGCGTACAAGCCAATATTTACTTTCAACTTTGAAAGAAACCCCTGCTAATGCTGAAGTTATCAGTCATCAATTAATGTTACGTGCTGGTTTAGTGCGTAATGTCGCATCAGGTTTATATACTTGGTTGCCGACAGGTTTAAAGGTACTTCGTAAAGTTGAAAACATTGTGCGTGAGGAAATGGAACGAGCGGGTGCATTAGAAGTACTAATGCCGATGGTTCAGCCCGCTGATTTATGGGAAGAGTCGGGCCGCTGGGAAGACTACGGCCCCGAGTTATTACGTTTAAATGACCGTCATAACCGCGCTTTTGTTTTAGGTCCAACGCATGAAGAAGTCATTACTAAACTGGTTAGTAACGAAATTAGTAGTTACAAACAACTGCCATTGAACCTGTTTCAAATTCAGACAAAATTCCGTGATGAGATTCGTCCTCGTTTTGGCGTAATGCGTGGGCGTGAGTTTTTAATGAAAGATGCTTACTCTTTTCATTTAGGCGAAGAGTGCTTGAAAAAAACATATCAGGCGATGTTTGATGCCTATTGTCGTATTTTCGACCGTTTAGGCTTAGATTACCGTCCAGTGATTGCTGATACCGGCGCTATTGGTGGTGAAGCGTCACATGAATTTCACGTTTTAGCCGATTCAGGCGAAGATGACATCGCCTTTAGTGATGTCAGCGATTTTGCTGCAAACGTAGAAAAAGCAGAAGCGCTAGCACCAACAGGTGAACGACCTGCAGCAATACAGAATTTAGCAGAAGTTTCAACACCTAATGTGCGCACAATAGAAGACCTTGCTACATTTTTATCTGTTGATGCAAGCCATACTGTTAAAACATTGTTAGTCGTTGGCGTAGCAACAAAAGCAAATAAAGCCCCTCTTGTTGCTTTAGTGTTGCGTGGTGATCATCAGTTAAATGAAGTTAAGGTCGAAAACTTAGCACAAATTGCTTCGCCCTTAACTTTTGCCACTGACGAACAAATTTTAGCAATCGCTGGTTGTAGTGCCGGCTCAATCGGTCCAGTTGGCTTAACTATTGATGTTATTGTTGACCGAAGTGCAGCGCATTTAGCCGACTTTGTTTGTGGCGCAAATAAAAGTGACATGCACTTAACCGGCGTAAACTGGGATCGTGACGCACAAAACTACAGCGTTACCGACTTACGTAATGTGGTAGCCGGTGACCCTAGCCCTTGTGGCCAAGGTAGTATTGTTATTAAGCGTGGTATTGAAGTGGGTCATATTTTCCAACTAGGTGAAAAATATGCTCAAACCATGAGCTGTGGTGTGTTAACAGAAAACGGTAAAAACCAAACTTTAACTATGGGTTGTTATGGTATTGGCGTTTCACGTATCGTTGCCGCCGCAATCGAACAAAATCATGATAAATACGGTATTAAATGGCCTGCCGCTATTGCTCCTTATCAAGTGGCGATTGTGCCAATGAACATGGCAAAGTCAGCGCGCGTTAAAGAAACCGCAGAAGCGTTATATGAGCAATTACAAACTGTTGGCATAGAAGTTATTTTTGATGATCGCAAAGAACGCCCTGGTGTTATGTTTGCCGATCATGAATTAATTGGTACACCACTCTTACTTATTATTGGTGAACGTAATCTCGACAACCAAGAAATTGAAGTGAAAAATCGTATTACTGGTGAGAAGTCTATGTTGGCAATAGCCGATGTTATGTCTTTATTTACCTAATCATGCACTCGCTAACTTAGCGATAAATGTCATACATATATAAATATAACAACGGCTTTGCAGTTTATGCAAAGCCGTTTTTTTATCTCTTAGATTCAAGTCTGGTTATGTTATACCAGTTCCATTAAGTTTGTGATCTTGTTGTGCACAGGAAAAATAATTCAAGGTAAGGCGCTCGATTGAGCAATAGCTGGCTATTGGGAGTGAGAGCAACACAGCCTTGAGCTATTTTAACTAATACAAGTGAGCAATAACTTAATGGGATTGGTATTACTAGCTTTAGCACAAAAAATAGCAGGTATGCCAATAAAGCACTCGGTCATACTATTGATTAATTTTCCTGATCAAAACTTATTATTAACGAATAAACAGCCAAACACACAATCATAATAACAAGATGATATAGTTATTAATGATTTATTATAAAAAACTTACAAGTAACTGTTTCAAAGTTAAGCAATATTCGCAACAATAGACTTAAGCAAAAGAATGTAATGCCCGCGCTGTTAATTTTTTGAACTTATTGTGTGCAGACAAAACCTAAGTACTCACCTCCATGTGAGCACAGGTTTTTAGTTCCAGACAAAACCTAAGTACTCACCTCCATGTGAGCAGCACCTTAGGCTATTTTGACTAGCGCAAGTCGGTAATAACTTAATAAGGTTGTTATAAAATGCGTTTTACAATAACTATAGCTTTATGTTTAGCTTGATTTTCTTTTAACGATGACAATAACGTTAATTCACTTTTATCATTTATAAGACTGCCATTATGAAAACTATCACCAAATCTTCAAAATTAAAAAACGTCTACTACGAAATTCGTGGACAAGTTGCCGCCGAAGCCAAACGTTTAGAAGATGAAGGCTATAAAATTTTAAAACTTAATATTGGCAACCCTGCTCCCTTTGGTTTTGAAGCGCCTGATGATATTTTAAAAGATGTTATTCGCAATCTACCAACAGCCCAAGGTTACTGTGAGTCGAAGGGAATTTATACTGCGCGCGTAGCGGTTATGCAGTATTTTCAACAACAAGGCATTTTAGATGTCAGTGTTGACGACATTTATATCGGCAACGGCGTCAGCGAACTCATTGTTATGGCTATGCAAGGCTTGTTAAATAATGGCGATGAAGTGCTTATTCCAGCACCTGATTATCCATTATGGACCGCCGCTGTTGCCTTGTCTGGTGGTGAGCCTATACATTATCATTGTGATGAAGAGAATCAGTGGTTTCCAGACTTAGATGATATCGCGAGCAAAATATCGTCAAAAACCAAAGCTATTGTTTTGATCAACCCCAATAATCCTACTGGTGCGGTTTATAGCGAAGAATTACTTCAAGGTGTAATCGAACTTGCGCGTGAACATAACTTGATTATATTCAGTGATGAAATATACGATAAAATTCTCTATGACCAAGCACAACATATTCCAACGGCAAGATTAGCTACCGATGTTTTAATCATCACTATGGGTGGTTTGTCTAAAAACTATCGTATCGCAGGCTTTCGTGCCGGTTGGATGGTCATTACTGGTCCTAAAATTCATGCCGAAGATTATTTAAAAGGCTTAGATATTCTCTCTTCAATGCGCTTGTGTGCCAATGTGCCTTGTCAACATGCTATTCAAACCGCACTTGGCGGCTATCAAAGCATTAATGAATTAATTCAAAATGATGGCCGCTTATTAAAACAACGTAACCTTGCGCATGAAATGATCAACAAAATTGATGGTCTTTCGTGTAATCCAGCAATGGGCGCTTTATATTTGTTTGTTAAAGTAGACCAAGAAAAATTTAATATCCATGATGATGAAAAAATGATTTTAGATTTACTTAAGCAAGAAAAAATACTCTTGGTGCACGGTCGTGCTTTTAATATCAAGCAAGACAATTACTTTCGTTTAGTGTTTCTCCCTCATGTCGACGAATTAAAACCTGCATTAGAAAAACTAGGCAATTTTTTCCGTACCTACCGTCAATCAGCAAGTGAATAAGGTTATATAATGCAAAGTACTTTTCTCGCTTGGATGTTCAGAATGCCACTAATTAAACGTTGGTCGTTGATGTTTTGTGTTAAACCAGAAAATGTTGCAGAGCATTCTCACCAAGTGGCCATTGTCGCCCATTTGCTGGCTGTAATTAAGAATAAAAAATTTTCCGGCAACATTAATGCTGATAAAGTAGCTACTGTCGCGCTTTATCATGAAGCCAGTGAAACCCGTTTTGGTGATATTGTTAGCCCGACAAAATACGCCAATCCTGAAATTGCTCGCGAGTTTAAAAAAATCGAATATATAGCTGAAAAACAATGTCTTCAGTCTTTACCTGAAGAGTTTCAAGCCATGTTTGCTGATATTATTGTGCAAGATAATGTGGATGTTCAATACAAAAAAATTGTCAAAGCAGCTGATATTTTAGTGGCTTATATTAAAGCGCTTGATGAATTAAACCATCAAAATCATGAGTTTGACCATGTAAAAGAACGCTTAGAATTGAAACTAGAAACAATTAAACAGCAAATGCCTGAAGTCGCCTATTTTATGGATGTTTTTCTGCAGTCATGCTCAGCAACCGTTGATAAACTAACCGAAGTTCAAGTTAAAAAATAGTCATGAACTACCGCTCTTAATTTATTTTGGAATAATTTATAATATGATGATTAAAAAACATTTAGGTTTTTTCTTTAACCTTATTGCTATGGTATTATTTATTCCAGGTATATTATTGCCAATGTTCTCACTCAATATGGCTATGACAGCCAATATCAGTGGTGCAAAAATCACTAATACAATCATTGATAAAAACTTGTCGTTGTTACAAACCATACAAGAGCTTTGGCAAGATGAACGCTTGTTAGTTGCGCTATTAATTTTTACCTTTTCTATTTCAATACCGGTGTTAAAATTTATTTTACTTAGTATTGCTTACGCAAATAAGCACTCTGGATTAGAAATTACGGTTTATAAATTTATTAGCAAAATTGGCAAATGGTCAATGGCTGACGTTTTTGTTGTGGCAATTTTTCTTGCGGTACTATCAACCAATCACGCTGAAACCGCAGCAGCACAACAATTAGCTTTATTTGGTTTTAAGTTAGATTTTATTGTCAGCAGCGAAACATTATCCGCATTAGAACCAGGCTTTTATTACTTTACTAGCTATTGCCTATTATCTTTATTAGGTACAACTATTAGTAACAGTAGTATTAACACAAAGACCAAAAAGCTATCGCCCTCAACATCAGCGGACACTGTGATAAATTAGAACTATTGCATAATACAGAGTAAGTTCTTCTATAGTTACGATACTTAAGCACTTAACATAGGAGTATTTTATCGATCTTTCACCCCACAATATGACAAGTTTATTCGCTCAGTTGGGTATTAAAAATAGTAATGAAGAAATAGAGATTTTTATTGTATCTAACCCTGGTATCTAGGTAAATCAAGCACTTGCTGATGCTGATTTTTGGAGTCTTGGAGTCAAATAGTAAGTGCATAACTTGAATAGGTAGAAAAGTGGTCGCTGAAGTTGGTTTTTTATTTATTAAGCTTTTCACTAATGATAACTCATAAAAACTTTACCATTTCCTAGGTTCTTATATTGCTAAAGTTATTTCTATTTAATAGTAAATAACATGGTTTGTTTAGTTATTTAAACTAAGTACGTGATGTTATGATCTCATGTAAAAATTGCGGCTGATTTAAAGTAAAACCTTCGGCGTCAAGCCATAACATTGCTTCATTTAAATGGTCAAAAACACAACGATCGTATCCCATACCTGTGTTTGGTATCATTTTTTCCAATTGCATTTCTTTTACTGAACTAGGTTGATAAACATGGCAGTCTTTAATACAACCCTGTTCTTTAAACCACTGACAAAGTTCAGTTACATGTTGTTCTATTTCTGGTGTACCTAACTCCCATTGTTCAAAAATAGAAATTATTGCCCAATCACTGCCAATCAAGGGTGCTGCCGCTATTTTAAATTCTTTTACATAAGCAATAATAGCTTCTTCATTCCAAGAATCTGCAAACCACTGCATAAGTACTTTATCAGTAACCTTTATTTTCCAACGGCCGTGAATTTGTAACATAAAAGAACCAAGTGAAATAAAAGAAAGTATAATATACAGCTTACGATGGCAGTAAGCTAACTCTGTTTTAAAAAGCCATAAAAATCATGTTATAAAATCACAAAAAATATTACAATCTGCTATAGGTCAATTTGATAACTGAGTCACTTTGGAAACACGGTTTATAAGTAATCACATTTTAAGCCTTATTTTTTTAATGCTAGCTATGACTAATAAATTTTCATATGCTGACGATAATACGCTGAACATTAGCGTCCCCCCCCCTTTCCGCCATTTAATAGCTTTTCTCAGGATCCAGAGTGCACAGGCGTAGGTGTTATTGCAATAAAAGAGGTAACCAAAAATATCAAGGTAAAGCTTGCGTTAGCTTCTTACCCATACGCTAGAATTATACACTCCTTGAAAACTGGACAACTCGATTTAGCCTTTATTTTCAAAAACAATACTATTGCCAATGATGTTGAATATATTGGCCCTCTCTCGCTATCGAAAGTTGTTGTCTTGACTAAAAATAACATTACGATTCAACATTATGATGAATTATACCAGTTCCATTAAGTTTGTGATCTTGTTGTGCGCAGGAAAAATAATTCAAGGTAAGGCGCTCTATTGAGCAATAGCTGGCTATTGGGAGTGAGAGCAACACAGCCTTGAGCTATTTTAACTAGTACAAGTGAGCAATAACTTAATGGGATTGGTATTATACCAGTTCCATTAAGTTTGTGATCTTGTTGTGCGCAGGAAAAATAATTCAAGGTAAGGCGCTCGATTGAGCAATAGCTGGCTATTGGGA
>NZ_VOLS01000032.1 GCF_007954265.1 Colwellia sp. C1TZA3 | reverse complement strand
GTTAAAATAGCTCAAGGCTGTGTTGCTCTCACTCCCAATAGCCAGCTATTGCTCAATCGAGCGCCTTACCTTGAGTTATTTTTCCTGCGCACAACAAGATCACAAACTTAATGGAACTGGTATTAGAGCGATATAACAGCAAGTAAAGAATAACAACTGGTTTATTGTGAGTTTCAAGTCTTTAAAGTATGCGACAAATTTTTTCATTTTAGGCACCTATTAATAAGTGCCGTTACATTACATAAGTAAACTTAGGGTAAGCTGAACATTAGCTTAGATTAAACTGAATATTGTATAAGAAGTTAGATGCTAATAGTGAAGTATTGCCACTGGCTATCGTTAAGGTCGAGGTCTATTTGAGTTAAATATTAGCTTTAAATTCGGGTACATTTAGGTTTACATTCAAAACACATGTACCATACTGTCTGTGTATTAAATTTTTAAAAACTATGGAGTTATGATGAAGACAACTGGATATGCAGCAAAAAGCCAAGGCGCTAAACTCACTGAGTTCTCTTTTGAACGCCGGGTTTTACGAAATAACGATGTAGAAATAGAAATTTTATACTGTGGTGTTTGCCATACAGATTTACATGCAGTACGAAACGATTGGGGTGGCAGTGATTACCCCTTAGTACCTGGACATGAAATTGTAGGTACAGTAATGTCGGTAGGTAGCGACGTTATAAAATATAAGCGGGGTGACACGGTTGCTGTTGGTTGCATGGTCGATTCATGTAAAAGTTGTGACCAATGTGATAACAACGAAGAACAGCTTTGCCGTGAGGGCATGGTTGGAACCTACGCAGGTAAAGACAGAATAAGTGGCGAGATGACCCAAGGTGGTTATTCAAAACATGTTGTTGTACGTGAAGAGTTTGTTCTCTCCGTTCCTCAGAGCCTAGAGCTTTCGCGCGTTGCACCACTATTATGTGCAGGTATTACTACCTATTCTCCGTTACACAAATGGGGCGTAAAAGCAGGCAGCCGTGTTGCAGTCGTCGGCTTAGGTGGACTTGGCCATATGGCGGTTAAAAATGCTGTCGCTATGGGAGCAACCGTTACAGTCATTGGCCGTACTGAGTCTAAAAAAGAAGACGCTATTAACCTAGGCGCACAACATTACTTAGTGTCAACAAATGATGATGAAATGGAAGGCTCAAAGTCTGCATTTGATCTAATTATTGATACGGTACCTGTAAAACATGATTTATCAATTTATACACCACTACTCGATATAGACGGTACGCTTGTTATTGTTGGTCAAATAGGTCCTGTTGACGAAGTTAACACTGTGCCGTTGTTAATGGGTCGCCGCCGTATTGCGGGTTCATTAATTGGTGGTATTAAAGAAACTCAGCAAATGCTTGATTTTTGTGGTGAAAATAAAGTATTGCCAGAATGCGAAATAATCAATATTGACGAAATAAACACAGCATATGAGCGAATGGAACGCTCTGATGTTCGCTATCGTTTTGTTATTGATATGGCGTCGTTAAGCGCATAATTATTTAATGAGTCATTAATAACTAAAACCAGTACTGCTTAGCAGCGCTGGTTTTTTTATGAGCAAGTGTAACAATAACATGGCTAACAATAACATGGCCACCCATGATTATTGGCTAAATAACAAACAATAAACTACGCTTTATTTACCCTTTCAAAATGGTAATTAAAGATGGCCAGACCAAGACAAACAATTGTTAGCCTAGACGACACGCCTTATTATCATTGTTGCTCACGGGTAGTGCGTAAAGCCTTTTTGTGTGGGATCGATAATTCAACAGGTGATAACTTTGAGCATCGGCGTGAATGGGTTGATTCTCGCATACTTGAACTTGCTACCATCTTTGCCATTGATATCTGTGCTTACGTTGTGATGAGTAATCACTTGCATGTGGTGCTAAAGGTCGATGCTGATAAAGCAAAGCACTGGTCAGATAAAGAAGTGTTAGTGCAGTGGCACAAAGGTTTTAAAGGGACATTATTGACGCAAATGTTTGTTAAGGGTGAAGACCTAAACGAATTTGAACTTAAAACAGTGAATGATTGTATTACCCAATACCGACAACGCTTGGTTGATATCAGTTGGTTTATGCGCTCCTTGAGTGAGCCAATTGCTCGAATGGCTAACAAGGAAGATAAGTGCACTGGCAGATTCTGGGAAGGGCGCTTTAAATCACAAGCATTATTAGATGAAGCCGCAGTCTTAGCTTGTATGGCCTATGTTGATTTGAATCCTATCCGTGCCAAAATGGCTACCACACCAGAAACTTCAGACTACACCAGTATTCAACGCCGAATAACCTCAGCGATAAAAGGTGAGCAACCAAAAGACTTACTACCTTTTGTCGGTAATGAACGCCAGGATATGTCAAATGGCCTGCCGTTCAGTGTTAAAGACTATATTGTGCTGGTGGAAGATACAGGGCGAATTATTAGAGAAGATAAACGCGGTGCCATTAGTGCCAGTAGCCAACACATTCTAAATAGGCTTAATATTCCAGCCGAGAACTGGCTAAAAATCACTACAGAGTTTGGCTCATTATTCAAAGGTGCAGTAGGTTCGATACCGGCATTAACAAAATATTGTGAGCATCTCGAGCGCAAACGACGACAAGGGGCATCAAACTGCCAGCGTTGGTTGTGTGCTTAAGGCTTACTATCTAAAAATCTAGAACTAACACGAATACAATACTCTCATTTTAAGCTTGATATCAATCAAGCCGACAGTGCTGCTTTGAATCTGCCACATTGCTTACTATTTTTTATCTAACGTTCAGTTTGTTGATAATTTCCGTTTAATTTATACATTTGAATAGTGCTGAAGGCTACCGTAATCAAGGTTAAAAGCAGTTATGTTAATTCATAATAAAAATGGGTGGCTATGTTTTCTTATGGCTCATTATTCAAAGGTGCAGTAGGTTCGATACCGGCATTAACAAAATATTGTGAGCATCTCGAGCGCAAACGACGACAAGGGGCATCAAACTGCCAGCGTTGGTTGTGTGCTTAAGGCTTACTATCTAAAAATCTAGAACTAACACGAATACAATACTCTCATTTTAAGCTTGATATCAATCAAGCCGACAGTGCTGCTTTGAATCTGCCACATTGCTTACTATTTTTTATCTAACGTTCAGTTTGTTGATAATTTCCGTTTAATTTATACATTTGAATAGTGCTGAAGGCTACCGTAATCAAGGTTAAAAGCAGTTATGTTAATTCATAATAAAAATGGGTGGCTATGTTTTCTTAGCTATGTTTTCTTATAGCTATGTTTTCTTACAATGTTTTTCTTGAAATAAAATAAAAAAATAATCATAATAACTCACATTAAGTAAGCCTAAAGTGCAACAAAAAATAGTCACTTTTCCCATCAACTTTTGGAAGATTTAAAACACTGACAAACCTCTTTTATCTTACTAATGTATAAAGTTATTAGAGAAGGAGGAGAGAAAAACCCCCTGATTACTAAGCGATTAAGACACGTGGTTTAAGCGGTTTTGTTAGTTAGTATTCATCCCTTAACATATTATGGCACAGCTATGTCTCTTCCTCTCGTTACCCATCCACACTACAGTTATTTATTTAAGGAAGCGCATCGTTTCCCTATGCAAAAATTTCGTCTCTTGCATGAGTGCTTGCAAGAGCAGGGAATTGCTAGCGCGGCAAATACTTATCGGCCAGGCACCGCCAAGCGGCAATTACTTGAAGGGACACACTGCCCCGATTATTTGACGCGATTTATTAATAACACTATGGAAAAACCTGAGTTGCGACGCATGGGGCTGCCTTGGAGTGAGGGACTTGTAAAACGCACGCTTATCTCACCAGTGGGTACTTTACTCGCTTGTCAACTTGCTTTAAAAAAAGGAATTGCTTGCCATTTAGCAGGTGGAACCCACCATGCGCACTATGACTTTGCTTCAGGTTTTTGTATCCTTAATGATTTAGCCATTGCTGCAAAAACCTTACTGCTGCAGGGAAAAGTTAAGAAAGTACTGATCTTTGATGCCGATGTGCACCAGGGCGATGGCACTGCGAGGATTTTAGCTAATCAGGGGAATGTATTTACTTGCTCGGTACATTGCGAAAAAAACTTCCCCACGCGAAAAGCGCAGAGTGACTTGGATATTAATATTGGCAAAGGTACCTCTACCGACTCTTATTTAGAGAGTATGGCTCAAGGGTTTGAGGAAGCTATTAGATTAGCTCAGCCAGATTTTATTATTTACGATGCTGGCGTCGATGTTTTTACCGATGACCCCCTAGGGTTACTCAACGTCAGTTTAGCAGGAATTAGAGCGCGTGATAAATACGTATTAAATAGGTGTGTAGAGTTAAATATTCCGGTGGCTACTGTTATAGGTGGAGGCTACGATAAAGATGAGAAGGCCTTGGCTCAAAGACATGCTATTGCAGTACAAGAGGCTTCGAAATTGTTCGACATATTACACGCCTAACCTCAGGTTAGAAAAAGTTCTAATTACCAAGGGATTAATACGTATGATCCCCCACAAGTCATTAGGCCACCCACATCAATACTATTGGCTTTACGCTTTTGATAACGGTAATAGTTATTACTTTTTACACCCAGTACGTGACACATTAGCGCCACTGGCCAGATCTTCTTATGTTGGGCAATAAACGCGTATTTTACTTCTTTTTTTTGGCAAAGAAGACCGTCGCTTTTTTTAAGATCTCACGCTCCATTTTAAGACGTTTTACTTGTGCTTTTAAGTTTCTGATTTCTTCTTGCTCAGGTGTCAGTTTGCCGTTACCACGAAAAGCGTAACCATCATCGTTGTCAGCTTCCTTGATCCAACGACCAAGCATCTTGGGATTGACCCCTAAGTTTCTAGCGGCTTCAGCTTGAGAATAATCTTGGTCACGACTAAAGCAATAGCGTCGATTTTAAATTCTTTGAATACTTTTTACGTTTTGTCATTTTTTATCTCCAGTTAAGTTCATTATACCAGTTCCATTAAGTTTGTGATCTTGTTGTGCGCAGGAAAAATAACTCAAGGTAAGGCGCTCGATTGAGCAATAGCTAGCTATTGGGATTGAGAGCAACACAGCCTTGAGCTATTTTAATTAGTACAAGTGAGCAATAACTTAATGGGATTGGTATTACTCCTTAACTAGCTAGTTGAATCCATTAAACCATGTCAGATTTTTACTTAAATTATTGTAGTGTGTAGTATAAACTTTTAATAACTGTCACTTAATAACTGTCACTTAATCACTGGAATTTGTTGACAGAAAATATAATGAAAGGATAGGGGGCATCAGGATAATATTCTATTTCATCTATTTAAAAACTGTTATTGCATTGAATATAAACAGGGGTTATGCGAATATTCGTCCTAAGTATAATATTTTGTTGGTTTCTTGTGATTTTTAACTGCTCTAAAACATTAATGGTATTGCTGGTATGTTTGACTTTTGTGGGTCAGGCAATGGCGTCTGCTATGATGCCTTACCACATGATAGGTATGGCAGGAATGACGGCACAGTCACAAGATATGCCGATGACAGCTCACAGTAACCATAATATGGCCAGTGATGCTGTTGATGATACAACAGAGTCAACAGAAGATTGTTGTACTCAAGTATGTAACTGCTTTATGGGGGGCTGCTCAAGTGTTGCTGCTTTCATGAAGAACCTATCAAGTGATGCACCAATCGCTGACTTACCCGCCAAAATACTTTCCCATTCTACTTTGGCGTTAAGCCAACAAGCTAGATCATTATATCGTCCGCCAATATTAAGCTAAATACAGCATAAATGTTTCCAAAAATCGGTTCATTTATAACGAACGTCTGTATTAGGCTTTTTGATTTTGTGTGGGTATAAGCACTTCTAACTTCATCAAAAATAACCTAGTTAATTAAAAAATATTAATTAATATCCCTATTGGGGGGGTTATGTTTTCCAATAAATTTCCTTTAAAATTTATAACTACCTTTGTTGTAGTCATTGCGCTTGCAAGCTGTTCAGATAAAGAAGCTGCTACGGCTAAAACTCACAAGGCTACCTCGCAATCTATTGTCCTAGATGTATATAAAAGTCCGACATGTGGCTGTTGTAAAAAGTGGATAAGTCATATCAATGATAATGGTTTTGAATCTAAAGTTCATAGCTCTCAAAATTTTTCAGTCATTAAAGAAGAAAAAGGCATAGCGCCTAGATATCGCTCTTGTCATAGCGCTATTTCAAAAGAGGGTTATGTGTTTGAAGGACATGTACCGGCAAAATTCATCCAACAATTTATGCAAGAGACACACACCGATGATGTTATTGGCTTATCCGTTCCCGCTATGCCTGTAGGCACACCAGGAATGGAAGTTGATGACAAGTTTCAGCCTTACAGAGTCCTACTTTTGAAGTCGAATGGTACGGATGAAATTTATGCCAATGTTCAATCGTATAAGGAACAATTCTAATGAATAAACTTAACCAGCACAGTAAATTTGCTCTCAAGTTTAGTATTAAGCTTGGTGCAGGGGTTTTAGCTTTTTCTGTTTTTTACCTTAGTGCGGCTCAGTCTCCTGTGATGAGTGATAGCACTGCTTTATCTTTTAAAAATGCCATTGCAATGGCTCAAGAAAATGACCCTTGGTTAACGGGCAATAAACATAAACAAAGGGCCGTTGAATTAATGAGTACGGCGGTAAATACCTTACCCAATCCTAAGGTGTCTATTGGTTTGGCTAACTTGCCAACTAACGGCTTTAATTTTACTCAAGAAGGCATGACACAGGCCAAGGTGGGCATTGCACAAATGTTTCCTCGTGGAGATACTTTAGCGATTAAAAGCCAACAATTAAAAACGCAAAGTGAAGCGTTTCCCTATCAAAGAAAAGACCGAGAATCAAAAGTAGCGGTTACGGTAGGAAGTTTATGGTTGGACGCTTATCGAATTCAGCAAAGTATTGCCTTAATTGAAAAGAACAGGTCGTTGTTCGAGCAGTTAGCCGATGTAGCAACAGCAAACTATTCGTCGGCGTTAGGTAAAATTCGTCAACAAGATATTGTTCGAGCACAAGTAGAGCTAACACGTTTAGAAGATAGGTTAGCGCAACTGGTACAACAGAAAAGCGGTTTTTTTGGCATGCTTACTCAATGGTTGAGCCAATTTTATAGCGAAAATAGTGCAGATGAACCGGTATTATTAGCCTCCGAATTTTCTTTACATAAGTTAGTGCTTAGTCAAGAATTGCCTGAAATAGGCTTAATTAACCATACTTTAGTCGCCAAAGAAACCTGGCTTGAGCCAAGAGCGTTAATTCCATACTTTTCAAACCATCCTGCGGTTATGGCGTTAGAAAAAAACATCAAGGCGACTAAAACAGGCATTAAATTAGCGCAGCAAAAATATCAAGCTGAATGGGGCATAAACGCAAGTTATGGCTATCGAGCCAATGATCCTATGGGCAGCAGCCGAGCTGATTTATTCTCTGTTGGTGTGACCTTTGATCTGCCAATTTTTACTCATAATCGACAAGATAAAGAAGTGCAATCAGCGGTATCTGCAACAGCAGCGGTGAAGACTGACAAAATTTTATTACTCAGACAATTATTGGCTGCTTATTCAAGTGCCAAAGGCAGATTATTACGCTTAAAAGAGCGACAAACGCTTTATAAATTTAAGTTACTCCCTCAAATACACGATCAAGCAGCAGCCTCTTTATCTGCCTATACCAACGACGATGGTGACTTTGCTGAAGTTGTGCGTTCACGAATTGCTGTGCTAAATACTGAAATAGACCTACTAACACTGAACGTAGAAGAACAGAAAATAGGCTTAGAGCTTAATTATCTTTTTATCGGCAGTCTCAATACGGCAGACACCTACAACAAATCTAATTTAATTAATAACAATCAAACTGTTGTTTATTCGGGACAAAAATAATGAGTAAAAATATCATAAACAATAATATTCAAACCATCATTATTGGCATGGTTATTGGCTCAATACTCACTCTGGGTGCTTATAGTTTTATAGTTCCTGCAGAAAATGAGCAAGCCAATAGCGCTAAAACGGCTGAGAAAAAACCGCTTTATTGGGTGGCGCCGATGGATGCAAATTATATCAAAGACAAGCCAGGTAAATCACCTATGGGTATGGATTTAGTGCCGGTTTATGACGATGATGGCAAAGGACCTAATGAAGGTGTTGGTACCATCCGTATTTCTCCTGATGTGGAGAATAACTTAGGTGTAAGAACAGCTATAGCGAACTTTAGCTCACTGCACAGTGAAATAAACACCATGGGCTATATTACTTTTGATGAAAGAAAAATTGTTCATATTCATCCACGTGTTCAAGGTTGGATAGAAAAGCTCTATGTTAAGGCGGTAGGTGATCCTGTTAAGAAAAATCAAGCACTTTATGATATTTACTCGCCTGAGTTAGTCAATGCTCAAGAGGAATTATTATTGGCATTAGAGCGGAAAAACAGTCGCTTAATCACTGCGGCTGAAAATAGACTGATGGCATTGCAGTTACCTCAGTCGGCGATTGTAAAGCTGAAAAAAACCAAGCAAGTTCAGCAAAAAATAACTTTTTACGCACCGCAAAATGGTGTGGTAAAAATGCTAAACATACGTGAAGGTTTTTTTGTTAAGCCGGATACTACTTTGTTGTCAATTGGCGACTTGTCTGAAGTTTGGCTTGAAGCAGAAGTTTTTGAACGACAAGCGCACCAAGTTAAAACTGGTACACCGGTCACTATGACATTAGATTATTTACCCGGTAGAACATGGCAAGGGCAAGTAGATTTTATTTACCCAACGCTCGATGCTAAAACACGAACGGTGAAAGTACGCTCACATTTTAGCAATGAAGAGGGTGAGTTGAAGCCTAATATGTTTGCACAAATTGTTATCCATTCTACCGGTGATGAACAAGCGTTGTTAATTCCACAAGAAGCTCTGATTAGAACGGGTAAGCAAAATAGAGTGGTGCTAGCTTTGGGTGAAGGTAGTTTTAAATCTATTGCCGTCACTGTAGGTCGATATGACCGCGATAATGTTGAAATACTTAGCGGACTTGATGCTGGTGAAAAAGTGGTTAGCTCAGCGCAATTTTTATTAGATTCAGAATCAAGTAAATCATCTGATTTTAAACGTATGCATCATGAAGCTGACCAAGCAGAGCCTAGCCAAGACAAGCCGAGCGAAATGGATATGAGTAACAGCGCTTCTGTTGACACAGTTTCCTCAGCGACTGTCAACGGTACAGTCGTTAACGTAATGGCTGCTCATAGAATGGTCACCATTGACCGTGAAGCCATCGTAAAATGGGACCGTGCAGCAGGCAGAGTTGACTTTATGGTTGATGACAATGTTGATATGGCCTTATTTTCAAATAATGCTTATGTCATGTTCACCTTTGAAATACGTGAGGGCATTTTTATTATTGTCAGTGCGATGACAATGCCTAAAACTGACGCGGTAATGAAAAATACTGCAAACGACAAAGGAGCATAATAATGATCACTGCTATTATTCGTTGGTCGGTTAGTAATCGATTTTTTGTCTTACTAGCGACAATATTACTGGTGGGTGCTGGATTATATTCTGTCAGTAAAACCCCGATTGATGCATTGCCTGATCTATCCGATGTGCAGGTAATAATAAAAACAAGCTACCCAGGTCAAGCACCACAAGTGGTTGAAGATCAGGTCACCTACCCAATGACTACCGCCATGTTGTCAGTACCGGGTGCGGTTACCGTACGAGGCTTTTCGTTTTTTGGTGATTCATATGTTTACGTTATTTTCGACGAAGATACC
This sequence comes from Colwellia sp. C1TZA3, assembly GCF_007954265.1. GTDB lineage: Bacteria > Pseudomonadota > Gammaproteobacteria > Enterobacterales > Alteromonadaceae > Cognaticolwellia. The sequence goes on along the minus strand of NZ_VOLS01000032.1, from coordinate 37,057 downwards.
GACCTTTACTGGGCAAGATCAAGAGTACTTGAGTATTTAAGTCAAGTTGCGCCTAATCTACCTAGCGATGCTCGTCCACAACTGGGGCCTGATGCGACGGGCGTTGGTTGGGTCTATTTGTATGCGCTAACAGATAAAACAGGCCAACATGATTTAAGCCAACTACGCAGTATACAAGACTGGTTTTTAAAGTTTGAGTTACAAACTGTGCCTGGCGTATCAGAAGTTTCTGCGCTTGGCGGTATGGTTAAGCAATATCAAGTTAGGGTCAGTCCTGATAAATTACGCGCCTTTGGTATACCGCTGTCACTTATTCAAACCGCCATTAAACAAGGTAATCAGGAGATAGGTGCTTCAGTGGTAGAAATGGCTGAAGCCGAGTATATGGTCAGAACTACCGGCTATATAAAAAGTATTGAAGATCTTGAAAATATTCCACTAGGGTTTAATAAAAATGGTACGCCGTTACTGTTAAAAGATGTCGCAGATATTGGTACTGGCCCGCAAATGCGTCGTGGTGTCGCTGAACTTAATGGTGAAGGCGAAACGGTTGGCGGTATTGTCGTGATGCGCTTTGGTGAAAATGCTCAGCAAGTGATTAACCGCGTAAAGGCAAAGCTTGAACAGCTTAAAAAAGGCTTACCTGATGGCGTAGAAATAGTACCAGTTTATGACCGTTCTGCATTGATAGAACGAGCAGTCGATAACTTGGCCTCTAAGTTATTAGAAGAATTTGGTGTAGTTGCCTTAGTTTGCGTTATTTTCTTATTTCATGTGCGTTCTTCTTTAGTGGCGATTGTTAGTTTACCTGTAGGTATTTTAACCGCCTTTATTATCATGCACTTGCAAGGACTTAACGCAAACATTATGTCATTAGGTGGCATCGCTATTGCTATTTGCGCGATGATTGATGGTGCTATCGTCATGATAGAAAATATGCATAAACACATGGAACGACTCACGGCTAAAGGGAAAGCACTCACCAAAGAGAACCGCTGGCAAGTAGTCACTGAATCAGCCAGTGAAGTAGGGCCTGCATTATTCTTCAGTTTATTAATTATTACCGTGAGTTTTGTGCCAGTGTTTACCCTAGAAGCACAAGAAGGGCGTATGTTTGCCCCGCTAGCATTTACCAAAACTTATGCTATGGCGGCATCTGCGGCATTAGCCATCACTTTAGTACCGGTATTAATGGGCTATTTTATTCGAGGTAAAGTACTACCTGAGCATAAAAATCCGGTCAATAGATCGCTAACTTTTATCTATATGCCAGCCTTGAAAACTGTTTTACGTTTTCCCAAAGTGACACTAGTTGCTGCATTAGCTGTGCTTGCGGTTGGTATTTATCCACTGGATAAAATCGGTAGTGAGTTTATACCACCGCTTGATGAAGGTGACTTGATGTACATGCCCACCACTTATCCCGGCATTTCGATAGGTGAGGCCCGACAACTTCTGCAACAAACTGACAAGTTGATTAAAACGGTACCCGAAGTAAAAACCGTATTTGGTAAAGTAGGTCGTGCTGAAACCGCAACCGATCCTGCGCCATTAACCATGATAGAGACTTTTATTCAGTTTAAGCCCCATGATCAATGGCGTGAAGGGGTAACAACTGAAAGTTTGAAAAAAGAACTTGACGCGCTAATTCAATTGCCAGGCGTAACTAATGCTTGGGTGATGCCGATTAAAACCCGCATTGATATGCTAGCAACAGGCATTAAGACCCCTGTCGGTATAAAAATAGCAGGGCCTGACTTATTGGCTATTCAAGACATTGGCAAACAATTAGAGCAGATATTAAAAGACGTACCTGGCACAACATCGGTTTATTCAGAACGTGTTGTCGGTGGTCGATATATAAAAGTTGATATTGAGCGAGCGAAAGCGGCTCGATACGGTTTGAATATCGCTGAAATTCAGCAAGTAGTAGCCACCGCTGTCGGTGGCATGAATGTTACTCAAACCGTTGAGCGCTTAGAGCGTTATCCGGTTAATGTGCGTTATCCGCAAGACTATCGTGACTCCCCAGAGCAATTATCATTGTTACCTATTGTTACACCAAATGGCCAAAATATTGCCTTAGGGGACGTAGCCAATATTTATATCGAAGATGGCCCTCCAGGCATTAAATCTGAAAATGCGCGCTTAAACGGTTGGGCTTTTATTGATATTGACGGCGTTGATGTCGGCACTTATGTTGAAGCTGCCAAGAAAGTAGTTACAGATAAATTAGTACTACCTGCCGGTTACTCAGTGACCTGGGCGGGACAATACGAATATATGCAGCGTGCTAAGGCGAAGTTGGCTTATGTGGTGCCATTAACCTTATTTATTATTGTTATTTTACTTTATCTTAACTTTCGTAACGTGATTGAAGTGGTGATAATTATGGGCACTTTACCATTAGCCATGGTGGGCAGCATATGGTTAATGTATTTAGAAGGCTTTAACTTCTCAGTAGCCGTTGGCGTTGGCTTTATTGCGCTCGCAGGGGTGGCGGTAGAAATTGGCGTTATTATGCTGGTGTATTTAAATCAAGCGTATCAAGCCATGCTTGATGAACACCACTCAAAAGACATTGTGACAACGAAAGAAGATGTATTACAAGCAGTGCTGTATGGCGCAGGTAGGCGTGTTCGTCCGGTGATGATGACGGCAGCAGCGATTATTCTTGGTTTATTACCGATTTTATATGGCACAGGCACAGGGTCTGAAGTGATGAGCCGCATCGCAGCGCCGATGGTTGGCGGCATGATGAGTGCCGTGTTATTAACCTTGCTGGTATTGCCGGTATTGTTTTATTTATGGCGTTCATCATCAATAAAGCTTACAGGGTCGAAAGCCTAGAGCTATAAATTGATAAAAAACGCAGAACTTTGATGGCAATAATACGGCAGTTAATGAATTTATCTAGAAAATGTTAAATATTAAATAACTAACCCAGGAGTAAAACATGAAAACAGGCTTAATTAACACAATCAGTAAAATCGCTTTGGTATTAATACCAACCATTACTTTGTCAATGGCAGCGACTGCACATGATCCCAGTATGCACGTAAAAAAGGCTGAAAAAGCGGATTGTAGCAAAATGGATCATAGCAAAATGGATATGAATGATCCGGTCGCTATCGCCATGATGAAAAAATGCATGCAACAAGCTGAAAAATCAAATGAGAAGATGGACCATAGCAAAATGGACAAAAAAATGGACCACAGCAAAATGAAAAAAATGGATGACAACAATATGAAAAAAGATGAGCACAATAACCATTAATTAAATTTGAAAAGTCACTTAGCGTAAATACATGCACTAAGTGATTTTCAATGTAGTAGGAATATCCATGAAAAAACTTAAATTAGTACTATTTCTGTCAGTTTTAGGCGTTGGAGTTACTGCCGCAGTAATATATTCGGGAATTGTTAATGTGGCTGCCGATGAACCTCACAGTGACTTAGTTTATTGGCTTTTAGAAGCAACAAGAGAAAATTCAATAACAAAGGCTGCTGAAAATATTAAAGTGCCAGATTTAACCGACCCTGAATTATTGTTATCCGGCGGTGTTGACTACGAATTTATGTGTGCTAGTTGTCATTTAAAACCAGGACAGCGTAAGAGTGATATGAGTTTAGGTTTATATCCAACACCACCAAATTTAGCTGTTTCTAATGATAGTCATGAAGGACATGAACATGGTGATGACAGGCAAGCTGATCGTAATAATTTCTGGGTTATTAAGCACGGCATTAAAGCCTCAGGAATGCCCGCTTGGGGTAAAACTCATGATGATCAGCGTATCTGGGCAATGGTGGCTTTTATAAAACGCCTACCAAGCTTAACACCTGAACAATATCAAATACTTACAGCTATAGAGTGACGTTCAGCTATAATAAGTATAAAAGAAAAGTATAAAAGCGAAGACAACAGACACCAAGGAGGTAACAATGAATAAGTTAACTGGCAGCACGGGTAATCAAAATACCCAAGAGCTGATCATCGAAGGCGCAGGCTGTGCAAGCTGCGTTGGTAAAATTGAAACCGTGTTAAAAAACATTAATGGCGTAGACAGTGCAGAAATGAATTTTGCCTTGCGCACGGTTTCTATAGCCGGAAATGTTGCCCCTGAAATACTTATAAAAGCTATTGAAACTATAGGTTACAACGCTAGCAGTGCCAGTGATCGTAGTGATGATGAATTACTGGATGAAAAAGATATTGCCGACCAAAAATACTACACCAACCTAATGAGGCAGGTTTGGGTTGCTCTGGTTCTGGGTGTGCCATTGATGATTTACAGTATTTTTGGTGGTCCTATGACTGTTGAAACACCGCTAGAGCGCGTTATTTGGTTATTTATTGGTGTTTTATGCGCTGGCATTATGTATTTTGCAGGTAAACATTTCTATATAGGTGCTTGGAAATCATTGGTAAATCACACGGCTAATATGGATACCTTAATTGCGCTTGGAACAGGCACCGCGTGGATCTATTCCATGGTCGTTGTGTTCTTTCCTATGGCATTGCCAGAGATGGCACGACATGTTTATTTTGAAGCGACAGCCATGATTATCGGGTTAATCAACTTAGGGTTAGCACTTGAAGTGAAAGCAAGAGGCAGAACGAGTGAAGCGATAAAGCGTTTAATTGGTTTACAAGCTAAAACTGCACGTGTTGTGCGTGACGAGAAAGAAATGGATATCGCTATTGAGCAAGTTTTACTCAATGACATTGTACGAGTAAGGCCAGGAGAAAAAATTCCAGTCGACGGTATTGTAACGCAAGGACACAGTTCAATCGATGAGTCGATGTTAACGGGTGAGCCTATGCCGGTTGAAAAAGTTGCAGGCGATACCATCGTTGCAGGTGCTTTAAATAAAACCGGTTCAATTTTATTTAAAGCAACGCGGGTGGGTAAAGACACGGCCTTAGCACAAATCATTAATATGGTTAAAAGAGCACAAAACTCTAAACCGCCGATTGGCCGTTTAGCTGACGTTATTTCAGGCTATTTTGTTCCAATAGTGATGATTATTGCTATCGTCAGCGCGTTAGTCTGGCTTAACTTTGGTCCTGAGCCAACATTAGCCTTTGCCGTGGTTTCAGCAACAACAGTTTTGATCATCGCTTGCCCTTGTGCGCTCGGCTTAGCAACACCGATGTCGGTAATGGTTGGCGTTGGTAAAGCAGCGGAGGTAGGGGTGTTGATACGTAATGGTGAAGCATTGCAAGCCGCTTCAAAAATTACCACCATGATTTTGGATAAGACCGGCACAATCACTGAAGGTGTGCCTAAAGTAACTGATATTATTGTTGCTGATGAAAGCTATACAGAAAAATATATTTTAACTGTAGCCGCCAGTATTGAGCGTGGCTCTGAACATCCACTGGCACAAGCCATTGTTGACTCAGCCATTGAGCAAGATGTTGAACTTGAACATACTACTGATTTTCAAGCCATTGCAGGTCATGGCGTAACTGCAACATGCCATGGTCAACAAGTACTTTTTGGCAATCAAAAGTTGATGTTAAAAAACGATGTTGTGTTAAATGATGTTGTTGCTAAAGCGCAAAAACTTGCCAATGAAGCTAAAACACCGATGTATTTAGCGATTGATAACAAACTTGCCGCCATTATCGCGGTATCTGATCCCATTAAGCAAGACTCTGTTGAAGCTATAAAGAGGCTTCAGGTTAATGGTATCCGTGTCGTCATGCTAACGGGTGACAACAAAGCAACAGCCAATGCAGTAGCGAAAAAAGTCGGTATTACCGAAGTGTTTGCTGAAGTATTACCCGAAGAAAAATCAAATAAAGTAGCAGAGCTGCAAGCTCAAGGCGAAATTGTTGGCATGACAGGGGACGGTATTAATGACGCCCCCGCATTGGCATTGGCCAATGTTGGATTTGCTATCGGTACCGGCACTGATGTTGCGATTGAAAGTGCAGATATTACCTTAATGAGAGGTTCATTACATGGCCTTGCGGACGCGATAGCCGTGAGTAAAGCCACACTACGCAATATTAAACAAAACCTTTTAGGTGCATTTATCTACAACGCAGCCGGTGTACCTTTTGCCGCAGGCATTTTATACCCATTTTTTGGCTTGTTATTGAGTCCAGTTATTGCCGGTGCTGCCATGGCATTTTCATCATTAACGGTGGTCAGCAATGCCAACCGTTTACGCTTTTTTAAACCACAAGATCATTAATTTAAGGAGATCAATATGTTAATAATCAATTTAATGGGCTTAGGGTTAATTGCTTTAATTATTTTGTGGTTTTGGTTATATAAAGCACCATCAACTCAAGTGAGTGATGAACAATATAAAAGTCAAATAACGGTAGTGGTTGAAGACGGAATTTATCAACCGGCACATATTTCATTGCTTAAAGACAAACCGCTGACCATTACATTTATTCGTAAAGATGCCAGTCCTTGCGCGGCAACTGTGCTATTTCCTGATTTAGAAATCAGTGCTGATTTACCGTTAAATAAAGCGTTTTCAGTACAATTACCAGCGATGAAGAAAGGAGAATATGCCTTTCATTGTCAAATGAAAATGTATAACGGCACGGTTGTTGTTAAGTAATACCAGTTCCATTAAGTTTGTGATCTTGTTGTGCGCAGGAAAAATAATTCAAGGTAAGGCGCTCGATTGAGCAATAGCTGGCTATTGGGATTGAGAGCAACACAGCCTTGAGCTATTTTAACGAGTACAAGTGAGCAATAACTTAATGGGATTGGTATAATACCAATTTGATTAATTAAGTGATCACCTTTTTCATGAGGAAAAATGGATAAATACAAGGCATAAAATTTAGTCAGTAGTTATTCACCTTATAAATTTTATAACGCTGTAGTTATTCATTTTAACCCTTAAAAATGAGCAGGTAATTAATCAACTTGGTATAAATATACCCTTACAGAGTCTGGGTATTATGACCAATTTAGATGAGGGAGTCGGCGTTAGAGAAAATGGCTTGGTAGCTAGGCATAGTAGGTATTTATAATATTGGGTTTTTCAATATTCGGCTTAGACAAGGAGCTAAGCTTTCATTTAGCTTATGATTTAATCAATTTTTACTTCAATAATATATTGAATGAATTCACCAGTTATGGCGAATTTTTACTTAATAAGGTCATAAAAAAATATTGTACTCAAAACGTTAAGGTCAACAATATTGTTTAACATCAAGCTTGGCGTTGTTATAAAAAAACGCCAAGCTCGACTATTATAAAACCTTAATATCACAAGGGTGAAACTTAGCCGTGTATATCTATCTCTATATCGCTGGTAGGCGTTGAACAGCAAGTAAGAATTTCATTGTCACCGATAAAAGCCAAGGGGAATTGAGCATACTCAACCGTGCCCTTTTTTAGCAAACAACGACAAGTACCACAAAATCCATCTCGGCAATGAAATTGTGAATTAATATTTTTTCTTTCTAAAGCATTAAGAATATTTTTGTCTTCATCGAGGAACGTTATCTTTCGCCCCTCGACGGTAATATTAAAAGCCATCAAGGCTATAAATCGAAGTCGTCAAAATCATCACTTGATACTGATGAGTCAACTTGTCCGACTAAGTAGCTAGAAATTTCTGTTTCTTGTGGTGCCACTTGTACATTGTCACTCACTAAATAAGAATTCATCCAAGGTAGTGGGTTACTTTTTATATCAAATGGGGCATCAAAGCCGATAGCACTTAAACGTTGATTACTAATGTATTCAATGTATTGTTTTAAAATAGCAGCATTAAGACCAATCATTGAGCCATCTTTAAATAGATAATCAGCCCATTCTTTTTCCTGTTCTACCACGTCCATGAAAATCTGTTTACCTTCTTCACGAAACGTTTTAGAAATTTCTTGCATTTCAGGGTCGTCTCTACCTGACATCCAGTTATTGAGAATATGCTGTGTACCGGTTAAATGCAGTGCTTCGTCGCGAGCAATGAGTTTAATAATTTTTGCGTTACCTTCAAGTAACTCACGTTCTGCAAAGGCGAAAGAACAAGCAAAACTAATATAAAAACGAATAGCTTCTAAGGCATTTACCGAACAGATGGCTAAAAATAAGCGTTCTTTCAACTTACGTTCGCTAACCTCGATAGTGTTACCCTCAACTTGATAACTACCTGGGCCTTGCGACTGTAATAATTGCGTAGTGATAATAACCGAGTCAAAGTATTTTGCGATGCTTGAAGCTCGCTTCAAAATTGACGGATTGACCATGATGTCGTCAAACACTTCACTGGGGTCGGTAAATAAATTACGTAAAATATGCGTGTATGAGCGAGAATGAATGGTCTCACTAAAGGCCCACGTCTCAATCCATGTTTCTACTTCAGGCAACGAAACTAGTGGCAATAATATTGCGTTAACTGAGCGTGCAGTTATTGAGTCGAGTAGCGTTTGGTATTTTAAATTGGAGATAAAAATATGCTTTTCAGAGTCAGTTAAACTCTGCCAATCGGCCCGGTCCTTTGATACGTCAATTTCTTCTGGACGCCAAAAAAATGATAATTGTTTTTCGATCAGTTTTTCAAACGCCATAAAACGTTGTTGATCGTATCGTGCAATATTAACACTGTTTCCCAAAAACATTGGCTCTAACAAGGCATTGTTAGCTGTTTGGTTAAACGTAGTGTACGACATTTATATCTCCTAGAAATAGCGCCATATGAGGCGCGATATTTCATCTTTTAATAGTGATAGCAATCTCACTCATTATCTGATCATTTATACTGGTTAAAACAACCCGCTACTGCGTTATTTATTTACTCATTATCGCTGCATGGATGCAGCTTATTAGACAATGCAGGCGCCTATTGTCCTGAACAACGAGTTATTAAAATAAATACCTTGTATTTGGTTGTTTTCCCTGTGTATAAAGTAGACCACCTAATTAATGAAATTGGCATAATTAAGCTAATTTTTATGCAGGTAAATATGTAGGTAAAAAAGAGGAAAATCAGGTGTTCTCCTCTGACTACCGCTATATTTTACATGCGCCACCGGCACAATCGTCTTCAGCTTCTATGAAGCTGTCGTCAGCACCATCACGCGTGTTGTGATAATACATCGTTTTAATACCAAGCTTGTAGGCGGTTAAAATATCTTTTAATACTTGTTTAATTGGCACCTTGCCACCTTCAAAACGAGAAGGGTCATAGTTGGTATTCGCTGAAATAGTTTGGTCAATAAACTTTTGCATAATGCCAACTAGTTGTAGATAACCTTCATTACTTGGAATATTCCAAAGCAGTTCGTAGTTGTCTTTTAATTTTTCATATTCAGGAACAACTTGCTTTAAAACACCATCTTTACTGGCTTTAATGCTGATTAAGCCACGAGGCGGCTCAATGCCATTAGTTGCATTAGAGATTTGTGATGAGGTTTCTGAGGGCATTAATGCTGAGACAGTTGAGTTTCTAACACCATGTTCCTTAATGCTAGCACGCAGCGACTCCCAGTCTAAACGTAAGGGTTCAGCGGTAATATTATCGATTTCTTTTTTGTAAGTATCGATAGGTAATATACCTTGAGATAAACGCGTTTCATTAAACTTAGGGCAAGCACCTTGCTCAATAGCTAACTGATTCGACGCTTTTAACAAGTAGTATTGAATAGCTTCAAAAGTACGATGGGTTAAATTATTGGCACTACCGTTTGAGTAATAAACCCCGTTTTTTGCTAAGTAATAAGCGTAATTAATAACACCTATACCTAATGTACGACGCCCCATGGTCGCGGTATGTGCAGCAGGAACAGGGTAGTCTTGATAATCTAATAAGCTATCTAAAGCACGTACGGCTAAGTCAGCTAGACCGTCGAGTTCTTCAAGGTTTTTAATTGCGCCTAGGTTAAAGGCTGATAATGTACATAGGGCAATTTCACCATTGGGATCATTAACATCTTCCATTGGCTTGGTTGGTAAGGCAATTTCTAAACATAAATTACTTTGACGAATCGGTGCTACAGTAGGGTCAAATGGAGAATGAGTATTACAGTGATCTACGTTTTGTAAGTAAATACGACCGGTACTGGCGCGTTCTTGAGCAAACAATGTGAACAGTTCGATAGCTTTAATACATTTTTTACGAATTGAATCATCAGCTTCGTATTTAACGTAAAGCGCTTCAAATTTTTCTTGATCTTCAAAGAATGCATCGTATAAACCAGGTACATCACTTGGGCTAAACAAAGTAATAGATTGACCTTTGATCAAGCGCTGATACATCAATTTATTAAATTGCACGCCGTAATCTAGATGGCGTACACGGTTTTCTTCGACACCGCGGTTATTTTTAAGCACCAGTAAGCTTTCAACTTCTAAATGCCAAAGTGGATAGAATAGGGTCGCTGCACCACCACGAACCCCACCTTGTGAACAACTTTTTACCGCAGTTTGAAAGTGCTTATAAAATGGAATACAGCCAGTATGAAATGCTTCGCCATTTCGAATAGTACTGCCCAATGCGCGAATACGACCAGCATTGATACCAATACCAGCACGTTGAGAAACATACTTAACAATAGAACTTGAGGTGGCATTGATTGAATCTAAACTATCACCACACTCAATCAGTACACATGAAGAGAACTGACGAGTGGGCGTACGCACACCAGCCATAATAGGGGTTGGTAGCGAGATTTTAAAGGTAGAAATAGCGTTATAAAAACCTTTAACATAATCTAAGCGCGTTTCTTTTGGGTATTTAGCGAATAAACAAGCTGCCACTAAAATATAAAGAAATTGCGCACTTTCATAAATTTCACCGGTCACACGATTTTGTACCAGGTATTTGCCTTCCAACTGCTTTACTGCCGCATAACTGAAATTTAAATCACGGCCATGCTCCATAAAACTTTCTAACTGTTCAAATTCGTCAGCGCTGTAATCAATTAATAAGTGTTGATCGTATTTACCGGCCTCTACTAACTTCACGACATGTGGGTAAAGCTTAGGCGGTTCAAATTGGCCATATGCTTTCTTACGCAAATGGAATATAGCTAAGCGCGCTGACAGGTATTGATAATCAGGTGTTTCTTCTGAGATCAAATCAGCCGCTGCTTTAATAATGGTTTCATGAATATCAGAAGTTTTAATACCATCATAGAACTGAATATGAGACTTCAGTTCAACTTGAGATACCGAAACATTGTCTAGGTCTTCAGCAGCCCAAGCAATTACTTTATGGATTTTTTCTAAGTCGATGAGTTCTTTTGAACCATTGCGTTTTGTGACAAAAAGTTTGTTAGTCATGAAGTACCTGTAAATCTGTTTGTTGTTATAAACACCCAAAATAGATGGATATAATGTTAATTGCCTCAAGATGATATTTACACACGGTAAATGGTATTTCATGCAAAATGCCTTTGAATGAAAAATGCACTATATCTTGGGGTTTTTAAGAAACTAATCACAAGATAGTGCGGTTTGCGTGATATTGCAAGGATAAAAGATGTCGAATATTAGTTGCTTTTTTTACAGTGAAAGTTCTGTTAGTAACAACTAACTTAGTAGCGCTTTTCAATTTTGATTTCTCTAAAACGCAACGGTTATTTTTATTTTTTTTTAGCTTTAAATTATTTTAAGTTAATTTTTATATTTCATATGTCTAAAGGTAATATAAAATATAAAAACTATAATATTCAGTAGCTTATGTTTTAGGTTGATTCTTGAACGCATAAATTGACGAGTGATTGTTTTATCAACGCAAATAGATGATATTTTGCTTCTATTATTTAAAGCGCTAGTTAATATGAAGAGCTTATTAGCCACTAAAACGTGCTGTTTGTAATATTGAGGTTAATTTGGTGTTGGTAGGCTTGCTGTTAGTGAAGTCGGTAATGGCCTAAAATAGTAGGCAGAGTAAAGCTGCTTTAAAACTAATACCAGTTCCATTAAGTTTGTGATCTTATTGTGCGCAGGAAGAATAACTCAAGGTAAGGCGCTCGATTGAGCAATAGCTGGTTATTGGGAGTGAGAGCAACACAGCCTTGAGCTATTTTAACTAGTACAAGTGAGCAATAACTTAATGGGATTGGTATTATACAGTAGTGCAGCTTATCATTAAGTATCGGTTAATAATTCAGTATCAATTAATAAAGTTGAGCAGGTCTAATGGCTTAGCGATGATATGATCTGCTTGCCAAGTTTGACAGTTTTCGTTGCTAAGAATATATCCCCATTTAGCCACGAACGTGGTCATTGCTGCACTATTACCTGCTTGGATATCACGTAGGGCATCACCGACATAAAAACATTGCTTATGATCAACATTAATTTGCTGACAAGCATGTAATATTGGCTCAGGATCAGGCTTTCGTTTAGTTAAGGTGTCACCACCGACCATAACAGCACAATTTGCAAACTCAGGGTAATAAGGAAGAAGCCGTTTTGTTAAGCCTTCAGGCTTATTGGTGATAATGCCCCAAGGTATATTGTTAGTTTCTAAGTTTTCCAGTAATTGAGCAACGCCTGGATAAAGGCAGGTGTGCTCAGCAATATTTTCTTGATAGTAAGTGAGGAATTGTTGACGTAATACGTCATAGTCATATTGTTTGATGGTTGCACCAAAACCAAGGTTTAGTAATCCTAAAGCACCGTCAGAGGCTATAGGGCGATAATGCTTTGCCACTACAGTTTGCTTATTGTAATGGCTTAAAACATGATTTAATGCCGCGCCTAAATCATCCGCGGTATCTAACAATGTGCCGTCTAAATCAAAAAGTACACTGGCAAGTTGCTTTGTAGGATGCTGGATAGTTGACATAATATCGCTCTAGTTAGTTATAGTTATTGAGGCGTAGCGTCGATAGTAAAATTTTATATCGACGCGTTAATTTATATCCATTGTATTTTAAAGTGTAGTTTCAAGATGCAGTTTCAGGTTAAGCTAGGATTGTTAAATGCGTTGACAGCAAAGAATATAGTTCACATCAAGTGATGAGTTTAACTTATGATTTTCAGTCAAAGGATTATAGTGAATACCAGCGGCATCGATGCATTTTAACTCATACGACTCAGCCCATGCTATTAACGTTGATGGGCGAATAAAACTCTTGTGGTCATGAGTGCCATTAGGCACCAGTTTCAAAATTTTCTCTGCGGCGACTATCGCCAGTAAATATGCTTTTAATGACTTATTCAGGGTAGAGAAAAAAACAAAACCACCGGGTTTCACCATTTGTGCACAGGCCTTTATGATGGATTCGGGATCAGGTACATGTTCGAGCATTTCCATACAAGTAACGACATCGTAGTGTTGTGGCTGTTGTTGGGCTTTTTCTTCGGCGGTTATTTTTTGATAGTCGACACTAACACCGGCTTCTAAAGCATGCAGTTTGGCAACATTTAAGGGCGCTTGTCCCATATCAATACCGGTAACATCTGCACCAAGTTGCGCAAGACTTTCTGCTAAAATACCGCCACCACAGCCGACATCAATTATTTTTTTTGCAAATATATCGCCGACATGCTGGCAAATAAACTGTCGGCGCAAAGGGTTAATTTGGTGTAAAGGCTTAAAATCACCATCAAGCTCCCACCATTGGCTAGCAACTTGTTCAAATTTAGCGATTTCGTCCGGATTAACGTTTAAAGGATTAGACATAGCTACCATCGTTGTTGGTCTTTTAATATTGTCGATTCTAAAGCAATAATTACTGCAAGCCTAGTGTGAAAGTTGATTCACCTTAAATCTACAGAAAAAATGCAGATATTTCTGTTTGCAGTGCAATTGCTTATACAGCATTAGCTTGTTCTTTCAAACTTAGGTTGGATGTATATGGGTTACAATGATGGTAAAATAAGCACTTGAATAGGAGATATGTTTAAAATGCCAATAATAGCTAATATTCCTGAGTATATGGACTTAAATTTAGCCGATAAAGACCTCTAAAATCAAGTCCATATTATTGTTGTGGTTAATATCGAGTATTTACTTGAAACTTTACCTTTTAAACGGCAAGATTAAGCAATACAAAGCGGTAGGGCATGACAAATATTTATGCTAGTATGCCGTGTTAATTATAAATATAATAATTTCGAAATTTTCTGAATTAGATTTACGTTAAGGGATACCATCAATTTATGACCGATTTGGCGAATAATATTGCTCCTGTCAATATTGAGGACGAGCTAAAAAGCTCCTATTTAGATTACGCAATGAGTGTAATTGTAGGTCGTGCATTACCAGATGTACGTGATGGCTTAAAGCCAGTGCATCGTCGTGTACTTTTTGCGATGAACGTATTAGGTAACGACTTTAACAAGCCGTATAAAAAATCAGCACGTGTTGTTGGTGATGTTATTGGTAAGTATCATCCACATGGTGATACTGCTGTTTATGACACGATTGTTCGAATGGCGCAGTCATTTTCATTACGCTACATGCTTGTTGATGGCCAAGGTAACTTTGGTTCTGTTGATGGCGATTCAGCGGCGGCTATGCGTTATACCGAAATTAGAATGTCAAAAATTGCCCATTCTATTTTGGCCGACTTAGACAAGGAAACTGTTGATTACGTTGCCAACTACGATGGCACAGAAATGATACCAGCAGTAATGCCAACGCGCATTCCTAACCTACTGGTTAATGGTACCTCAGGTATCGCAGTAGGTATGGCAACTAATATTCCTCCCCATAATTTAACTGAAGTTATTAATGGTTGTTTAGCTGTTATAGAAAATGACGATCTTAGCTTTGAAGAATTATTAGAATATATTCCCGGTCCAGACTTTCCAACCGCCGGTATTATCAGTGGTCGAGCGGGTATTCAAGAAGCTTACCTTACCGGCCGCGGAAAGATTAAAATTCGTGCTCGAGCTAGAATTGAAGTTGATGAAAAGTCGGGTAAAGAAACCATTGTTGTCTATGAATTACCTTACCAAGTTAACAAGGCCCGTTTGATTGAAAAAATGGCTGATTTGGTGAAGGAAAAACGTTTAGAAGGTATTTCTGCTTTACGTGATGAGTCTGATAAAGACGGCATGCGTATGGTGATAGAAGTGAAACGTGGTGAAGTGGGCGAAGTTATCTTAAATAACTTATATAAGCTGACTCAAATGCAAGTTTCATTTGGTTTAAATATGGTAGCTTTGACTAACGGTCAACCTAAATTATTTAATCTGCGTGAAATGATTGATGCCTTTGTTTTACACCGTCGTGAAGTAGTAACACGCAGAACTATTTTTGAATTGCGCAAAGCACGAGAACGCGCACATTTACTAGAAGGTTTGTCGATTGCACTTTCTAACATCGACCCGATCATCGCGTTAATTAAAAATTCACCAACACCTAGTGAAGCAAAAGAGCAACTATTAGCTTGTGGCTGGGAATTAGGTCTTGTCGCTGACATGTTAGCGGCTGCCGGTGATGATGCTGCACGTCCTGAGTGGGTTGAAGAAGAGTTTGGTATTCGTGATGGACAATATTTTTTAACGCCACCACAAGCACAGGCGATACTTGACTTACGTTTACATAAGTTAACCGGCCTAGAACATGAAAAAATTATAAGTGAATATAAAGTATTATTAGATGTAATTGCTGAATTACTTTATATTTTGGCAACACCTACTCGCTTAATGGAAGTTATTCGTGAAGAGCTTGAAGCGATTCGTGATGAATTTGGTGACGAACGCCGTACTGAAATTACTAATGCTTCACATGACTTATCTATGGAAGATTTGATCACTGAAGAAGACGTGGTAGTCACGCTTTCTCATGAAGGTTATGTTAAGTATCAAATATTAAGTGATTATCAAGCGCAACGTCGCGGTGGTAAAGGTAAAGCAGCAACGAAAATGAAAGAAGAAGATTTCATTGAACGCTTACTGATTGCCAACACTCATGACACTATTTTATGTTTCTCTGATCGCGGTAAACTCTATTGGTTAAAAGTGTATCAATTACCATTAGCTAGTCGTACCGCTCGTGGTCGTCCAATCGTTAATATTTTACCACTTGATAAAGGTGAACGTATTACCGCTATTTTACCAGTACGCGAATACGAAGAAGACAAATACATTATTATGGCGACAGCGTCAGGAACAGTGAAGAAAACTGCTCTGACTGCTTATAAAAATCAGCGTGCTAATGGCATTATTGCCCTGAATTTACGTGATGATGATACCTTGATCGGCGTCGCTATTACTGACGGTAACAGCGACATTATGTTATTTTCTGACGCTGGTAAAGTGGTTCGTTTTAATGAAAAAAGACGTGACAGTGAAACGGGCGAAATAAAGCTTGATCCTGAAACAGGTCTAGAGCAGTGGGCATTAAAACCTATTGGTCGTACCGGAACAGGTGTTCGCGGTATCAAGTTAGAGGGTGAACAAAAAGTTGTTTCTCTGATTGTGCCTCAAAATAATGGTCCTATTATGACTATTACTGAAAATGGCTACGGTAAGCGTACGGCATTAGATGAGTATCCTGCGAAGAGTCGCGCAACTAAAGGTGTTGTTTCAATTAAAGTCAGCGAACGTAACGGCCCTGTTGTTGGCGCGGTGCAAGTTGAAGATCAAGACGAAATTATGCTGATCACAGATAACGGTACCCTAGTGCGTACGCGTGTTAGTGAAGTTAGTGTCATTGGTCGTAACACTCAAGGTGTTCGTATCATTCGTACTATTGAAGGGGAACATGTTGTTGCCTTGCAGCGTATCGATGAAATAGCAGAAGTTGAAGCATTTGAAGAGAATGAGGATGGCGAACTTGTGCCAATCCAAATAGTAGAGGGTGAGCAAGTTGATACGCCTGAAATTGATATAGATAGCGAGAGTGAAGGCGAAGCGCCAACACTCAATAATGACGATACTCCTGAGTAACCGTCGTTAACTTATAAAAAGGCGGTTATAACCGCCTTTTTTTATGTGTGAAATTTATTAATTTAACTGGTTTGATAATGCTTATATCAAATTCTATTTTTGAATTGATGCTACCTATTAAACAGGTATGCTAGTAGCGGTTGAATTTCATCTCAATTTTTACAGTATTTACAATTAATTCGATCAATTTATTACCGACTTGTGCTCGTTAAAATGGTACAAGGCTGTGTTGCTTAGATAGAGGTGAGTACTTAGGTTTAGTTTAAAACAATAAAATGTGCCTTGATTTATTTCTTCTGCGCACAACAAGATCATAAATTTAATGGCGCTGGTATGGTACCAAGAGATAATAAAATAACTTGCTATTGATTACCTAATGTCATGCCAATTCCAATTTAATAAGTTTAATAAATAAGGGTGTAGTGTTAAATGTCTAGTGTTTACAATTTTTGCGCAGGTCCTGCGATGTTACCTGTCGATGTAATGAACAAAGCGCAGAGTGAATTTTTAAATTTTGCCGATACCGGTAGCTCTGTAATGGAACTAAGTCATAGAAGTAAAGAGTTTCTTGTTGTTGCAGGACAAGCTGAAGTAAATTTACGTAAGCTGATGGCTATTCCTGAAAATTATAAAGTACTTTTCTGTCACGGCGGAGGTCGCGGTCAATTTTCTGCTGTCGCGCTAAATTTGTTGGGTAAGAGTAAAAAAGCAGATTATATCGTCAGTGGTTCTTGGTCTCAATTAGCAGCAGAAGAGGCTAGCCATTACGGCAATATTAATGTCATCAATGCAATGGATAGTATTGATGGCGTTCAGTGTATTAAACCCAGTAGTGAGTGGCCCATTAGACCAGATGCAGCCTATGTACATTATTGCCCCAATGAAACAATAGATGGCATCGAAATTTTTGAGGTGCCAAACACCGGTAATATCCCGTTGGTTGCAGATATGTCTTCTACTATTTTGTCACGTGAATTCGATGTTAGTAAATTTGGTTTGATCTATGCTGGTGCGCAAAAAAATATTGGTCCATCAGGTTTAACGATAGTTATTGTACGCGAAGATTTACTGGGTGATGCGCATTTAACCACCCCATCAATTTTGAACTATGAAATACAGGCTAAAAATGGCTCAATGTATAACACACCACCGACTTATGCTTGGTACTTAGCGGGTCTTGTTTTTGACTGGCTATTGGCTAAAGGCGGTGTCAGTGCTATTGCTGAAATTAACCAGCATAAAGCGCAGTTACTCTATCAATATATTGATCAAAGTACTTTTTATAAAAACTCAATCGTGTCAGAAAATAGAAGCTTGATGAATATACCTTTTTGGTTAACGGATGACAGTTTATCTGCTGAATTTGTCAAGCAAGCCGAAGCCAAGGGCTTAACTGCCCTGAAAGGTCACCGTATGGTTGGTGGCATGCGAGCGAGTATATATAACGCCATGCCAATAGAGGGCGTGCAAGCATTGATTAACTTTATGGACAACTTTGCTCAACAGTATTAAGTGCTAACATTTGATAATTAATGCATCAAATTGGTATAACAGCCTAGTGAAACA
This sequence comes from Colwellia sp. C1TZA3, assembly GCF_007954265.1. Taxonomy (GTDB): domain Bacteria; phylum Pseudomonadota; class Gammaproteobacteria; order Enterobacterales; family Alteromonadaceae; genus Cognaticolwellia. The sequence continues at coordinate 18,650 of NZ_VOLS01000032.1, read as the reverse complement.
ATAGCCTAGGCTAAGCGGGAAGTTTCCGTAAATGAAAAACTTAACTGGAATCATAATGTCAAACCTACAAGATAAAAAAAATAATACCTTAACGATAACAGCGAAACCTAGCAATAAAGTCAGTGGAAATATTTTAGTACCGGGTGATAAGTCCTGTTCTCACCGTTCTATAATGTTTGGCGCGCTTGCTGAAGGCACCACACATATTAGTGGTTTTTTACCGGGTCAAGACTGTTTGGCAACGATGAATACATTTAAAGCCATGGGTATTGAAATTGAAGGCCCAGATAGCGAACATAATGTCACCGTGCATGGTAAAGGTTTACATGGTCTGAGCAAACCAGAAGCATTATTAGATATTGGTAACTCAGGCACATCAATCAGACTACTGTCAGGTATTTTAGCAGGCCAACGCTTTGAAACTCGTATGGCTGGCGATAATTCTTTAAACAAACGTCCAATGGGGCGAGTGATCACCCCATTACAACTGATGGGCGCTAATATTACCGCCGCTAGTGACGGCACGCCGCCAGTGGTGTGTAGTGGTTTAGCCGCAGATGAAAAACTTAATGCCATTGACTATTTGTTACCGATGGCCAGTGCACAAGTAAAATCGTGTGTGTTATTGGCGGGTATGTATGCCAATGGTACAACGTCGGTGACTGAACCTGGCATTACGCGCGATCATACAGAACGCATGTTAACCGCATTTGGTTATCCGGTTAAGTCGATAGAAACTGAACAAGGTAAGAAAATATCCATTGAAGGTGGCCATAAGTTAACTGCCTGTGACATTCAAGTGCCTGGCGACATATCTTCCGCTACTTTTTTTATGGTAGCGGGCTTAATTGCCAAAGAAGGACAAATAACTATTCGTAATGTTGGGATGAATCCAACACGTATCGGAGCCATTAATATTTTACAGCAAATGAACGGGAAAATTCTTGTTACCAATGAACGACTAGCAGGAGGTGAACCTGTTGCCGATCTTGTGGTATCATCTTCGCCGCTTAAAGGTATCGATATTGATGAACGTGATGTGCCACTTGCTATAGACGAGTTCCCAGCGATATTTATTGCTGCGGCTTGTGCAACCGGTATTACACGATTAAGAGGTGCTGAAGAATTACGGGTTAAAGAAAGTGATCGTATTCAAGCAATGGCAGATGGCTTAGTCGAGCTAGGTATTGATTGTACCGTTTACCCTGATGGTATTGATATTACCGGTGGTCAGCTAACCTCAGGTACGGTTGAAAGTCATGACGATCATCGTATTGCTATGTCATTTGCTATTAGCTCGCTAAGAGCTACCGGTGAAATAACAATTTTAGAGTGTGACAATGTGGCGACTTCGTTTCCAAATTTTGTTGCATTAGCAAACCAAGTAGGATTGACGTTAATCCCAAATAACTAGCACCTTATGGTGTTAGAAAAAAGTCAGCTAGGAAGAATTGAATGAACCAACAAATCCCTGTAATTACAATTGATGGACCAAGTGGTGCGGGTAAAGGTACCGTTGCGCATATTGTCGCTGAGCAACTAGGTTGGCACTTATTAGATAGTGGTGCCATTTATCGGGTATTAGCCGTAGCAGCTCAGCACCATAATATTAGCGTAGAAGACGAACAGTCCTTATTACCGGTAGCAGCGAATCTTGATGTACAGTTTCAAACCGGTAATAAAGGTGAAGGTAAAGTCATTTTGGAAGGCGAAGATGTATCTAACGCCATTCGTACAGAAGAAATAGGCGCTTTAGCATCAAAAGTTGCTGCGTTTCCTCGTGTGCGTGAAGCATTACTGCGACGCCAGCGTGCTTTTAAAGTTACACCTGGTTTAGTTGCTGATGGTCGTGACATGGGTACTATAGTATTTGTTGATGCGCCAGTTAAGGTGTTTTTGACCGCCAGCGCTGAAGAAAGGGCGCAAAGAAGATTTAATCAGTTGAAAGAAAAGGGCTTTGATGTTAAAATAATGCGCCTTTTGGATGACATACGTCTGAGAGACGAGCGAGATCAAAACCGCAAGGTGGCGCCGCTTGTTGCTGCAGAAGGTGCGTTAATTATTGATTCTACTGAACTTTCTATTGAAGAAGTGGTTAGTAAAATCCTTTCATTTAGTAATGAAAGATTAATGCAAACTGAACATTAACCTATAGCCTACTGTAAGGATGCACTGGGCAACTATTTAATTACCCCATGAAACAATGACGTTGACTGGATTAATAACTGAGTTTATATACAAGTTATGACTGAAAATTTTGCACAACTATTCGAAGAAAGCTTAAAAACGATCGAAACACGTCCTGGTTCAATTATCAAAGGGACTGTAGTCGCCATCACAAAAGACAACGTTTTAGTAGACGCTGGCTTAAAATCTGAATCTGTTATTTCAATCGATCAATTCAAAAGCCTTACAGGCGAAGTAGAAGTATCTGTTGGTGATGAAGTTGATGTGTCGCTTAAAGCTACAGATGATGGTTTCGGTGAAACTATTCTTTCTCGTGATGACGCTAAACGTCATGAAGCATGGCAAGTACTTGAAAAAGCATATGAAGAAAAAGAAACTATTATCGGTGTTATCAACGGTAAAGTTAAAGGTGGTTTCACAGTTGAAGTTAGTAACATCCGTGCTTTCTTACCTGGTTCATTAGTAGATGTACGTCCTATTCGTGATACTACTCATCTTGAAGGTAAAGATTTAGAATTTAAAGTTATTAAGCTTGATCAAAAGCGTAATAACGTAGTTGTATCTCGTCGTGCTGTTATTGAATCAGAAAGCAGTGTTGAACGTGATGAACTACTAGCTTCTCTTGCTGAAGGCATTGAAGTTAAAGGTATTGTTAAGAATCTTACTGACTACGGTGCATTCGTAGACTTAGGCGGCATTGACGGCCTACTTCACATCACAGATATGGCTTGGAAACGTGTTAAGCACCCAAGCGAAATCGTAAATGTTGGTGATGAAATTCAAGTTAAAGTACTGAAATTCGATCGTGAGCGTACTCGTGTATCTCTAGGTATGAAGCAGTTAGGCGAAGATCCATGGGTTGCTATCGCTAAGCGTTACCCTGAAGGCGCTAAGCTTACTGGTCGCGTAACTAACTTAACTGACTACGGTTGTTTTGTTGAAATTCAAGAAGGCGTTGAAGGTCTAGTTCACGTTTCTGAAATGGATTGGACTAACAAAAACATCCACCCATCTAAAGTTGTTAACTTAGGTGATACAGTTGAAGTTATGGTGCTTGAAATTGACGAAGAACGTCGTCGTATTTCTCTTGGCCTTAAACAATGTATCCCGAACCCTTGGGAAGAGTTCGCTAAGAACTTCAACAAAGGCGATAAAGTATCAGGCAAGATCAAGTCAATTACTGACTTTGGTATCTTTATTGGTCTTGACGGCGGCATTGATGGTCTTGTTCACTTATCTGATATTTCATGGGCTGGCGGTGAAGAAGCTGTTCGTGAATACAAGAAAGGTGATGAGATTTCAGCGGTAGTACTACAGGTTGATCCAGAGCGCGAGCGTATCTCTTTAGGTGTTAAACAAACTGAAGATGACCCGTTTAATCAATATCTTGCAGATAACAAAAAAGGTGCTATTGTTACAGGTAAGGTTATTGAAGTAGACGCTAAAGGCGCTAAAATTGAATTAGCCGAAGGCGTTGAAGGTTACCTTCGTGTTGCTGATATTTCACGTGAACGTATCGAAGATGCGACTACTGAATTATCTGTTGATGACAGCGTTGAAACTAAGTTTGTTGGTGTTGATCGTAAGAATCGCACTATCAGCTTATCAATCAAAGCTAAAGATCAAGCAGACGAACGTGAAGCTATGGATACATTGAACCAAGCTCCAGAAGAAGAATCTGGTCTAAGTGCAATGGCTGAAGCGTTTAAAAACGCTAAGATATAATTCCTAGCAATACCAAGAGAAGAAGAGCTGCATTAAAGCAGTTCTTCTTTAATGTTTAAATCCGATGGCGCGAAGCTATAGTGAACACTGGAGGTCATATGACCAAGTCAGAACTCATTGAAAGATTAGCAGATAAATTAAATCATTTAGCTGCGAAAGATGTAGAACAAGCTATTAAAGAAATTCTTGAAATGATGGCGCACACTTTGTCAAAAGGTGAGCGTATTGAAATTAGAGGTTTTGGCAGCTTTTCGTTGCATTATCGTGCTCCTCGTGTGGGACGGAACCCAAAAACTGGCGAGTCTGTCGAGCTTGACGGAAAATATGTTCCACATTTTAAACCTGGTAAAGAATTACGTGAAAGAGTAAACCTTTCAATCGCGTAATTGCAGAATTGATGACTAAACGGCATGCTATTAGCATGCCTTTTTTTTGTGTTGTTTTGGACGAACTATTATGCGCCTTTATATTACTGTTATTCTTTTTCTTATCTTACTTGCCATCGCGTTTGTTTTTGGTAGTCAAAACGATCAAGTACTGAGCTTAAATTATTTGATTGCAAAAACTAATCTTTCAGTTGCTGCAGCCGTGAGTTTATTTACCTCAATTGGTTTTGTGTTAGGATTATTGTTTGCTTTGTTTTGGAAGCTGCTTGGCATGATAAAAACCACTAAAAATAATCAACTGAATACGGAGAAGAAGTCTTAGTATGCTAGGATTATTATTCTTATTGTTACCGGTTGCCATGGGCTATGGCTGGTTTATGGGGCGCAATAGCGTTAAACAAAACGATCATTCTGCGACACAAGAACTTTCTATTAAATACTCCACCGGATTAAACTACTTATTTTCAAATCAACAAGATAAAGCGATTGATTATCTACTTGAAGCGTTAAAGGTTGAAGATGATACGGTAGAAGCTCATTTTGCTATGGCGAATTTATTTAGACGCCGTGGTGAGCTTGATAGAGCATTGAAAGTGCATGAGCATTTAGTACGTCAAAAACACTTACCCAATAGTGCCAAACAGCAAGCAGTATTTGAGCTGGCAAAAGACTTCCTCAGCGCCGGTTTATATGATCGTGCTGAAGCGATGTTTCATAAACTACTAAAATCAAAAATTTATGGTTTAAAATCATTAAGCGCTTTAATGCAGATTTACCAATCAACTAAAGATTGGCAACAAGGTATTGCGCTTAAAAAAGCTATTGCCAAAACTCGTGATACAAAACTCTTACATACTTTAGCTAATTTTTATTGTGAACTGGCTTCACGAGCATTAGAAAAAGATGAATTTATTGCGGTCATTGAGCTATTAGACAATGCATTAAGTCATGATCCTAATTCATCGCGAGCAAATTGGCTGATGGCACAAATATATGAAAATCATCAGCAATACAATGAAGCTTGCCAATGTTACAAGGCTATTTATGAGCAAGATAAAGAATTTTTCCCTGATGTAATAGAACAAATGTTTATTTGTTATCAAGCACTTGATGCTGAAGAAGAGTTTTTTCAATTTATTAAAAAAGTTTACGAGGAAACGGGTGCTACGTCTGCTCTTATCAAATATTTAACCCATGTTGAGCAAGTTAAAGGTGTTAACCAGGCGAAAAAATTTATTTTATCGGCATTAAAGCGCCGACCTACTATTCGTGGCTTTAAGCATTTTGTGAAGATGCAAATGAATGATGGTGAGTCTGAAAATACTTCAGAAAACCTTGAAGTGATCCGCGAGCTTGTTTCAGCCTATTTAAATGTTAAGCACCGTTATAGTTGTAGAAGCTGTGGTTTTAATTCTAGTACCCATTATTGGTCATGTCCTTCATGCCATGATTGGGAGCAACTTAAACCCGTACGGGGTTTAGATGGCGAGTAATACCAAGTTGATTAATTACCTGCTCATTTTTAATGGTTAAAATAAAAAACTACAGCGTTATAAAATTTATAAGTAGAATAACTACTTACTAAATTTTATGCCTTGTATTTCTTCATTTTTCCTCATGAAAAAGTAGATCACTTAATTAATCAAATTGGTATAATACTACATTTTAGCGCCTAAATTTACAGTCTTAGTAGCTCAAAATTTTGAGCTACTAAGATAAATAATTGAAACATAATATTTACCGAGTAAGGAAAACAGCATGAGAGATGCGAAAGTTGTTGTGGCGTTAGATTTTGATAACAAAGATGAGGCATTATCTTTTGTAGATAAAATTCAGCCGAGTGATTGTCGATTAAAAGTAGGTAAAGAAATGTTTACTCACTTTGGCCCTGATTTTGTTAAAGAACTTGTTCTGCGTGATTTTGATGTTTTTCTGGATTTAAAATTTCATGATATCCCTAATACGGTCGCTAAAGCGGTTGCAGCCGCTGCTGATTTAGGAGTTTGGATGGTTAATGTTCACGCTTCTGGCGGTCTTAAAATGATGGAAAACGCCAAAGCAGCTTTATTGCCCTATGGCGATAAAGCACCCTTGTTGATCGCGGTTACTGTGTTAACCAGCATGGGGCCAGAAGATTTAGCTGGAATAGGTATTACTAAATCACCAGCTGAACACGTACTGCATCTAGCATCGTTGACTAAAAAAGCCGGCTTAGACGGTGTTGTGTGCTCAGCAATGGAAGCCGAATCACTAAAGCAATTGTTGGGTAAAGAATTTAAGTTAGTAACGCCAGGTATACGTCCAGTAGGGACTAATGCTGATGATCAAAAACGTATTATGACGCCTAAAAAAGCGATTGATATTGGCGTTGACTATTTAGTGATTGGTCGACCGATCACCAAAGCGGAAAATCCTCAGGCTGTATTACAAGAAATTAATCAATCAATTAGTTCTTAGATTCAACGATTAAATTAAATTTTATCCTATCTATTTGACAAATAACAATAAGACTTCTAAACCTAATAAAGTGAATTATTATTTATGATAGTTCACCTATATGGAAATTCATTTTATTAGAAGGAAGGTCTTATGAAAAAGCATATCTGTTATTCTCTTGTTATTTTATTTACGGTGATGTCAATGCCACTTAAAGCGGCAGGCTTAAACGAAACGCCAGTAGCGATCTCACCTCAAGAAATACAAGTTATTGATATTAATAAAGCTGATACTGAAACTTTAGCTTTATTAAAAGGTATTGGAAAAAAACGAGCAAAAGCAATCATCGCTTATCGAGAGTTAAATGGTGTATTTAATTCTCTTGATGATTTACGGAATGTTAAAGGTATAGGCCAGCGCACATTACAACTTAATAAAGGGAGGATTAAGTTGTAATTCTTGGTGACTTTACACCAGCAGTGAACTCATTATGCTAGATATTATAGTATTAATGGTTTTAACATGAGAAAGTCGGTGTGATAACTGGCTTTCTCATATTTAGCCTATTATTTACAACAGACTATCTAGGGTCAATTCCATCATACCTTTGAAGGTTGTTTCACGTTCATCAGCAGTGGTTTGCTCACCAGTTTTAATATGATCGCTCACCGTTAATACCGTTAGTGCTTTTTTGCCATACTCAGCAGCAACCCCATACAAACCTGCGGCTTCCATTTCAACCGCTAAAATGCCGTACTTTTCCATTAAGGCAAACATTTCTGGTTGTGGTGTGTAAAACAAGTCAGAGGTAAAAATATTACCAACACGAATCTTTTTACCCGTTTTTTCAGCCGTTTTCACTACGTTATGCAGCAAGTCAAAATCAGCTGTAACGGCGAAGTCACAACCATTTAAACGTGAACGATTAACATTTGAATCTGTGCTTGCGGCCATACCTACAATGATGTCGCGTAGTTTTATATCATCACGCACTGCGCCACAAGAGCCAATGCGAATAATACTTTCAACGCCATAGTCTCTATATAATTCTGTCGCGTAGATAGAAATTGATGGTATGCCCATCCCAGAGCCCATCACTGAAACCGGCTTGCCTTTATAACTACCTGTGTAACCAAACATGTTACGTACACGGGTGACACATTTTGCGTCATCAAGAAAATTTTCTGCTATATATTTTGCGCGTAGTGGATCGCCTGGCATAAGTACCGTTTTGGCGAAATCACCTGCGTTTGCTTCTATGTGTGCTGTTGCCATGAGAGTTAACCCTTGTTAGTGGTGTGCAATCACAGTAAGTTTTTAGCCATTGCTGATATCTGTTATTAATTCAGCCGCTATCAAGGGTGTTTTACTGATATGTTTTTAAATATTTAAAATAGGATTCTAACTGAAAAAGCGCTCGATGATCCAGTGATAACTTACCTTGTGTTAGCGGTTATTAAGCACTTTTTGCTTTAACGCTGATTTTTCACTGTCTGATAAAAAACTGGCCTTAAGTGAATTTTCTTGCAGTTGCTTGATATCGTTATCATCAAAACCTAGTAGGTCACGAGCAATTTTATATTCATTTTTTAACTCAATACCTTGTACCGCAGGGTCGTCAGTATTTAAACAAACCAATAATCCACGGGCTAGAAAGTCTTTGATCGGGTGTTGGCTTAACTCTTTAATGGTACCGGTTTGATAGTTTGACGTTAAACAAGACTCAATGGCAATATCATGTTTTATCATATAATCCATAAGTTTCTCATCATAACGACACGCAACACCATGACCAATGCGTTTAGCATGTAATTGATTTATTGCTTGCCAAATACTTTCAGGTCCTGCCGCTTCACCCGCATGGATAGTGGCATGTAATTGTGCTTTTTGTACTTGATTAAAATGCTCAACAAACATTTCACCGGGAAAATTGTATTCATCTCCAGCTAAATCAACCGCAATTAAATGTTGCTTATGGGTAAGTAGGGCGTCTAACTCCACTTGGCACTTTTCTACACCAAAGGTTCTACTTAAAATACCAATAAGGTTAATTTTTACATCGTAGATTTTACATGCTGCGTTAACACCATCAATAACGGCGGCGACAACATCAGCAACCACAAGGTTATTTTTCATGGCCATGTAATAGGGTGAAAAGCGTAATTCTGCATAATGGATACCAGCGTTAAAGGCATCTTCAACGTTTTCAAATGCTATACGTTTACAATCGTCTAAAGTTTTAAGGACCGCAACGCCCCAATCAAGTTTACTGAGAAAAGCTAATAAATCGCTTTCACTGCCTTGTACTTGCACATGTGGAATAAAGGCTTCAAAGTTAGTTTCAGGCAAAATGATGTGATGCTTTTGTGCTAATGCCCAAATAGTTTTAGGGCGAATATTACCGTCTAAATGTCGGTGTAAATCAATTAATGGTAGCTGAGAATGCGTCATAGTTATTGGCAACCTAGATGAATATGTTTGATGAAAAGTACGATCAGAGTTTTCTACAATAAGCGTATTTATCTTGCTCTGATGTAAGATAATCTTATTATACCGTCTTTTTCGTATTTTATGTTGCTATTAGCGTGATAACACTGATAAATTAACTAAGAGACTAATCATCTAGGTGTCTAGACGTAAATATTAAGTAGCAATTATTCGCAGTATAAAGAGAAAAAAATATGTTTGAGCAAACCGACGACGTTCGTATTAAAAACATCAAAGAACTTTTACCTCCTATCGCATTACTTGAGCGATTTCCTTCATCAGAACAAGCAACAAAGTCGGTTTTTGCTGGCAGAAAAGCCATAAGTGACATTTTTAATAATCAAGATGATCGTTTGCTTGTGGTTATCGGGCCATGTTCGATACACGACCCCAAAGCGGCCTTGGAATATGGTGAGCGGTTAGTTAAATTACGTGAAAAATATCAAGACACGTTAGAAATTGTTATGCGAGTTTACTTTGAAAAGCCAAGAACTACTGTTGGCTGGAAAGGTCTTATTAACGACCCTTATATGGACAATAGCTTCCAACTTAACGATGGTTTGCGTATTGGCCGTAAGTTACTGCTTGATTTAAATAACTTAGGTCTACCTACCGCTGGTGAGTTTTTAGATATGATTACCCCGCAATATATGGCTGATTTCATGTGTTGGGGTGCTATTGGTGCTCGCACTACAGAAAGTCAAGTGCATCGAGAATTGGCGTCAGGTTTGTCATGCCCCGTCGGTTTTAAAAATGGTACTGATGGTACGATTAAAGTCGCTATTGATGCTATTGGCGCTGCTAGTGCTTCACATCACTTCCTTTCGGTAACAAAATATGGCCATTCTGCTATTGTTGAAACCACAGGTAACGAAGACTGTCATATAATTTTACGTGGTGGTAGAAGCACAAACTTTGATGCTGATAGTGTTAAAGCGGTTACTGAGCAGCTTGATAAATCTGGTTTAAATACCAATATTATGATCGACTTTAGTCATGCTAACAGCAGCAAAAAGTTTGAGAACCAAATGTTAGTTTGCCGTGATGTTTGTCAACAAATGAGTGACGGTAATAAGCAGATTTTTGGTGTGATGGTAGAAAGCCATTTAATTGAAGGTCGTCAAGACTTAGCACTTGGTGAAACGGGCACATATGGCCAAAGTATCACCGATGCCTGTATTGGCTGGCAAGATACTGAAACTTTACTGGCTGAACTTGCTCAAGCCGTCATCCAGCGCCGCGCACTGTAGTCATTTTAATTAGCACTAGATAACACAAAATAAAGAAAAATAGACTATTGATTACGCCAGTCAGTTAATTTCTGACTGGCGTTTTTTGTGATAGCCAATCAGTGATAGTGAATTAACTCAGTTAATTAAAGCATAAGAATTTAATACACTGATGACATATTGCTTTGTCACCAGTGTATTTGTCGTTAAACTATAAGTTATACCAATTTGATTAATTAAGTGATCTTGTTGTGCGCAGTAAAAATAACTCAAGGTAAGGCGCTCGATTGAGCAATAGCTGGCTATTGGGATTGAGAGCAACACAGCCTTGAGCTATTTTAACGAGTACAAGTGAGCAATAACTTAATGGGATTGGTATTATACCAGTTCCATTAAATTTGTGATCTTGTTGTGCGCAGGAAAAATAACTCAAGGTAAGGCGCTTGATTGAGCAATAGCTGGCTATTGGGATTGAGAGCAACACAGCCTTGAGCTATTTTAACTAGTACAAGTGAGTAATAACTTAATGGGATTGGTATTATCAATATCTAAAAATTCATAAGCATAAAGAGGTTAAACCATGGCTGATAACAATACGGCAGCAGAAACCATATTTTCAAAAATTATTCGCCAAGAAATTCCAGCACCGTTACTTTTTCAAGATGAACTAGTTTCGGCGTTTCGTGATATTAGCCCGCAAGCTAAAAGTCATATTTTAATTGTGCCTAATAAGCTCATTCCAACGGTTAATGATATTGAGGCAGAAGACGAGCTGACTATTGGTCGTATGTTTACTGTTGCGAAGAAACTGGCAAAAGCAGAGGGCATAGCGGAAGACGGCTATCGTTTGATTATGAATTGTAATCAACACGGTGGCCAAGAGGTTTATCATATTCATCTGCACTTGGTGGGTGGAGAACCGTTAGGCAGAATGTTAAACCCTAAGTAAATTAGGCGCTTAAATAAATATCTTATTAGTTACAGGTCATTACTTACTACCTATCGCTGAAGTTAATATAAGACAGTATAAGACAGTATAAAAATTTGTGCCTATTTAGGTTTTTACGCTGTACTTTTAAATAAATATTGTTAGTATGCATATCGAACCAAGGGGTGCCTAAAAATTGTTAACAATTTTAGTGGCTGAGATGTGAAGCGAACCCTTAGAACCTGAACCGGATAGTACCGGCGTAGGAATGGTTAAGCTAATCGCATTACCGTTCTGTAACTTTATATTTTAGGCCTTACTCGCTGGTAACTATAATGCTACAGATTAATATCGAGCAGCTATCTCACTCCCCATGCCGGATCCCATAACGTATTCCTAATCGAATTTATGAGATCATAATGAAATTTACAAAATCACCTATTACTCTAGCTATTTTAACTAGCATTGTTGCCTCCACAACTTTTGCCGCTGACAGCCCAATTAACACGACAGAGCAAGCAATAGAAGTTATTACCATTGATGGTGATTTCCGCTCTATGTCATTACAAAAAACGGCTAGTTCTTTATCTGTGATCGCTAGTGATGAAATTAGCGCGCGTAATGCACAGAACCTAGAAGAAATAATCGCTCGAACACCCAATGTTAATTTCTCTAGTGGCACTCAGCGCGCTAGGTATTATCAAATTCGTGGTATTGGCGAGCGTAGCCAGTTTAAAGAACCGATTAATCCATCCGTTGGTTTAGTTATTGACGGTATAGATTTTTCTGGTATCGGCAGCATAGCGTCAACTTTTGATGTTGAACAAGTTGAAGTTTATCGTGGTCCCCAAGGCACTCGTTTTGGTGCTAATGCCATGGCGGGCATGATTAATATTACCTCAAGTGCACCGACCGATGTTTTTGAAGGTAAAGTACGACTATCTGCCGGCAATTATGACAGCTATAGCGCGGGTTTGGTTTTATCTGGTCCAGCGACTGAAAAGGTAAATTACCGCTTAGCGGTTGAACAGTACCGTAGTGATGGTTTTATCGATAATGATTTTTTAAATCGTGATAACACTAACAACCGTGATGAATTAACCATGCGTGGTAAATTAGCTATTGAGCTGAGCAAAGACTTAACCATTGATATAACGACATTTATTGCTGATTTTAATAATGGCTACGATGCCTTTTCACTGGATAATACCCACCATACCTTATCAGACCAACCGGGTTTTGATCGCCAAGACACTAAAGCATTAGCCACTAAATTTACTTATCAAGGTTTTAGTGATTTTACGCTTGAGACTATTATTAGCTATGCTGACTCAGCTTTAGACTATGGCTATGATGAAGATTGGGCCTATGTGGGTATTCGTCCGGCTTGGGAATATAGCTCAGAAGATCATTATTTTCGTGATAAAACATCAGCAACACTTGAGCTAAGAGCGCTTTCAGAGCAAGGAGGCGAAATTTTTAATGGCAGTACCGCTTGGGTAACAGGAATATACTTCAAGCAAGAAAAAGCAGACTTATTACGTCAATATACTTATTTGTCTAGTGACTTTACCTCGTCTTTTGATAGCGATAATATTGCTGCATTTGTGCAATTTGATAGCCAACTTACTGAGCAGTTAAGCCTAACAACGGGCTTAAGGTTAGAGCGTAGAAACTCAGATTATACCGATTCAGAGCAACTTAGCTTTGGTCCAAGTGATACCATGGTGGGTGGTAAAGTGGTGTTATCGTATCAAATGGATAAAAATAATTTATTCTATGGCTCAGTAAATCGCGGCTACAAGGCAGGGGGTGCAAACACCGAAGGCAGTCTGCCAACTAACTTACGTGAGTTTACTCCTGAGTATTTGTGGAATTACGAATTAGGCTATAAAGTGAGTTTATTGGATAATCAAGCCTATGTTCGTAGCGCAGTATTTTATATGGACAGGGATGACATGCAGGTACGCACGTCATTTTTAAAAGAACGTGAAGATGGCAGTACCGACTTTGTGTCATATTTAGGTAATGCGGCAACCGGCACCAATTTAGGTCTTGAACTAGAAGCAGGGTGGCAGATCAGTCCAGTATTTGAAATCTATGGCGCTATTGGACTATTAGATACAAAATATAATGGTTTTATTGATGCTAACGGCAATGATAAATCAGGTGACGAACAAGCGCATGCACCTAGTTACCAATTTAATCTTGGTTTGAACTATCAATTATCTGATCACTTACAGGTGAATATTTCTGTTGATGGTAAAGATGAGTTTTTATTCTCTGATAGTCATCAAGAAAAATCTGCAGCAATTGAAGTGGTTAATATGTCAATTAGTTATACAAAAGATGACTGGCAAGTGAAATTATGGGCGCGTAATTTGTTTGATGAAAGTTATGCTACGCGTGGGTTTTACTTTGGCAATGATCCAAGAGACGAATATACCGCAAAAGCCTATTACCAGTTAGCTGAGCCGGCTGTTTTTGGCGCAACATTTAACTATGATTTCTAGGGGGTATAGTTAAATACTAGTCTCTTAGGTTTAGCCTCTTAGGTTTAGCAAATAGTTTAAGTATCAATGAATGGTGTAGCCTGTTCGACTCAGGGTTTAATACGCTACACCGCTGTTCTAGCCAAATAAGAAGAAAGTTATTTATGAAAATATCAATTGAAATCAGTTTATATCCGTTAGCAGAAGAAAAGTTTAAAACAGAAATTTGGGCGTTTATTAAACGTTTACGCTTAGTGTCAGAGCTTAAAGTAGTTACCAACGGTATGAGTACTCAAGTATTCGGCGATTACGATTTAGCTACTAAACATGTCATGGCAGAAATTAAACATGTGCATCAAACGCTCAATGCCGCGGTTTTTATTTGCAAGTTTATAGGCGGCGATCGCTCTGTTGTAGAAGCCGAAACATAATGGCGAGTGCTATTAGTGCAACCAGTGAAATTATTACTTATTTTACTACCTTGCCCTTATTCGAGTTAATCGCGGTTGCAGCATCATTGCTGTATGTGGTTTTAGCAGCAAAAGGTAATATTTGGTGCTGGCCTGCTGCTATATTAAGTACTGTGTTATATACGATTATTTTTTATGATGTTTATCTTTGGATGGACAGTTTATTACAGTTATATTATTTATTAATGGCTGTTTATGGTTGGTTTTGTTGGCATAAAAATAACATCACAAACACAAAAGAAAATAGCCATTCGAAGACGCTTTTATACAGCCAATGGACCTTACAGCGCCATTGTGGCATTATTTTGGCTTTAACCCTTGTGTCTTTAGCTTTAGGTTGGTTAATGGCGACTTATACCCCAGCACATTTTCCGTATCTTGATAGTGCGACGACAGTTTTTGCGGTGTTTGCGACCTATTTAATTACCCAAAAGGTATTAGAGAATTGGTTATACTTTATTGTTATTGATATTGTCTCGATATATCTCTATCTTGAAAAGGGTTTGATCCCAACAGCAGCACTATTTGGTGGCTTCGTGATCTTAGCGGTTTATGGTTACTGGCAATGGCGCAAACAATATAAACTGCAATTTAGCCAAGAGCACAATAACCTGTGCATCAATAATTCTGTTGTAGGATAACCTTCCATATAAAAAGTTGTATAAAAAGTTGTATAAAAAGTCGCATAGAAAAACCAATAGAGTCTCGGATAAAACTTAGAGTAATAGCGATTTGTGGGAAGCATTTTGAAATTTGAGCAAGCAATAATAGACCGGGGACAAGAGTCGCTAGCACTGAAGTTAAGTTATCTACCTTGTTTTAATGAACTCAAGAGAGATAGTATTAGTGTCATTGATGCGGGGCTAAGCCAACCCTGTTTTCAAGTTAATTATGAAAATAAAGCCTATTTCGCCAAGTATTTAATCGCTGATAGTATCGAGCCTTTTGCCAGTGAACTTGCGGCCAGATATGGAATTTCTCCTAAGCTGATATATGTTGAACAAAACTGGTTAATTACCGAGTTTATAGCCGGTCAGGGGCTTGATAACGGTTATCAAAGTGAAGCAGAAAAATTAGCTATTACAATAGCGCTATTGGCGCGCTGTCATAGCATTTCCTTACCGAGTACTATTAGTAACAGCGAAAATAGTCACAGCAATCATCAAAACGTAGTACAGACAATATCACCAACCGATGAGCAACGATCAAAACAATTTTATTTATCTGAGCTTGATATATCCGCCACTATTCAGCAATTATTACAAAATATAGCACTTAGTTTTGCTCAGCAACAAGCGCTAAAATCCTTAAGCAATGTGTTGCAGCAAAACTTGGCTAAGGCCAATAAAATAGTGCAGCACACCAAACAAGTCTTTTGTCATGGTGACGCTAATTTTAGCAATGTTATGGCGTTGAAAAATGATACTAAAAACACAGAAAACTTATATAAAATAATTGATTTTGAATGTGCATGTATCGCGCCGGTAGCTTACGATCTTGCGATGCTAATGGCGGTTAATGGTATTGATAGCAGTAAAGTTGAAACGATTACTTCGCTCTATCAGCAGGCTTTAATTAGCCTAAATCAGCAAAAAAATTCAACAGGTATTGTCGACAATTTAACAGTGAATACACAGGGAAATACTGCTACGTCGACAATATTGGTTACGTGTTACCTTGATTTTTCACTTTTAATCAATAGTTTATGGTATTTGTGGCAATATCAGGGACGTAAGCTAATAAAATACAAAGTATTGTCAACAAAGCAATTAATCTTACTGGCAAAGAGGCATTCACAGGCAAATAGGGTCTTAGATGAAATGAGATAAGGCGTACAAATCTTAAGATTAGTGGTAGTGCTAGAGTTGTGTGCTTAGCGCATAATTGCACTAACCCCACTGATTGGTACCTTGTGTGAATTGGAAAGAGTTTGTAGAAAATAGAAATCGCTTATTTTGGTTGGTTCATACAGCTGGTTGGTGTGGTTTTGCCTTAGTACATTACCTAGGTTCATTGTTGCACGATTTACGCGATATTTTTCTGATTATTATCTTATTGAATACTTATGCCGGTTGGTTACTTACCGCTCCATTAAGGTATATTTACCGCCGTGTTTGGAATTTTGCACCATTAAAAATTGCCATTGTGGTGATTTTGACGTCTTATTGCACAGGTGTACTGTGGCAAGTGGTAAAAAATATCAATTATTGGGAAATATACAAACATGGCTATCAACCCGATTTTTGGCTTTATTACACAAAAAATAGCTTGTTATCTTTCTTCATTATTTTAAGTTGGAGCGCTTTATATTTTGGTACTAAATATTATCAAATGCTGCAAAAAGAAAAACAGAATGTATTGCGTGCCAATACAGTTGCCCATCAAGCACAGTTAAAAATGCTACGTTATCAGCTTAACCCTCACTTTTTGTTTAATACCCTAAACGCGATATCAACGCTAATTTTGGTGCAAGAAAACAAAGCAGCCAATGGCATGGTTACTAAGTTAAGTGAATTTTTACGTTACTCGCTAGAGAAAGATCCTATGAAGCGAGTCACACTCGATAGTGAGTTGCAGGCTCTCAGGCTTTATTTAGACATTGAAAAAGTACGTTTTGAAGAACGCTTACAAGTCACCTTTCATGTTGCTAGCGACTGTAACTTAGCCTTAGTGCCGAGCATGATATTACAACCCTTAGCTGAAAACTCAATAAAACATGCGGTAGCAGTACAAGAGCAAGGCGGTGCAATTAACGTGGCCGTACATCGTTTTGGTAACGACTTACTGATTGAGTTGGCTGATGATGGTCCAGGCGCAGAAATTAAAAATGGTCACTTATTTCGTGAAAATGGTGTTGGTTTGGTTAATACCCGAGAACGATTACAAGCCTTATATCAGAATGATTTTTCGTTAGTTGTTGCCAACAATATACCCACTGGTGTTAAAATCAGTATACGAATTCCTTATGAAGTTGGCGGCCGAATATGAGCAAGCAGCTCAGTACCATAATTGTTGATGATGAACCCCTTGCTAGAAAAGGCTTAGCGGTTCGTCTGCAAGAGCACAAAGATATCGACATTATTGCCCAATGTACTAATGGTAGAGAAGCATTAGAAGCGGTTCGAACCTATCAACCTGACTTAATATTTCTTGATATTCAAATGCCAGGTTTAAATGGTTTTGAAGTCGTTGAAGCCATTATCGCACAGGGTTTGCATTTGCCTATGGTGGTATTTGTTACCGCTTTTGATCAATACGCTATGCAAGCTTTTGAGGTACATGCACAAGATTACCTGCTTAAACCTGCTGACGAACAACGCCTTGCTCAAACCTTAGATAAAATACGTCAAAGTATCAGTAGTGAGGTCAATGCCCTTCACAAATCTAAGTTGGTGCGTTTAGTCAGCGATGTTACGGGTAACGATTGTGATAAAATATTACAAGAGCTAGAAAATAACGAACCGGTCAGTGTTTCTCGCTATTCAGATGTACTAGCGATAAAAGATGCTGGAGAAGTTAGCCGGGTGCCGGTAAAAGATATTTTATGGATCGACGCTGCCGGCGATTATATGTGTGTTCATACCAACGATAATACCCATATTTTGCGTAAAACCATGAAACAACTTGAAGAAGTGTTAGACCCTCGACGATTTCTACGCAGCCACCGTTCTACCATAGTGAACAAAAGTTATATTGATAAGTTTTGCAGCCAGCTCAATGGTGAATACTATTTAGTCATGACAAACGGCAAAGAGTTAAAAGTTAGCCGTAGTTATAAAGAAAAGGTTAAAAAAGCGGTAGTTGCATAGCTCGCTGAATGACATTGCGCTTATTGCAAAAAGCAAACAAGCGATGTTTGATATTTTATGTATTGTTATGTCCAAGATAAACGTTACAACGCGTTTGCAGGCGACAGAGCATTGGTGTCATTCTAAGTGAACGTTTTAGTGCAAAATAGTGGCTTGAAGTCTACCGCGAGTAAAAGTAACTTTAAGGGAATGCTGCAACCTTTCGAAATTGAAAAGCTACATTGACATAAAAATCAAACAAACTAAGTCATACGATATATTTGTAGAATATTAGTGTAGAACCCTAGCATTTAGTAAACATGTTGCCAGTATGTGCTCTGCCTTTACTAGAGAACTAGCCCAATTTATTAATAAACCAAGGCTAATGTTTTGAGTTATACCAGTTCCATTAAGTTTGTGATCTTGTTGTGCGCAGGAAAAATAATTCAAGGTAAGGCGCTCGATTGAGCAATAGCTGGCTATTGGGATTGAGAGCAACACAGCCTTGAGCTATTTTAACTA
>NZ_VOLS01000031.1 GCF_007954265.1 Colwellia sp. C1TZA3 | reverse complement strand
CACACAAATTGCATGATAACTAATTGTTAAAGAAAGCTAGTTTATCTCTGAGGAGAAAACTAACCGAAACAAAATCTCATTCGCTTTGTTTCGTTGCTGCAGGCCTTGCCTGAAGCGAGATGCGCATCATACGCACCTGAGTTTTAATGTCAACGTTTATTTCTAATTAAAAAGTATTTTTTTAACTTTCTTTTCAGAAGATTTAAATTTACTCTTAAAACGTTAAGTTAACTTAGTTGGTTTACACCACGTTAAGTAACTCATTAAAACCGTTCGTTTGGGTTACCCCTTGGAACTGGAGCGCATTCTAGCGATTTCTGACTGCACGTCAACACTTAATTGTCATTAAATGTTGATTAAGTGTTTGTTTGCTTTTTAATTGTACAAACCCTACTGTGAATGGTTATTAAAGCACCGTTGTTGTTGATTTTTAACCAATAATATATATAAGTATCTTATTAGTGAAAAAGTTATGTTGAATAATTTTGTTCTTTACAGGCTATTTTTAATCAATTTATCTTATCTTTACCAATAAATAGTTACCAAACCACTATATTCATCTCTTAGGAGGACAAAACTGCATTCTTATAGAGAAGTCATTCCACACGACTCACATTTTCATTAAAGCCCTATTAATAGACAGTATTGTGAAACTCATCTTGCTAGAGATAAATTTAGTTCACTGACTTTGCATACTATGAAACATCAGTACATTAATAGGGAGTAAATTTACGCCTCGTAGATTTAGGCTATTCTCTACTTGTCTGGCTTAATTACCTTAAGACTGCACTTTCATAAACCTATAAAATTAGTTTTAACTCATTACCTGTAGGGCAGTATTACTTTTATACTTAGTAAAGAGCATATTGCGCATTGTTGACACTCACTTTTCATTATCACAGTTTTAGCCATCCATTCTTTTGGGGTATAAGTAATACCAATCCCATTAAGTTATTGCTCACTTGTACTAGTTAAAATAGCTCAAGGCTGTGTTGCTCTCAATCCCAATAGCCAGCTATTGCTCAATCGAGCGCCTTACCTTGAGTTATTTTTCCTGCGCACAACAAGATCACAAACTTAATGGAACTGGTATAATAATGTTTAAGCCAAATAATCATTAGCAAAAAGATTATTTGGCACTATAGTAGCATCCTATAATTGTTAGTTATGGGTTGTTAGTTATGAGTAGGAAAGAACATCATGAAGACCGACATTTTACTTTATTATTTATCTTCCTAAGCGGCGTTTAAAAATAAGTTTGGTGGCTAAAATAGGTTTACTTAAGAAGTAGACGTTTGGGCTAACGAGTTATGAGCTGCTATCTATGAAAGTTGACAGTTCAATTACAACGAGGCAACAGCTAAAATGTTATTTTATACATTATTTACACTTTGTTTAGCATAGAGGAAAGATGAGTATTGGTTTACTTATGAGTGCTCATATCGAGAAGTATAGTGTTAGGGGGAAGAAGGTTTTATACCCATTTGATTAATTAGATCCAAGTCGAGTTATAATTAGAGCGTGTAGAAAATCTGAGGTGGTTATTCGAGTCTGCGTATTTCACTTCAGTTATAGCACTTAAAAACAGCGTAATATATCTTGATTAATGACGACACTAGATCAAGAAAAATATTTGCTCAACTATGGTTTACTCAGTATCTCAACCAACGAAATACAAAGTATAAATAACGATTTAGTATCACAACTAAATTTATAGCGTTTTACTTATTTTGATAAGAGTAAATTCAGCGCATGAAAAAATTTAGCTTTGGTGAAGTGCTACAACAATAAAAGGCTAAAATACATAGTAGTGTTATTATATTTCAGGCACAAAAAAACCGACTTTTATTGTCGGTTGTTTCTGTTATAGCCCTTTAAGAACAAGGGAAGAATGGTACCAGCGGTCGGACTCGAACCGACACGTCTTTCGACAGGGGATTTTGAATCCCCCATGTATACCAATTTCATCACGCTGGCATTTGCTTTTCTACAACTTAACGTTTTTCTGTAACTTCAATAATGCAAAACATAATTGAATAGGCAGGCATTATACGAAAAATAACTCTCTTGGCAATAGTTTTTCTTTCATTATCACTTAAGTGCTGTTTATTTGTTCATCAAGCGAAAATCCCAACAGGTTTTAGCTGTTTTTCTAGCCAAACTCTGGCATCAAATACATTATCAAAAAAAGCATGCTTGATACCTGCGGCTCGATAGATTTTGGTAAATAAGTTTTCACTTAGCTGTGATGTTGTGCAATGTGCAAGATTTAAGGCCACGGCTTTAGTCTTGCTATGACGAATAAAGTTTATATGATATTCAAGACCAGCTTCAACACTGTTCGCTTCGCCTTTAGGTGTAAGTAAAACACCAAAATTACTCGGGTCAACTTGTGTAACGGCCCAAGACAACTTTTGATGTAAGCAGTCTAAATACTCAATATTCCAAGGCCCTTGCGCCGCAATCAAGATCATGCTGTCTTCTATGGTGAGTTCCAACTCGCTATTGGGGGCAAAAACCGTCATTATTAAACCTCTTTTTTTATAATCTAAGCACTTAATTTTTACATTTGTTTATCTAAATATATCTGAAAATTAAAAATATCACTCTCTCACTTATACTTTTAAATGCCTTTTGCTAAACTAGCACAAATTTGTCTATTGATGTGGCTATGTCTTTAACTTCTAATTCACCTTTTCCTCGTGCTGGCTTTCGACGTCGTTTGGCTTCATGGTTGTATGATGCTTTAATTATGATCGCGGTTTACATGACCGCTGGTGCAGCTTCTTTTTTACTCATTTCATTAATGGTGCATTTTGGCATTTTTGATTTACAAGGTTACCCGCACCTAAGCGACACTATCACAAATACTTACTGGCTACTGTGGCCTAATGAACTTTGGAAATTGAGCTGGGTGTCATTTTTCTTTATCTGGTTTTGGTCTAAAAGTGGCCAAACTTTAGGTATGAAGGCGTGGCGTTTAAAAGTTCAAAATCAAGATGGTAGCTTAATCACTAAAACCACCGCTTTAAAGCGCTTGTTACCAACCTTATTTGGCTTGGGCAACTTTGCGGTTTTAGTCGATAGAAAACATAAGTTGAGTCTACAAGACCGTTTAACTGACACTGAAGTGGTGCTTTTAACACTTGAGGCCAATAGGGGCCGACTGTAATTATTTTACGGGCTAACTGATACAAAAGCCGAGGTGGATGCCAAGACTTATTCACCTCAGGTTCTAACGTCAGATTTAAACATAAGCTCTCCAATATTAGGTTTCCTAATATCAGTTTTTAAGCATTTAGTTTATTCTAACCCTGTTAACTTGCCCGTTTATTCATTAAATACAACGCAATACTAACAAAGATTATACTGGGCATAAAAGCGCCAAAAATGGCCGGTAGTTGATACACCAAACTGAGTGATCCCAATACTTCGTTAACAATGAAAAATAAAATGCCTGTGGCAACACCCATCATAATCCTTGCCCCCATCGATACCGAGCGTAATGGGCCAAAAATAAAAGATAGTGCCACCAATAACATCACTGCCAAAGTAATGGGTTGTGCTATCTTGCGCCAAAAAGCTAATAAATATCGGCTTGAGTCTTGTTTATTGGCCTCAAGGTACTCTAAGTAGTCACTTAAACCTCTTAGTGACAATGACTCAGGTTTAACGGTTACCACGCCTAATTTATCTGGTGTCAATGTTGAACGCCAGGACATTACAGCTTGGCTTTCTTTAGTGATTTCTTTTGCACCTATTTGAGTTTCAATAACATCACGTAATTGCCAAGCATCTTTTTGATAAGCGGCACTACTAGCTGACACCCAGCTTGAAAGCTTAAGTTGCTCATTAAAACGATATATTTGAATGTTTTTTAAAGAACCTTGGTCTTGTACTTCGCCAATATGAACAAAGTAATCACCATCTTTTGCCCACGTGCCTCCACTTGATGAAATTAAACTGCCTCCCGAAATCGCTTGAGCACGCACTTGTCGAGCGGCAGCTTCTCCTTGAGGCGCAAGCCATTCACCAATCGCCATACTAACGAGGATTAATAGCACGGCTGATTTCATCACTGATTTAATAATATCAAGCCGTGAAAGTCCTGCCGCCTGCATTACTATGAGTTCACTGCTACTTGCCATCGTCCCCATACCAATTAAGCCACCGATCAACGCTGACATAGGAAAAAATAACGAGACATCTTGTGGAATAGCATAAAGCACGTAAAGCGCAGCGTGAGCTAAGTCATAATTGCCTCTGCCCACTGACTTCATTTGCTCAACAAATTTAATAATGCTACTTAAACTTACAAATACCGATAAAGTCGTAAAAGTCGTAGAGGTAATAACGCGACCTATGTACATATCTAAAATACGCATTAAGCAGCCACCTTATTTTTAGCGATCTTGGCTTTGAATTTTCGGCCACCTTTTCGGCCTTTAACCAGTAAACTTAACCCTAATATGATTACGGTAAAGTGTACCGGCCACAGACCGATATATTGTGGCACGGAGCCTTTTTCTATCCCTGAACGAATCGCGGTCAGTAATAAAAAATAACTTAAAAACAGTAATAATGCCGGTAGCATCTTACCAAACTTACCTTGGCGCGGGTTAACAACACTTAATGGCACAGCTACCAAAGTCATAATAATACAAGCCAATGGAAAGGCGATCCGCCATTGGCTTTCAGCACTTGTTTCTGGGCTTTGTGTTTGATACAGCTCTGCGGTTGGTATCGCGCTAAGCTTGCGGCGCTTATGAGCCACTTTTTGATCTTGAATTTGAATATAATATTTATCAAAGGCAACTTGTCGAAACTCTTTATTTTTGATGTCATTTTGGTAACGCGTACCCTCAGAAAGTATCAAGCGCTGCGAACCTGTTTCTTCTTCAACAACTTGGCCAGTTGCGGCATAAACAAGGCTAGAGTCGATAACACTTGCGTTTGGCGTATTTTGATTAGGTAACTGCGCGACAAATACCTTTTTAAAAGTATTGTCATCACGGTTTTTATCATGAATAAAGATGACCGCTTTTTTATTGCCTGTGGTTTGAAAACGTCCGGCAATAAGTGAACTTAACCCTGAGTCAGCTGCGATTTGATCTTTAACTTGATATTCATACTCTGCTGCCATAGGTGACAAATACAGCGTGAATATACCGGTAATAATCGCAGTAATAAAACCCAGAATTAAGGTAACGCGCACCACATACCACTCACTGACACCACAGGCATGCAGTACCGTCATTTCATTTTCAGCATAAATACGACCATAAGCCAATAAAACCCCAAGAAAAAAACTTAGTGGTAAAATCATACCGGCCAGATCGGGGATCTTGAGACCAATAAAGGTCATCACCAAATGCCCTGGAATACCACCTTCTGATGCGTCATCAAGGACACGAACGAATTTATTGCTGATAAATATTGTCATAATGACAAGAAATACCGCAAGTTGGGTTTTAGCAACTTCTTTGAGTAAATAACGAAATATAATCACAAAGTGATCCTATAAAAACTTAGTTTTTTCTGACATACAGCCATTTTTTCAGTAAACTTGCTATTTTTAGTATTAAACTAAATATAAGCTTGCTAGGTAACGCTGTGCAATACGGCTATAATTATAGCCTTTAGCCGAATACATTTAAAAGCAAGCTTAGCGATTATTTACTGTTTTTAGCAAAATAAATAGTATATTTTCAATAAAATATACGCATTTGAGTCAAATTAGGAGACATCATGGAGTTCAGTGTAAAGAGTGGCAGTCCGGAAAAACAACGTAGCGCCTGTATTGTTGTCGGTGTTTTCGAACCACGTCGTTTGTCAGCTATCGCAGAACAACTAGATGAAATTAGTGAAGGCTATATTAGCAACCTATTACGCCGCGGCGATCTAGAAGGAAAATCAGGGCAAATGTTGTTATTACATCATGTGCCAAATATTTTGAGTGAGCGCGTATTATTAGTCGGCTGTGGTAAAGAACGTGAGTTGGATGAACGCCAATATCGCCAAATTATCAGCAAAACTATCAGCACGTTAAATGAAACCGGCTCAATGGAAGCGGTATGCTTTTTGTCTGAATTACATGTTAAAGGTCGTGATACCTACTGGAAAGTACGTCAAGCGATTGAAGCAACACAAGATTGCCTTTACAGTTTTAACAGTTTAAAAACCCGTAAAGAAGAGCCTCGTCGCCCGTTACGTAAAATAGTGTTTAATGTCCCAACTCGTCGTGAATTACCAATTGGTGAACGTGCTATTAATCACGCCCTAGCCATTGCTAAAGGTATAACAACCTGTAAAAACGTGGCTAACATGCCGCCCAATATTTGTAATCCAGCCTATTTAGCTGAACAAGCTCAAATGTTGGAGAGCAACTACAACAATGTCAGCACTAAAATAGTTAACGAAAAAGAAATGGCAGAATTGGGCATGGGCTCATATTTAGCTGTGGGTCGTGGTTCAGTTAATGAATCACTGATGAGCATTATTAAATATGATGGCGCTGGTGATGATTCAAAACCGCTAGTCTTAGTCGGTAAAGGCTTAACTTTTGACAGTGGTGGTATTTCATTAAAACCAGGCGCAGGTATGGATGAAATGAAATATGACATGGGCGGTGCAGCCGGTGTTTTAGGTGCTATGCATGCACTGGTAGAACTTGCCTTACCGATCAACGTGATTGGTGTTTTGGCGGGTTGTGAAAATATGCCAAGCAGCAACGCTTATCGCCCAGGTGACATATTAACCACTATGTCGGGTCAAACCGTTGAAGTATTAAATACCGATGCTGAAGGCCGTTTAGTCTTATGTGATGCACTGACCTATGTTGAGCGCTTTGATCCAGAACTGGTTATCGATGTTGCCACCTTAACGGGCGCTTGTGTCGTCGCTTTAGGTGCTCATGCAACCGGCTTATTAAGTAGTCATAATCCACTAGCGCATGAGTTATTAAACGCTTCTGAGCAAAGTGGTGACAGAGCATGGCGTATGCCTTTATGGGACGACTATCAAGATCAACTTGAAAGCCCATTTGCTGATTTTACCAATTTAGGTGGTAAAGAAGCCGGCACAATCACCGCGGCCTGTTTCTTATCACGCTTTACCAAAAAATATAATTGGGCGCATTTAGATATTGCAGGTACGGCATGGCGCAGTGGTAAAAACAAAGGTTCAACTGGTCGTCCAGTCAGCATGCTAACCCAGTTCTTATTAAATCGTTCTGGCGCTGAGCAAGGCGAATAGTTTTCACTGAATTTATAGCCGGAATAAAGTCATGCTAACCCAAGCAACGTTCTACAGTATTGAAGAACAAAGTCGTATTGCAGGTGTCACTGAAGTACAGCTGCACCTGCACTATGCCTGCCTGCAAGCGGCTCACTTTTACCGGCAAAATCAGCGAGTATTTATTTATACTCAAGATCAACAAAGTGCTCATGATATTGATGAAATGTTATGGGCCTTTGATCCAACAAGTTTTGTACCACATAATTTAATTGGTGAAGGTCCAAAACAAGGTGCTGCCGTAGAAATTAGCTGGCAGCTCCCGACAAACCGCCGTGCGGTTTTAATCAATTTAACCAGCAATGTGCCTAACTTTGCTCACCAATTTTCGCATTTGATAGATTTTGTACCCCGTGATGAAACCCTTAAACAACAAGCTCGAGATCGTTTTCGAACTTGTCGCCAATGGGGTTTCAAGGTAGCTCACCAAGTTGCTACTGCACCACAAACTATCGATACACCAAGTTAAAATTCTGCTGACGGAAACTCTGATGGAAAAAACATTTACCCCCGCCGATATTGAACAATCCCTTTATAAAAGTTGGGAGGAACAAGGTTACTTTAGCCCAACTGGTGAAGGCGATAGCTATAGCATTGCTATTCCGCCGCCAAACGTGACGGGTAGCTTGCATATGGGCCATGCGTTTCAGCAAACCATTATGGATACTTTAATTCGCTATCAGCGTATGCAAGGTAAAAATACCTTATGGCAAACCGGCTGTGACCATGCCGGTATTGCAACACAAATGGTGGTAGAGCGTAAAATTGCCGCAGAAGAAGATAAAACTCGTCATGACTATGGCCGTGAAGGTTTCATTGATAAAATTTGGCAATGGAAAGAAGAATCCGGCGGCACTATCGGTAAACAAATGCGCCGTCTAGGTAACTCGATTGATTGGTCTCGTGAACGATTTACCATGGACGACGGCATGTCTGAAGCGGTACAAGAAGTTTTTGTTCGCCTATATGAAGACAACTTAATTTATCGTGGTAAACGCCTGGTTAACTGGGATCCAAAATTCCACACCGCAATTTCTGACTTAGAAGTCGAAAATAAAGATAAAAAAGGCCACATGTGGCACTTACGCTACCCATTAGCTAATGGAGCCAAAACAGCCGAAGGTCTTGATTATTTAGTGGTTGCCACTACCCGACCTGAAACTATGCTAGGTGATACCGGTATTGCGGTAAATCCAGAAGATCCTCGTTATAAAGATTTAATTGGTCAACAGGTTTTATTACCGTTAGTTAATCGTTTAATTCCCATTATTGGCGATGATCATGCCGATATAGACAAAGGCACCGGTTGTGTAAAAATCACTCCGGGTCATGACTTCAATGACAATGAAGTCGGTAAGCGTCATCAATTACCACAAATTAACATATTTGATAAAGACGCAGCAATCCTAGCAATCGCTGAAGTTTACGACACTAAAGGTGAAGTGTGCCACGTATATGATGCACAATTACCCACAGAATTTGCCGGGATGGACCGCTTTGTCGCCCGTAAAGCTATCGTGGCTAAATTTGACGAGTTGGGTTTGTTAGTTGAAGTAAAAGAGCACGATTTAGTTGCCCCTTACGGTGATAGATCTGGTGTGATTATTGAGCCGTTACTTACCGACCAATGGTATGTGCGTGTAGAAAAACTCGTTGGTCCTGCCGTTGACGCCGTGAAAGATGGCCAAATTGAATTTGTACCTAAGCAATATGAAAACATGTATTTTGCTTGGATGAACAACATTCAAGACTGGTGTATTTCACGCCAACTATGGTGGGGACATCGAATCCCCGCTTGGTATGACGAAAATGGCAAAGTGTATGTCGGTCGCACCGAAGCAGAAGTACGTGCTAATAACCCCATCGGTGATGACATGAAACTAAATCAAGATGATGATGTACTTGATACCTGGTTCTCATCAGCGTTATGGACTTTCTCTACCTTAGGTTGGCCAAAAGAAACCGAAGATTTAAAAACCTTCCACCCGACTGATGTCTTAGTCACAGGTTTTGATATTATTTTCTTCTGGGTTGCCCGCATGATCATGATGACCATGCATTTCAACAAAGATGAAAAGGGTAAAGCGCAAATACCGTTTAAAAAAATCTATATGACCGGTCTTATTCGTGATGAAAATGGCGATAAAATGAGTAAGTCAAAAGGCAATGTTATTGATCCCCTAGATATGATCGATGGTGTTTCGCTTGAAGACTTACTACAAAAACGTACCGGTAATATGATGCAGCCTAAAATGGCGGCTAAAATTGAAAAGCTTACCAAAAAAGAATTTCCTAACGGCATAGAAGCGCACGGTACTGATGCTTTACGCTTTACCTTAACGTCTGTTGCCACCACTGGCCGTGATATTAGCTGGGATATGAAACGTCTTGAGGGTTACCGCAACTTTACTAACAAACTATGGAATGCTAGCCGTTATGTATTGATGAATACGGAAGAATTTGATTGTGGTCGCTCTGCGTCAAATGAACCTGTTGGCGAAATGGAGTTTTCATTAGCCGATCGTTGGATTATGGGCCAATTACAGCAAACAGTGAAAACCGTGCATGAAGCCTTTGATGCTTTCCGTTTTGACTTGGCCTCACAAGCATTATACGAATTCACTTGGCATCAATTCTGTGACTGGTATTTAGAATTAACCAAACCGATATTATTTAAAGGCAGTGAAGCGCAACAACGAGGTACTCGTCATACCTTAGTTAATGTCTTAGAAAACTTGCTGCGTTTAATGCACCCTATTATGCCGTTTATCACTGAAACTATTTGGCAACGCGTTGTACCTTTAACGAATTTTGAGAAAACTGGCGATAGCATTATGATACAAAGCTTTCCACAGTTTGACCAAAGCCAGTGCGACCAAACCGCCATTGATGATTTAGAGTGGGTTAAACAGTTTGTGGTTGCCATTCGTAATATTCGTGGTGAAATGGATATCACGCCAAGTAAACCATTACCTGTGCTACTAAAATTTGTTAATGCTGACGATCAACGTCGCCTGAATGAAAATGAACAATTCATCAGTGCCTTAGCAAAATTAGAGAGTATCACCCTATTGTCTGACGAAGATAAGGGTCCAGCTTCTGCCACTGCCGTTGTTGGTGACTTATCAATATTAATACCTATGGCAGGTTTAATAGACAAAGATGCTGAATTAGCCCGTTTAGACAAAGCCATTGATAAGTTATCAAAAGACGCTGACCGCGTTCGCGCCAAGCTAAATAATGAAAGCTTTGTCGGCAAAGCACCCGAAGCCGTTATAAATAAAGAAAAAGCTAAATTGGCCGAAGCTGAGTCTATCATGGCAAAAATGGTTGACCAGAAAGCCCAAATAGCAGAAATTTAGTAGTTTGATTCTAAATAAACTATAAAAGCCAGCATCTTAGCTGGCTTTTTTTTGTTGTAAAAAAGTCAGCAGATCTTGGTTCTTTTTAGAGATTCCTTAATTCTAATGTGTTAATATGTCCTCGCGTTGAGTTTTTGCGTTTCGGGATAAGGAGAGATCTTTTGGTCGATAGACCTATGATCAGCCTAGACGCTTTAATATGTGTTACTGAAAACCCTTCTCTGTCTGTATTTCAGGTAGGGAGCATTTACTCCGTATATGGCCATTTTGGCTAAACTTTAATTTTTGATCTGCGAGAAATGTTGGTATGTCTGATACAGTAACTGGTAAAGTAAAATTTTTTAACGAATCTAAAGGATTTGGTTTCATTGAGCAAGAAAACGGCGCTGACGTTTTTGTTCATTTTAGTGCAATCTCTGGCGACGGTTTCCGTACTTTGACTGACGGTCAATCGGTAACTTTCAGCGTAAAACAAGGCCAAAAAGGTCCTGAAGCTGAAAACGTAGTTGCATCTTAATCTACAGTGCATAATAAGCTTTAGTATTAACTAAAGCTTAAATAAAAAACGAAACTTATGTTTCGTTTTTTTGTTTTTAGCGCTGGAAAAATCTCATTAGCCTACTTATACCAATCTCATTAATTATCTGATCATTTCACTTGGTTAAAGCAACCCACTACGGCGTTATTTCTTTAATAATTAGTACAACGAGTTATTAAAATAAACACCTTATACTTGGTGACTTTTCCTACGTATAAAGTAGACCACCTAATTAATGAAATTGGTATTATAATCTGACTAGCTCTAACCATTGCGATAAGTAAGTGAGCATTTATAAGTAATAATATATAGTCAAGAGCACGTGGCTATTGTTGCAGACTGAACATAAGTCCCTCCATCTATGTCGGCAAAACGCTCGATTAATTCTTATACCAATTTGATTAATTAAGTGATCTACTTTTTCATGAGGAAAAATGAAGAAATACAAGGCATAAAATTTAGTCAGTAGTTATTCTACTTATAAATTTTATAACGCTGTAGTTATTCATTTTAACCATTAAAAATGAGCAGGTAATTAATCAACTTGGTATTACATAGCCGTTACTCACTATTCATGGCTTCACAGCATAAGTAAATTCTTGTACATTGATTTCAAAGTCAATAGAACGATGCAAAGCAAATAGCTAACGTGTGTTATTGGAAGCACCGCAGCTGTGGTGTATTTTAACCCGCACGGGTGAGTAATAACTTAATGAAGTGGGTGTGAGCAAGTGGCACAATGCAAGCGCATAATATCGAGCACTAGTTATTGGGACTAAAGGTAACACGGGTATCAAACACTTAAGCCATCTCAGAATCAGCAATTATTTATTTTAATGGCGACTATAACCAAGAACTTAAATAATTACCGAAAAGTAAACGACAACTATTTAAGTTCAATAAATAAGACTACCTAAGCACAGTTGCGTAGCTGAGCAATAACTAACCTATGTAATTTTAGCAAGATAAGCCTTGTTATCTACACTATTTTAAGCAAAGCATTTAATTAATATGTGGCTCTATTAATTCAAGCATAACGTCAATATGTGCATCATCGTCATTTAGCGCTGGAATATAATGATATTTTTCACCGCCAGCATCAATAAATACCTCTTTATTTTCATGTACTAACTCTTCTAAAGTTTCTAAACAGTCGGCACTAAATGCCGGGCTAATAATCGCTACATGCTTATTGCCATCTTCAGCAAGTTTTGCCAAAGTTTCATCTGTGTAAGGTTTAAGCCACTCAGCTTTACCAAAACGCGATTGAAAGGTCATAACATAATCATCTTTACTTAAGCCAAGTTCTTCAACAACTAAACGGGTAGTTTTATGGCTAAAACAATAATATGGGTCGCCCTGCTCTAAAAAGTACTTTGGCATACCATGATAAGAAAATACTAACTTATCAGGCTTACCATGTTCAGCTATATAGTTATTAATACTTGCCGCTAGTGCCTTAATGTATAAAGGTTTGTCATGATAGCCACTTTGAAAATGGATACTGGGGATCCAGCGCCATTTTTTAATTTTATTGAACACGGCATCAAAGGTTGCCCCTATAGTTGGACCCGCATACTGTGGGTACAAAGGTAGAACAATAATATTGTTAACACCGTTTTTTTGAAAATTTTCTAAAGCGTCGCCAATTGAAGGATTACCATAACGCATCGCAACATCAACCATCACGTTATCACCGTACTTTTCGATTAGCACTTGCTCAACTTTAGCTTTTTGTTGCTTACTAATCACTAATAAAGGCGAACCTTCATCAGTCCAAACAGTTTCATATAACTTAGCTGATTTCTTCGGTCGCACTCGAAGAATAATGCCATGTAAAATTACAAACCAAATTAAGCGTGGAATTTCCACTACGCGTGGATCAGATAAAAACTCAGCCAAATAACGCCTAAGAGCCCGAGGTGTTGGACTGTCAGGTGTACCTAAATTAGTTAATAATACACCTGTTTTTGTCGTAAGGTCATGAATTTCTTTACTTTGGCCTGCATATCTTGACATAATTCTCTCTATAATATTTGGTTAATGGCGTTAACAATAACGTCTGAATCAGGCTTTACACGGCTATTAAAATGCTTAATCGTTTTACCATCCGCGCTAACCAAATACTTATAAAAATTCCATTTAGGTGCGGTAGTTTTTTCCGCTAATTTTTTAAAAATAGGGTGAGCGTCGCTGCCATATACATGCACAGGCGATAACACAGTAAAGGTTACGCCATAATTTACAAAACAGATATCAGCGGTATCTTTTTCGTCATCTTCTTCCTGAAAAAAATCATTTGAAGGAAAACCAATAACCACTAAACCTTGCTCTTTATATTCTTTATGCAAAGCTTCAAGCGCTGTAAATTGTGGAGTAAACCCACAATGACTTGCGGTATTAACAATTAACATGGCTTTACCGGCTGTTAACTGACAAAGATCGAGCACTTCTTTAGCATGCAGTTTTTTTTCACTGTGTTGCATAAATGCTAAACACTGTGATGACGCATCAGTGTTAATGTTTTTAGTAATATCGACTTCGGCCTGTGCTTTAACGGTAAAAGTTGTTAAAGCAATAAGGGTAATCAACAATAAGTTTTTCATAAGCTTCCTTTTAGGGCTATTTCTGCCGACATATTATCGTAATTCACTCAGCAAAGACATTGTCCGTGCCGATGATAATGTACTATGCATTATATTCGCTGTTATACGAATTGGATCAATAAATTGATCACTTATTAAAAATTAAATAGCCTTATTAACAAAGCTGTGCGGAAAACCTGTTACTAAGCTTTATTGAACGATATAGTAGCTTGCGATGTGTTTACAGCGATTAAAGTTAAACCTGAAGCACGAATTAAAAACTAGTAGCATAAATCAAAAGCTAGTCGGTTTATTAGGTTATTATCAGCTCAATAGTGACATGACCTCATGCCTACACCTAACAATTAAGTGAAAAAGTTTGTCAACACTACACAGCGAAAAGACAGTATTTACACCGAACGCCAATAGTTTGCTAAGTGCTAATAACTTAGCTTGTATACGTGGAGACCGCGTGTTGTTTGAAGCGCTTAATATTGAGATTTTCGCGGGTGATATTGTGCAAGTTGAAGGGCCAAATGGTGCTGGAAAAACCAGCCTTTTGCGCATTCTTTCCGGCCTTTCTCAGCCCTATGACGGTAAGGTTTATTTTCAAGATAACAGCATTAATCAACACCGTGAAGCATTTCATCAAGATTTACTGTACTTAGGCCACTTACCGGGTGTTAAAGACGAGATGACCGCACAGGAAAACCTTGAGTTTAATCTGGCTTTACATGGCCTAAATAGCGACACAGCAGAGCAAACATTAGCAGAAGTTAACTTACTTGGCTTTGAGGATGCGCTTGCTGCTCACTTAAGTGCAGGACAGCACCGTCGAATATCTTTAGCGCGTTTATGGCAAAGCCAAGCTAAAGTCTGGATTTTAGATGAACCCTTCACCGCTATTGATAAGTTAGGCGTGGAAAAATTAACACAACTATTTTTACAACATACTGACAACGGTGGCTGTGTGATATTAACCACTCATCAAGATCTCTCATTACCCGCAGAGCGAGTAAAGAAAATCACTTTAGCTTATCGTTTTTATTAGGGTCATCATTTATGACACAACTTTCTTACCGCGCGGCCTTTGGCTTAATTGTTAAAAGAGATCTGATGATTGCTTTTCGTCATCGCGATGACATTATCAATCCTTTATTGTTCTTTGTTATTGTCGTGACGCTATTTCCATTAGGTATTGGCCCAGAAAGCACCACCTTAGCGCGCATTGCACCCGGTATAATTTGGGTGGCGGCTTTACTGGCCACTTTGCTGTCGCTAGACAGATTATTTAAGTCTGATCACGCCGACGGCTCATTAGAACAAATGTTATTAAGCCCACAGCCAATATTTATATTAGTGCTGGCTAAAATTGTTGCACATTGGTTACTTACCGGCTTACCATTAATACTTATTGCGCCATTGCTCGCGGTATTGCTGCATTTAAATGAGCACAGCTACGGCGCGCTAATGCTGACACTATTGCTTGGCACCCCCGTATTGAGCTTACTCGGTGCGATTGGTGTTGCTTTAACTGTTGGCATTAAAAAAGGTGGGGTATTACTCAGCTTGTTGGTACTGCCACTGTACATTCCCGTACTTATTTTTGCCACTAGCGCAATCGATACCGCGGCAATGAACTTACCTTATAACGGACAACTTGCTATAATCGCGGCAATATTTTTTGCCTCGTTAACCTTGGCCCCATTTGCTGTAAGTGCAGCGCTGAAAGTGAGTACAAATTAATATGATGTGGAAGTGGCTTCACCCTTACGCAAATCCTGAGATTAGCTATCATTTTGCTGGTAAAATTTTACCTTGGTGCGCGCGCCTAGCTTTTGTTTTTTTAGCTATTGGACTTACTTGGGCCTTACTATTTGCCCCAGCTGATTATCAACAAGGTGATACCTTTAGAATATTCTATTTGCATGTGCCTGCGGCGATGTTGTCTATGGGTATATACTTAGGTATGGCCATTGCCGCGTTATCTAGCTTAGTGTGGCAATTAAGACTAGCTGATGCCACCGCTGCTGCCATGGCACCTATTGGCGCGACTTTTACTTTTATCGCCCTTATTACCGGTGCTGCCTGGGGCAAACCTATGTGGGGTACGTGGTGGATTTGGGATGCACGACTGACTTCTGAGTTGATATTATTATTTTTATACTTGGGTGTTATCGCTTTACATAATGCTTTTGAAGATAAAAATTTAGCAGGCAAAGCAGCCGGTATTCTTGCCTTGGTGGGCGTGATTAATTTACCAATTATTAAATACTCTGTCGAGTGGTGGAACACCCTGCATCAAGGGGCAACCGTGAGTAAACTAGGCCAACCTTCGATGACAGCAGATATGTTTTGGCCATTTGTGGTTTGTTTTATTGGTTTTGCTTTTTTCGTCACCGCTTTAATCTGCTTGCGTTTTCGCAGCGAAATACTTAATCGCAACAGTATGCGCCCTTGGGTACGTGAGTTAGTGGCTACTGAGGAGAAAGTCCATGCAGTTTGATAGTTTCAGTGCTTTTATCGCTATGGGCGGATATGGCTTTTATGTCTGGTTATCCTATGGCGTTAGCCTAATGGCTTTAGCCCTATTAGTTTTTTCTAGTCTCACTAATCATAAAAAAATTAAGCAGCAAATAGCTCAACGTCAAAAACGTGAAACAAAATTACGTCAAGCGGCAGAGCTACAAAACGCACAACCCCGTGCTGACATCAGTCATAAAACTTAAGAGGTAACAGTATGAATCCCCGTCGTAAGAAGCGATTAACGATAGTAACGTCAATGATCATCGGCTTAGGTGTGGTTGCCGGGCTTGTTTTGTACGCGTTAAGTCAAAATATTGATTTATTCTATAAGCCTTCTGAAATATATAATGGCAAACAAGATACCGGTCTTAAAGCCATTAACGGCCAACGTTTACGTATTGGTGGTTTAGTGGTGCCGGGCAGCGTCAATCGTAATAGCGAAAGCTTAAAAGTAAGTTTTAAACTTGCTGATATGAGAATGCCTATTAGCTTCTCTGAGACTGATGCAACGGTTACTGTGAGCTATGACGGTATTTTGCCTGATTTGTTTCGTGAAGGACAAGGTATTGTCGCTAATGGCATTTTAGTTAACGGTAATATCATTGAAGCGAGCGAAGTATTAGCAAAGCATGACGAAAATTATATGCCTAGAGAGCTACTTGACGATGCGGTGGAAAAGCCGGCTAACTCCAGTTATAGTAAAAATCTATTAGAAACAACTTACTAGCACAAATAAACAGGCAACAACAAATAAAGCGAACTCACTGGGGGTTCGCTTTATTTTTTGGTAAATACCGCTATTTCCCCCCTACTTACTTTCGCTACTTACTTTCGCTACTTACTTTGCCAACAGTATTAACCGTGTAAATATCTAAACGATGCATTAGCATTAATCATTAAAAGCTAAAGCGAATAGCCCTTAGTGAACATGGCGATACACGATGTTAAGTAGCGATTAATTTCTGCTTCAGATAGCTGTTTTTTGGTATTAAATTCCACACGCATCCAACATTCTCCTTTCACCATATTTAAAAACTGTAGGGCGGCAAATTTAGGTGCTGGAATAGCTAATTGTTGCTTGCTGTTGAAATTAGTCATCAATGTTGCCACCTCATTAACAATACGCTCTGGACCTTCTTGATAAAATAGCTCAGACAACTGGGGGTAAGATTTTGACTCATAGGCACAAATTTTATGAATCGCCAGTGCTTCTTTTGAGGTCAGCATAGCCAAAAAACGTTTCGCTAAAACAAATAAAATTTCTGCTGGTTCATTGGCGGTATCTAGACCAATTTCAGTCATCTGATACGAATCACACTTTTGCTTTATTGACGCGGCAAACAATTCATCTTTATTGCCAAAATGGCTATATACCGTTTGTTTTGAAACCCCAGCATACTGGGCAATTTCAGCCATACTCGTTGAGCTATAGCCTTGCTCAGTAAAAAGCATGGTAGCGGCATCAAGAATTTGTTTGCTTTTACTTTCACTTTTACTTCGAATATTTGCCATACCACCCATCACCCATATTAACTTTATACTAAGTTCACTGGCTAATTACTCAGTAATGAAAATTACATAAAACGCATGTCTTTAGATTCACTATTATAACAGTTCCATTAAGTTTATGACCTTGTTATACCAATCCCATTAAGTTATTGCTCACTTGTACTAGTTAAAATAGCTCAAGGCTGTGTTGCTCTCAATCCCAATAGCCAGCTATTACTCAATCGAGCGCCTTACCTTGAGTTATTTTTCCTGCGCACAACAAGATCACAAACTTAATCAACTTGGTATTATGCGCAGGTCATCTCAAGATACTCGTTTCAGTGGCTGTTAAAAGCTATTGCGATATCACATAACATACCTCAAATTAGACTAGACAGTCTAGTTTGACTAAACTAGACTAATTGGTCTAGTTTATATGCTATACGTTTAAGGTGCATTCCGTGTTTATAGATCAGCGTACTACAAGGTTTTTTCGTGTTTATGGCTTAGTTTTTTCCTTTGTCTTACTAAGTGCTTGCTCTGAGCCTAATCAAGAAACTGATCAAAAAATTAAGCCAACAACTACACAAGCAAGCAAACAAAGTGCTAATTACCACCAAAGCGCTGACATTCGCACCATATCACCCAGTATGTCTTACGACATTAAACGAGTATATATTGGCAAAGTGGTCAGTAAACAGCTCACGTCATTAAGTTTTGAATATGCCGGTAAGGTAGCTAAAGTTTATGTCGATAGTGGTGACCTTGTTAGTAAAGGCCAATTGCTTGCAGAGTTTGATACTGAACTCCTAACCATTCAACGCCAAGCAATAGTGACAACCATTGAGCAATTTCGCGCACGGGCCGAACTCAATCGTCTAAACTTATCTCGTATCAATAATTTAAGTACTAAAGGTTACAGTTCTAAACAAGCAGTAGATGAGCTAGAGGCTGAAAAAAAGATCATCAGTGCTGATATTTCCCGTCAACAAGCAAACATAGCCAGTATTGAATATCAAATATCACACGCAAAACTCCATGCCCCTTTTGCAGCAGTGATCAGTAGCCGTACCGTTGCCGAAGGAGAAAATTTCAGCCGCAATCAAAAGGCATTTAACCTTATTCAACAGGCTGATCACGAAGTATCTGTTGGTGTACCTATTAAGGTGGCAAGCCAATTAGTTGTTGGGCAAACGCTCTCTATTACCTTAAATAAACAAACGCTTACTGGACGAATATTAGCTATTGGTAAGCAGGTGCATGAGGTTAGCCGCACCATTGAACTGCGCCTAGGCCTTAAGCAAACATTAACTTTTTATAATGGCCAGTTAGCACAAGTCAATATTAAACAACGTGTTGAACAAGCTGGTTTTTGGCTACCTTTGTCGGCATTAACTGACGGTATTCGTGGCCAATGGAATGTTTATCAGGTCACAAATACCCGTAATGATTTATTGACCATATCAGCGACTACAGTTGAGGTGAAATACGCCACACTAGATGCCGCCTACATCACTGGCCTACCCTTAGTGCCACACGAAGTCATTGCTAGTGGTGTACATCGCTATGTGCCAAGACAAATAGTAAAACGGATCACCAAAGCTATTAAGCAAATGGCTAGCACAGGACAAAGTTTATGATACGTTCATTTGTCAAAAATGGTCGTTTAATGTCGTTGGTGCTGACACTTTTAGTGGTGGCAGGTTTAGGGGCGTTAACTAATTTACCGCGTACCGAAGATCCGAGAATAACTAATAGAATCGCTAGTGTTATAACGCAATTACCTGGTGCTAGTGCTGAACGGGTTGAAGTGCTGATCAGTGAGAAGATAGAACAGAGCCTTAGAAAGCTACCAGAAATAAATTTACTCACGTCAAATTCTCGTGCCGGAATTTCAATTGTCCAAGTGCAATTACAAGATGAAATTACCGATCCCAAGCCAATATGGTCACGGGTGAGAGATTTACTTAACGATCTCAGCCCCAACTTACCTAATGGCACACTAACGCCAGTACTAGAAGACGACAGAGGTTACGCTTACACGCAAATAATTGCCCTAAATTGGCAAGGCAGCGAAACAACTAATATTGCTATTTTAGGTCGCTATGCAAATGAATTACAAAATCAGCTAAAACTTGTTCATGGTACCGATTTAGTCAGCATATTTGGCCAAGGTTCAGAGGAAGTACTTGTTGAAGTAGACCCCATTATTAGCAGCCAATTAAACCTTTCAATCAATGATATTTCAGAAAAAATTCTTAATGCCGATGCTAAAGTATCCGCAGGAAAACTCACCAACGCCTTCAATCAGATGCAAATAGAATTGGTTGGTGCATTAAATGATACCAACCGAATTAGTAACATTGCCATAAAGGCTGATGATGATGGCAACTTAGTGCGCTTAGGCGACATTGCTGATATTCGAAAAACGGTCAATTACCCGCCAACCGAAATAGCCATGGTCAACAATCAACAAGCAGTAGTTGTTGCTACCCGCATGTTGCCAAACTTACGTATCGACCAATGGAGTACGTCGGTGCAAAAAGCGTTAACCGCATTTACGCAAACACTACCCAATAACGTCACCTTGGAGGTGATATTCGATCAAAGCAGCTATACCGAAACACGTTTAAGCGACTTAGTCGGCAATATAGCCGTAGGATTTGCCATTATTGCAGCGGTATTACTGATTACCTTAGGCTGGCAAGCCGCTTTGATTGTAACCTTATCGCTGCCATTAACCGTGTTGTTTACCTTATCAGTAATGAATTTTTATGGCCTGCCCATACACCAGATGTCGGTAACGGGTTTAGTGGTTGCTTTGGGTATTATGGTGGACAATGCCATTGTCATGGCAGATACAGTAAAAACCAATATCGAAAAGGGCCAACGTAGACTGGACGCGGTATCTAATGCAGTCAATCACTTGTGGTTACCTTTGCTGGGTTCAACATTAACCACAATTTTAGCTTTTATGCCAATTGTGCTTATGCCAGGGCCTGCCGGTGAGTTTGTTGGCGGTATTGCACTCAGTGTTATATTTTCTTTAGTAGGCTCTTATATTATATCTCACACCATTGTTGCGGGGTTAGCGGGTCGTTTTATTAGCCGACATAGGCATAAAAATGCGACTCGTTGGTATCAAAGTGGCATTACTTTGCCAGCGCTAAATCGTAGCTTTGTGCGCTTGCTTAACTGGTCACTCAGACACAGAAAACTGGTGATCACCTTGGTATTTTGTTTGCCTTTATTAGGTTTTATTGCCGCTAAACAGCTGCAAGAGCAATTTTTCCCATCCTCAGATCGTGACATGTTTCAAGTAGAACTTTTTTTACCCGCACAAAGCAGCATCATCAATACTCAGCGGGTTAGTAAAGTCCTTACCCACTACCTTGAAGCGCTCGATGGTATTGAATCGGTGCGCTGGTTTATTGGTAAAAATGCCCCCTCTTTTTACTATAATTTAATGCCAACCAAAGATGGCGCGCAGTATTACGCTCAAGGCATGGTAACTGCGACAAATTTTGCGGCGGCGAACCGTTTAATTCCCCAAATCCAACGAACACTTGATGATATGTTGCCCGAGGCACAAATATTAGTCAGAAAACTGGAACAAGGCCCCCCTTTTAACGCACCGGTTGAGTTGCGTATTTTTGGCCCAAATCTTGACCGCTTAAAAGCAATTGGTGATGATATTCGCGCTTTTATGGCCGCAACCCAAGACATTACCCATAGCCGTTCAACACTACAACCTGGCACACCAAAAGTTTGGCTTAATATTGACGAAGCAAAAGCTAACTTAGCTGGCTTGTCGTTAGTACAGGTGGCAAAGCAACTTAATACCACACTGTCAGGTCAAACCAACGGCTCGGTTATTGAGGCAACAGAGTCAATCCCTGTACGGGTTAGAATTGGTAACGAACAACGAGATGACTTAGCGGCGCTGGCCAACATTAACATTATTAATCCAAACTCAAAGCAGTCAATTGCGCTAACTGCCATCGCAGATTTAGAAATTAAACCCAGTCGTGGTGCCATTCCGCATCGCAATGGCGTACGAGTAAATGTTATTGAAGGCTATATTCGTGCAGACGTTTTACCGTCCATCGTACTCAACCGCATCAAAGAGAATATGGCTAAGGCTGACTACCAATTACCTAATGGTTATCAGCTAGAGTTCGGCGGTGAATCGGCAGAGCGTAATAAAGCGGTGGGTAAGCTCATGGCCAGTGTGGGTTTGATACTAACCCTACTACTGACAGTTGTGGTGCTGTCGTTTAATTCTTTTAGACTCAGTGCGATTATATTTTTATCCGCATTTCAATCTATTGGCTTAGGCTTACTGAGCGTTTATCTCTTTGATTATCCCTTTGGCTTTACCGTAATCATTGCTTTATTAGGTTTAATGGGACTGGCTATTAATGCCGCTATTGTCATCATAGCTGAATTAAAAATGGATGAGAAAGCAATACAAGGTGACCGCACAGCTATTATTCGCTGTGTACAAAGTTGCGCCCGTCATATTAGTTCAACGACCATAACTACTGTTGGCGGCTTTCTACCGTTAATTCTTGCCGGTGGTGGCTTCTGGCCACCTTTTGCTGTCGCGGTTGCCGGTGGTACGGTGTTAACCACCCTATTGTCGTTTATCTTTGTCCCGGCAGCATTTTCATTATTAAGTCAACGTAATGCCTTTGAATTAACTAAACAACCCGCGTTAGCTTAATGCGCTTTATATACTGGCTAAAGTTATCGTTAATAAAGCATTGTGGCCGTTGATATACCTGATAAAAAAACGCAAAGTGTTGCCACTTTGCGTTTTTTATAGCTCGGGATTAAAGCCGTTTTTAATTTTCTCTATGCGCTCTTGATGCCGATGATGTGCCTTGAGTGCGGCAACTGAAAACGCACCAACAATCGCAATTAATAGCGCGAAAGTTTCAGGTTGTAATAAAGTATTTAACCATTCCATTGGATAACCTTTCTATTGTGAGTTACTTATTTTAATTGCTGATTGTTCATTGCTGATTATTGATTGCTAATTGTTACTTGCTGATTATTGATTATTCTTCGAAGTATGTACCCCAGCCATCATAATCAACATTACATTTTCTTGCTAATTCGAACATCGTTTTTGTTTCATCAAAAATAATATCAAAATCTAAAGCTTGTTCGGTCACAATATCGAAGGCAAAAACTTTCTCTCCATTTTCTAATTCAGCCTCTTCTGGCTCTTCAATTTCAAAACCGCTTTTAAATGCTGTAATCGCTGCTTTTTCTAGCGTATCAAAGTCTCCACTAGAAAAGTGATGTTCAATGGTGTGGTGAACTTCTTCATTAGTGCCATCTTCAACTAGGGTAGCGATCAATTGTTCGGTATGTTCTTGCCATTGTTGCAATGCTTCATCAATCATTATTTTATCTCACTTTTTTGCTTATCTGGCGAATTCTTGTCATTTTCTGGTGGTAACTTCTGGCCTGTTTCAATATTTAATTGTTCAATTTTCACTAACATGTCACTACGGGTTTTATTGGTTATGTTACGAATTTTATCTTTATCTTCGCTAGATAAATATACCGGCGGTAAAAATTCAACAATCATTTTACCGTTATCCCAACGATTCAAATCTATAGTTTTATGACTATTGCTCGCACAAACAGGAACAATAGGTACCTCAGCTTTTGCCGCCGTGCGAAAAGCGCCTGACTTAAAGGGTAATAAACCACGGCCGTAACTGCGTGTACCTTCTGGAAAAAGCCAGACAGATAGCTTTTTTTCACGGATTTTATTAGCGGTCATATCAATCGTGTTCATGGCTTTATTTTTATTTTTTCTATCAATTAAAATATTACCCGTTAACCAATACATTTGACCAAAAAAGGGGATCCATTTTAAACTTTTTTTGCCAACACTGACGGTTCCAGGTTGGACAGCATTGCTGACGGTGAAAATATCATAACTATTTTGATGATTACAGATATAGACAACAGGGCCTATATTTTTTGTCGACTCAGGTATTCTAACCTCAACCTCTAAACCTAAAATTTTTGCAACTTTGCCAAGGTAATTAGCCGTATGATGAACATTGTCGCGATGAAATGGTCGAATCAAACAAAATAAAATTGAACAAACACAGATGATAACTAAAGCAAAAGTCATCAATATGACACGAATAACAGCTAACAAAAGACATTCCTATAAAATTTACCAGGCGTGATTATACCTGTAATTGATAAAATAGCTAAACCTACCATTAATTGTTATTACAAAGCCAGATTAAGATGTCTGACGCTGGGCAAATTTAGCTCATTTTGGTCGCTGCAATATACTTAAGTTAGCTTAACGAGCGACCTGAATTTCACGATACTTCTTATAAAGTAATTTCAGGTAGTCATATTCAAATGCTGAACCCGAGCCATAGTAGCGAAAAGGTAATCTGGCTCTAACATCAATACTGTTGAGTAATGAAAGATAAAGTTCCTCCTCAGATTTCATGCCCAGTTCGTCCATCACTTGTTGATCCGCTAAGCTGTCAAAGACCAGACCGCTGGCATCACGCAGCGACGACGGTCCCAACAGAGGTAGCACAAGATATGGTCCAGCCTTAACGCCCCAAAAACCTAGTGTTTGACCAAAGTCTTCATCTTGTGCGGCTAAACCTATCGGTGTTGCAACATCGATTAATCCTGCTAAACCTAAAGTTGTATTAACCGCGAAGCGCCCTAAGGTTTCGCCGGCCACTGATAATTTAAATTGTAATAATGAGTTGATAAATGTCGATATTTCAGCCAAATTATTAAAGAAATTACTCAAACCAGTTTCAACAACATCAGGGGTAATCTGCTTATAGCCCGTCACTATCGGTAATAAAACGTATTCATCAGCTTTAGCATTAAAATAATACATACGACGATTAAACCCTTCCCAAGGATCGCTATAAGCACTCAACACACCTAAGTCTTGAGGGTTATCTGGTACCGCAATGATTGGTGTTACTGCCGTACTTTCTAAGCTTGGCTGCGAGGAGCAGGCTGATAATAAAAAACACAGGGCGATAGCGAACAACTTAGGTGACTTATTTACAAGCATTGGCATTAATTTAACCCTCCTTGAAATATGGTCTGTAGGTGCTCAACAAAACTTAATCTATCGAGGTTGCCACAGTGTCCACCACGAGGGAAAATTTTCGCTCGGTCGGTAAAAATCGCCTGCAAATACTCCACCTCGCCCGCTTGTAAAATAATATCGTCTTGATTGGTGACCAAATAAATTTTATCAGATGCTATTAAATAATCTTCAATTGCATGTAGGCTATACCGTTCGATCAAATCGGCTTTGGTGGTGTTGGCATCTTCGCGTTGGGCTCTGGGTAGCATGGCACGGTCAAAATAATCACCAAAGGTGATATTACTGGCACGTTGCAGTGAATGGGTCAAACTCTCAAGCTTGCCTATGGTGTGGTTTTTATAAGTAATTGCACCAGTATTAAAACTAACATCGATGGCAAATATCATATCTGATGACGATATTCTAAACGAGGCGCCAATTAACAGTTTTAATTCGGCTTCAGTTAACGCGACATTTTTAAATAAACTGAATATTGAGCCTTGATCAAATTTCGAAGACCGTTGCGCTGAGTAAACAGTGGAAAAACGGGAAAAAATGTCATCAAACATAGCAACCGCTGCTTGTCGGTTGTCACGCAGGTCAAAATATTTATCTAAGATACTGACTGAGTTATATAAACTAACCGGGGGATTGATCAGGAGAACTTTTTCAAAGTTAAACGCCTGCTTTTCTTCATCCAGTAGTGCTATAAATGCCGAATGTGCGCCTCCTAAGCTGTAACCGGTAAGCGCAAATGACGAGGCTTCTACTTCGTCTTGAGCTTGAACTTGTGCCCAAACTAAATTCATTACCTGATATAAATATTCTGCATCATGCGCTAAATCACCCGGCATATATTGGGTATTAGGTGAGTTAACAATAAAATTAGCAAAGGTTGGCGATGACAATGAAATAACATGATAGCCCTGCTGGAAAAAACTTTTTTGCAGGCTGAGCATTTTCACACTATCGTAACTCGCACCAGTACCGGCAATAATAAAAATCAAGGGTGCACTCGCTTCTTGCTTTATTAACGAGTATTTCATTTTTTTGTTAAACCAGAACACCTCAGAAATTTCATCTAATGGCTTAATCGTTATGCTTTTATTAATAATGTCTAATGATTTTGGTAGCTCAGCAGCCACTTCTTGACAGTAGCCGGTAACAGTTGCTTGATAAGGCGAATATGCCAAATCGCATACCGGTTTAATAACAACAACTTTATCTTGCTTGCTGCTACATGCTGCTAGCATTATGATAAGTAAAGCACTCAAAATACGCACTGATTTCTCCCTAATCGTGGCTCTTTAAAAATTTAATATCTGCCATTACCTCTGCCAATTAATCTCTAAGTAGCGGCTAATATAATGAATTGGCTATAATACCAATCTCATT
Source organism: Colwellia sp. C1TZA3 (assembly GCF_007954265.1). Classification (GTDB taxonomy): domain Bacteria; phylum Pseudomonadota; class Gammaproteobacteria; order Enterobacterales; family Alteromonadaceae; genus Cognaticolwellia. Next base: position 20,757 of record NZ_VOLS01000031.1, on the reverse strand, counting down.
AATTATCTGATCATTTCACTTGGTTAAAACAACCCACTACGGCGTTATTTATTTAATAATTAGCACTACGAGTTATTGAAACAAATACCTTATATTGGGTGGTTTTTCCTACGTATAAAGTAGACCACCTAATTAATGAAATTGGCATAAGGTCAATGATTCGCTGTGAAGTATCCAATAATTTTATCAGTAAACTGCCGAGCAAACTCCTCAATAGTTAATTAACACGCTAAATAGTATTGAATAGTATTAAATAGTACTAAAAAATACTGAATACCTTGCACTATAGCTCTGCACAATAAGTATAAAGTCGCTTATTGTGCCACATTGCTGATGCAGATTTAAACTACTGATGGCTTATCTAAGTCATAAAAAATTAAAAGCCAATTCAAGGTGAATGAATTGACTTTTTCGTACGGTATTTAATGGCGAGTAAAGCTGGTGTTTAAAAAAGCTCCTCAGCTATATCAAACATTGCACTTTGGCCAGACTTCGCTGAGGCGATCAACGACTGAGTACGTGGTAATAACCTGGCAAAGTAGTAACGAGCGGTGCGCACTTTACTTTCATGAAAAGTTTTATCATCGTTAGCAGCCAATGACACTTCTGCCATTCTAGCCCAAACATAAGCCATCGCCGTATAACCAAAGACATGTAAATAGTCATTTGCTGCACAACCGAGTTCTTCTGGAGAAGCCTGTGCTGCGGTTAACAAGTATTGGGTTAACTCTTCAAGCTCATCTGTGGCCTTAGCCAAAGGTTGAGTAAACTCTTGCATAGCATCAACTTTATCCGCTTGCATATAAGCACGTACTTCTTGAAGAAATACGTCGACAAATTTGCCTTTACTACCGGCCACTTTGCGAGCTAATAAATCCATTGCTTGAATACCGTTAGTGCCTTCATAAATCTGTGCAATACGGGTATCTCGTACTAATTGCTCTTGTCCCCATTCTCTAACATAACCATGGCCACCAAAAACCTGTTGTCCGGCAACCGTATTTTCAAAACCCAGATCGGTAAAAAACGCTTTGGCAATCGGTGTCATCAACGCAGCCAGTTGGTCCGCTTTAACTTGCGCTTCACCCGTGCCATACGTTGCAATATCTAACTGCATCGAAATATAAGTTGATAAGGCACGTGAACCTTCGTTTAACGCTTTCATATTTAATAACATGCGACGAACATCGCCATGTACTAATAATGAATCAGCTTGTGCATCAGGCGATTTAACACCAGATAAAGAACGTCCTTGAATTCTATCTTTGGCATACTCTAAGGCATTTTGATATGAACGAACTGCCGCACCTAAACCTTGGATACCCACACCAATGCGTTCAAAGTTCATCATGGTAAACATACAGGCTAAGCCTTTGTTAAGTTCACCGACTAAATAACCTTTAGCACCATCAAAATTCATCACACAGGTAGCTGAAGCATGAATACCCATTTTATGTTCGATAGAACCACAACTGACTTGGTTTTGTTCACCGATTGACTCGTCATCATTAACATGAAATTTTGGTACCAGAAACAATGAAATACCACGAGGTCCTGCTGGCGCATCTGGCAACTTAGCTAACACTAAATGGATAATATTTTCTGTCAGATCGTGCTCACCAGCGGTAATAAATATTTTTGTCCCTGACACTAAATAACTGTCGTCAGCTTGCGGCACCGCTTTAGTTCTAATCATACCTAAATCAGTACCGGCATGTGCTTCAGTTAAACACATGCTTGCACTCCAATCGCCGGCATAAATACGGGTTAAGTAACGATTCTTCAACTCTTCACTACCATGTTTTGCTAACGACAAGCCAGCACCAGCAGTTAAGCCTGGGTAAAGTGAAAATGAGATATCAGCCGAACATAGCATCTCTTCATGAAATGCAGTTAACATTTTAGGCATACCCATGCCGCCAAAGTCAGGGTCTCCGCCTAATGACGTCCAGCCACCTTCAGCATAAGTCTTAAAGGCTGCTTTATAGCCCGGTGCTGTAGTGACTTTACCGGCATTAAAAGTAACTCCTACTTCATCACCATTACGTGATAATGGCGCTATTTCTTGTTCTGCAATTTTTGCACAACCTTCCAAAATTGCTTCGGCGGTATCTCGGTCAACCCGATCCGCTAACGCCGGTAATGACTGCCACAATTTATCAGCATTAAATACGTCATATAACAAAAAATTCATATCTTTTAAAGGTACTTGATAGTCAGCCATCACATTCTCCAAACAGGTAATTTAAACAATTAATTAAAACACTCGTTTGAATATATAGCAAAGACAGTAAAAGTAAAAGTAAAATGATAAATTCACCTGGCATTAAAAATGAAACTCATACCGGTTTTATTGATTAGGCCAGCTATTTTATAGCCAGTATACATAACCAAATACTAGGTATTTATTTAATAACTAATTGTTCTAATTACTAAATAAATAGCAAAGTCTTGGCTTATTTTAACCAAGAAAAATGCTCACAAAATTAGTGAAATTGGTATAAGCTTGAGAAGTTAATATTTAACAATAAAAGGTGAGTGGTGAGATTTCTTAGTACCGTGGTTATTTTAATATTATGCTTTCCGGCGATAACGTTGGCGAAGCAACTTGGTTTTAATAAAACAACAACTGATGAACATATACAATTTAACTACCAATGGTTAGACCAAGCTCAGCAACCACAGTCGTTGAATTTTGCTATCGATAAAATGCATTTATTTGATCGTTTTAGAAACTTTAAAAGTTATAAAGCCAACCATGCTAAAAAATACCTTGATCAACAAATTAGGAAACAACTGACACAAAATCCTATCGCTGATGTCAAGATCAGCTTCGTCGGTCGTGATAATAATTTACAAATTAAACTCACAGGTGAAAATCAAACAGCACTTGACCAAGCTTACGAGACCATAGCTCAGCTTGAAAAAGATTTAATGAATGAGCATTTAACCCGTAACTATTATACCCAATTTACTGCTTACGATAACAGCTTAGCCATTAAGCCCGATCATGTTCGCTTCGCACAAGAATCGTTTGCTGATTTTTCCATACTAAAAGACCTTATTCTAGCCCGTGTTGGTGAGGAAAGTGTTAGAAAAGTCAGTGATTATGTGCTCGGATTTATCCAAAGCATTCCTTATGCTAGGTTAGAATCAAGGGTGACATCAACCGGCGCAGGGTTTAATCCACCACTGCAAATACTTTGGCAAAACCAAGGTGATTGTGACAGTAAAGTAACCCTAACCGCGGCTATTTTTAGAGCGTTAATGCCACGTATGAAAATGATGTTAGTTTTTATTGATAATCATGCCCTACTGGCGATAAATATCCCCAGCGAAGGCAATGAGCTAACCATCACTATTGGTGGCCTAGATTATATTTTAGCTGAGCCCACTGGCCCAGCAATGATGCGCATTGGTGAGTTGTCAGCAAGTGCTGAATTTGCCATACGCAATGGTCGCTATTATGCTGAAGCTTTTTTTGCTGAACCTAGCACTTAATAGTAGCTCAATTAATTAGGTGTTTTGACAAGTTGCGACAAAATACTATCGCGTAATACCTTTAGGCTAATCGGTTTAGCAATATGTAAGTTCATACCGGCTGCTAAGCACTGCTGTTTGTCTTCTTCACGCGCGTGAGCTGTCATAGCGATAATAGGTAAGTGGTCATATTGTGGTTGAGCGCGAATATGCCGAGTTGCTGTTAAACCATCCATGACTGGCATTTGAATATCCATCAGCACAATATCAATATTTTCCAGCGGTAATTTTTCTAACGCCTCTTGACCGTTCTGCGCAACAAGCACTTGTGCCTGCAAAGACTGCAATAATTTAACCGCCACCAATTGATTAACCAGATTGTCTTCAACTAACAATATTTTCAGTCCAGCGAGACTGCCTACTGTTGGCTGTACAACATCAAGTTCATTAGCGTTAGTCGTTAGGTGATTGGCCCTTATCGCACCAATTGATGAGACCCGATAAAGCTCCTTGGCCAACTTGGCAATAACATTGCGATATAACGGCATTTCAAGCAACATGTAGTTAATGCTATTGCGGTTTAATTGCTCAAGTAGCTCTACTGAAATAACGCTTGCTATGGGTTGGCACAGCGCCAGTACAGTAACCTCTTGCTTGATAATATCCAATTCACTTTTCAACAAGGTTTGTGGATAATGACTACTGTCGATAAGCAATATTTTATCCGCTTTAGCATTGATAGTTTTTAGCGCCGAGACACTTGAAATAGCTATCACAGTTTGCGCAATATCAATAAAATTCTCTCGTAATTTTTCAGGTATATTTACCGCTAAATTAAGTATAGTACTGGTCGAGAATTGCGGTCGAAACTTAGTTAAACACTGCTCAGAATAATCAGTATTACAAACCATAGTTTTTGACGCATCCATAGGTAAAGCTAAGGTAAATTCAGCCCCTTGGCCTAAAGTACTGTCAATAAAGATTTTACCTCCCAGTAAATGCGCAATATGTTGGCATATTGATAACCCCAGCCCTGTACCGCCATAAACTCGGGTCATCGACTCATCCGCTTGTTTAAATGCTTCAAATAACCCCGTTTGTTTTGATTTTTCTATACCAATACCGGTGTCTTTTACCTTAAATAAAACCACAATATTTTTTACATTAGCCGATCCGCTGACAGGGCAAGATAGTGACACACTAAGAGCAACCTTGCCTTGTTCAGTAAACTTAATCGCATTATTAAGTAAATTACTCAACACTTGCACTAAACGCATAGTGTCAGAATGAATATCTAATGGTACTTGGCTATCAATGGCAACACTTAAACTTAAATCTTTGCCCACTAATGCCCCCATGTTGAGGTTAAGTGCTTGCGATATAATACTTTCTAGTCCTGTCATTTCTTTATGTACAGACATATTTCCTGACTCTACCTTGGCAGAATCAAGCAATTCGTTCACTAAATAAAGCAGAGTATTTGAAGCCGTTTGAGCATTACCTAAATATTGCTCCTGAACCTTATTTAATCGAGTTTGCTGTAACAGAAAAAACATTCCTTGCATGGCATTTATTGGCGTACGAATTTCATGACTCATATTCGCCAAAAATTGGCTTTTAATTTGATTGGCTTCTTCGGCTTGATTTTTAGCGTACTGCAGGGCTTGGTTAACCTTAAATTGCTCAGTCACATCACGAATTAAAATAATACTACCGAGTAAGAAATTAAACTCACCATAAAACGGCGCTTGATAAATTTCATAAGTATGATGCTCAGTTGACACCATTTGATGATGTGCCAAAAATGAATGTCCTTGTTGATTTTTATTAATACTCTGCGCCACTTTTTTACTAATATCCGCCGCGATAAAATCATTAATTTGACCACCTAAAATATCCGCTTCTTTTCGTAACACCAGTTGCTCAACCGCCTGATTACAGCCAATTAAAGCACCTTGTTGATCGTTAAATAGAATGTAGTCTGGAATAGCATCCATCACTGATCGTAGCAGTGCATAGTCACGCAGGTGTTGCTCACTTTTATACAATAACGCTTGAGTTTTTTCTTTTACCTTTAAATCTAGATCAATATTTTGATCTTTTAAGCGTTGCATTAAACTGCGATTTTCGCCAAATAAATCTTCAACAATTTTAAACCAGTGGCGCCATTCAGCAGGGGGTTTTATTTTACCCGGGTCACCGGCTGAACAATATTCAATATGCTTAATGAATTTTTTAGATGGCTCAATAAATGGGCGATATGTAACGTAATAGGCCACGATTAATAAACTTAGAAAGCCAAGAAAAACACTGATCAATATCGACAGAAAACGCTGATTAATCGTATTATAAAAACTTCCTGTACGCTGATACTCCAATAAAATCCAGTCATTAATGACCAACTTTTGCTGCTGAACAACCCAGTCACCAATTTTAGCACTTGGCATAATATTGAGTAACGCTTGATAACTAAACTGGTTTAATTGCGACGGTGCAGTATCACTAAAGGCGGTTTGTGCGTTGAGGGTGAGATTGCTGCTGTTTTTATGCAACAGAACATGGCTTTGCTTATCAACAATAATGTAGCCATGGTCTGCTTCGTTTACCTCAGGTAAATAGTTATATAAGCCCACCGTATTCATATCGATGAGCACAGCCCCTTTCATCTCATGGTCTAAATATACCCCCATACCTAGCACGGTATTTAAACCTTGACTGGCCAAGTCAACATAAGGCTGCGCCCAAAACTTTTCATCCTCGTGCTGTGAAGCTTTGATCTGCAGCATTAAATCATTACTTAAGCTTTGATCGTTATATTGCCAGATACTTCTTGGCACCCAAGGATATAAGTTAACAAAGCGTTGCACTGAAATATAAGACAGCCAGTTAGCTTCTTTGACTGACTTTTGTGCAATAACAAAGGCTGGCGTTAAAGCATTGGCCATAGTTAACTCATGCTGCAGCGATTGATTAAAAGTATCAATACGGCCAACACCCGTAATATTTCCACTCATAATGTGATTATTAGTGCTTAAATTTTGTCGATTTTTATCAAGGTAAAAATAGCGACCTTCTTGTCGCAACGATGGAGCTTTACTGGGTAATTCTGTTGGGAAACGTAAATAATACTCAGCTAAATCACGTATGCCTGTGAGGGTTTCTACCGTATTGGTCAGTTTATTATTGAGCTGTGCGCTATGTTCGCTCAGCTGCGCTAATTTATAATCTCGGTAATCTTGACGGGCAAGATTATAATTATAAAAAGTGATAATAAAAATTAGTAGTATAATACTGGAAAAAACTACAATTATCGATTTATTGTAGCGTTGGAGAAGTTGCTCTTTTGAATTTTCTGCTAACACTAACAAGCCCTAATAATGATATAAAGGTAAAGGCGATGAGTGTTAACTCACCGGCAATTTACCTTTAACTTTATGACATCATATTAAATCAAAGTAACGACTGAGGATAGCACTGAAAAATTTAACAGTTATATTGTCATCAAAGAATGAAATAACCGTAACGTTGTGTCTTTATAAATTTTCTTCAGCAAATGATGCTAAACGGCTGCGCACAACGCCATTTAAGTTGATGTTGCTGCTACCTGGAAAATTCTTAAAACGCTCAACTATGTAGGTCAAACCGGATGTTACTGCGGTTAAATAGTTACTATCTATTTGCGCTAAGTTACCTGAACACACTATTTTTGTGCCTTCGCCACAACGGGTAATAATGGTTTTCAGTTGTGAAGCCGTTAGGTTTTGACATTCGTCCAATAGCACCAAGGTATTTTGAATACTGCGGCCGCGCATAAAATTGACTGATTTAAACTGAATATTCGCTTTATCGATAATGTAGTTAAGACTACCGTTCATATTTTCATCTTGTTTGTGCAGCACTTCTAACGAGTCGGTAATGGCGGCTAACCAAGGGGCCATTTTTTCTTCTTCGGTGCCCGGTAAAAAACCAATTGATTCAGCTATTTCAGGAGTGCTACGGGTAACAATAATCTTATCATAGAGCCCACGTTCAATCACTTGCTCTAGCGCGGTTGCCAAGGCAAGTAAGGTCTTACCACAGCCGGTTGGGCCGGTAAGAATAACTAAATCAATGGTTGGATCAAGCAAGGCGTCCATTGCCATACCTTGATAGATGTTTTTGGATAAATACCCCACGCTTGTTTGGCCATTAAGCGCTCACGACTCAAATCAGTTATCGCTAAATTTTCATCGTCCAAGCCAGTAACCTTACCCGCGAAGTGTTCGCCTTCATCAATCAAGTATTCATTGATATAACAATTAGGCAGTAAGTCACGCTTGATATAGTGCGTGGTATTACGGCCTTGTGTTTCACTTTCACAGTTATTGATCTGTTGCCAGAAATCACCCGAAAATTGATGATACCCTTTGGTTAAAAACTTAATATCATCAATCAGTTGGTCGGTGCGGTAATCTTCAACAAAAGCCAGGCCTGCACTTTTGGCCTTTAAGCGCATGTTGATATCTTTGGTGACTAGCACCACTTTATTGTCTGGGTTTTTGGCTTGTAAATAAATAGCGCTACTGATAATACGATTGTCATTTTCATTAAAAGACAATTTCACCTTACTTTCGTCTAAGGCATAATCGTTAAAAATGGCTAAACATTCGCTGGGGTGTAGGTCGTCGTTTTGCGGTAATTTAACTCCTGCTAGCACTTGTTCTGGCGTGGCATTAACTAAAGTATCTTCAAGCGCTCTGATCGCTACTCGCGCATCACGACTAATACCAGTTCCATTAAGTTTGTGATCTTGTTGTGCGCAGGAAAAATAACTCAAGGTAAGGCGCTCGATTGAGCAATAGCTGGCTATTGGGAGTGAGAGCAACACAGCATTGAGCTATTTTAACTAGTACAAGTGAGCAATAACTTAATGGGATTGGTATAATACCAAGTTGATTAATTACCTGCTCATTTTTAAGGGTTAAAATGAATAACTACAGCGTTATAAAATTTATAAGGTGAATAACTACTGACTAAATTTTATGCCTTGTATTTATCCATTTTTCCTCATGAAAAAGGTGATCACTTAATTAATCAAATTGGTATAACATCTTTGTGGCGGTCTTTGATAGAGTCTAATTCTTCTAGTACCGTCATTGGCACCACGACATCATGTTCTTTAAAAGAGAGAAAAGCGAAGGGTTCGTGTAGTAAGATATTAGTGTCTAACACGTAAATAATTTTATTTGCTGTCATATGAAAGTCCTTTCCCAAGTTGAAGGCTGCACAGCATTATTGCTTAAAACTGCTGCTAGAAACCACAAAAAGTTAATAATTCATCTAACCAAAACAATGTCATTACTTGTTCATTTTTACCATAGCTTTACTATCATAAAAAGCCATTCTAAAAATAAGCTTAAAACAGCTTATGCCATTAAACTTATCACCACTTTGACAGTTTACTTTTCCGCAAGCAAGCAGATTTTTACTGATGAATCGCTACGTTATATCAATCATTATTGGGCTAAAAAGGCGCTGTCATTAAAAGCAGAACTCAATTCTATAAATTTAAAGCAAAAAAAGTCCCCTTTTACGGATTTATTTAATGATCACTTCTATGATTAACGATACTATAGCGCCCTTTTTTTGGCGTGCATTTTTTGCGCGAGTTATTGAGTTGGAGTTTTTTCTATGTCATTTTACCCTGGACAACGCTGGATTAGTGATAGTGAGTCAGATCAAGGACTAGGTACGGTTACCGCTGTCGAAGGTCGTTTTGTTACTATCGTGTTTACGGCGACAGGGGATGCAAGACAATACGCTATAGATAATGCCCCGCTAACGCGAGTGATTTTTAATACGGGTGATAATATTCCAAGTCATGAGGGCTGGTCACTTAATGTCGAATCTTCTCAAGAAGACAAAAACTTACTGACTTATTTTGGTACTCGACAAGACACAGGTGAAGCCTGCTCGTTAAAAGAAATGATGATTGATCATTTTATTAAATTCAATAAACCTCATGACCGCCTACTAAACGGCCAAATTGATCGTCTAGATTGGTTTCGCTTACGCAAAGATTGCTTACAGCATCAATTTAACCAGCAACAATCTGATTTAACTGGCCTTAGCGGTGGTCGCGTTAGTTTGATCCCACACCAATTATATATTGCTGAAGAAGTCGGTAGTCGTTTTGCGCCACGAGTTTTGTTAGCTGATGAAGTCGGCTTAGGCAAAACTATTGAAGCGGGCTTAATTATTCATCAACAACTGGTCACTGGCCGCGCCAAACGTGTGCTTATCATAGTACCAGAGTCATTGATGCATCAGTGGTTGGTTGAAATGTTACGCCGCTTTAATTTGTCATTTAGTATTTTTGATGAAAGTCGCTGTGAAGAAATCACCGCTAACAGCGAAGATGAAAACCCCTTTAGTTCTGAGCAACTGGTGCTGGTCAATCTGGGCTTTATTACCAAAAACCCTCGTTGGTATCAAGCTATTATGGATGAAGAATGGGATCTTATGGTTGTCGATGAGGCGCACCATTTAAACTGGCAGCAAGATAATGTCAGCATTGAATACCAATGTATTGAACAGTTAGCGCAAACTATTCCTGGGGTTTTATTGTTAACAGCCACACCGGATCAGTTAGGCCATGAAGGTCACTTTGCCCGTTTGCGCTTACTTGATCCTGACCGCTTTTTCGACTATCAAAAATTCACTGAAGAAGAACTGCATTATACCGAAGTCGCTAATGCGGCCAATACTTTGGTTACCGATGAGCCCTTAGCGATTGAACAAATAACCACCTTAACTACTTTATTGCACGAAGCCGACGTTAGCGCAGATATCGCGGCGATTAATCACCCAGAAACAGCGCCTAAAAACAACGCTCGCCAGCATATTCTTGACCAGCTTTTAGACCGTCATGGCACTGGCCGAATATTATTTCGTAATAGTCGCAACACCATTAAAGGTTTTCCTGGCCGTGAATTACATGCCACGCCATTGGTAATGCCAGAAGCCTATCAAGATTCGGTCAATGAACTATTGTTGTCGGGCACGACGAAAGATTTAAAGTCGCAAGCACAAGCAAAACTGTTGTTTACACCCGAAATATTGTACAGCTTAGATAGCCATGAAGACTGGGTTGATATTGACCCACGTGTTGACTATTTAATAACATTATTACAGTCATTAAAAAAAGAAAAAGTCGTGGTTATTTGTGCGCATGCGCAAACCGCCATCGACTTAGAAACAGCCTTGCGTGTTAAAGAAGGTATACGTGCGGCAGTCTTTCATCAAGGCTTAAGTATTTTTGAACGTGATCGTGCTGCCGCCTATTTTGCTCAAGATGAAGATAGCGCCCAAGTGCTACTGTGTTCTGAAATTGGTAGTGAAGGACGTAACTTCCAATTTGCTCATCATTTAGTGTTATTTGATTTACCGCGTAACCCTGATTTACTTGAACAACGTATCGGGCGTTTAGACCGTATCGGTCAAACAGAGACTATTCGTATTCATGTGCCATACTTTGAAGAGTCAGCACAGAGCTTACTGTTTAATTGGTATCAACAAGCGTTGAATGCTTTTGAACATACCTGCATTACCGGTCACGCAGTATTTAAAGCCTTTGGTGAAAACTTATTTGAGCTTGCGCTTAGTGCCAGCTGGGACTCTAGCGAAGCGCAACTCTTGATTGAGCAAAGTCATGAAAAGCATCTGACCATCAAACAAGATTTAGAAACCGGTCGTGATAAACTGCTTGAGTTACATTCTTCTGGCCAAGGTAAAGCGCATGCTTTAGTGAAGAAGATAGAACAACTAGATCAGCAAATTCATTTACCACAATTTATGTTTCAACTCCTAGATGTTTTTGGTATTCAACAAGATGATAAAGCTGATAACGCCATTGCCCTGCAACCCTCTGAGCATATGTTATGTAGCAACTTCCCGTGTTTACCTGAAGACGGCACCACCATCACCTTTAATCGTGATACCGCTTTAGCTGTTGAAAATTATCAGCTGATCACGTGGGATCATCCTATGGTGCGCGGCGCTATGGAACTTGTACTCTGTGATGAAATTGGTAACTCTAGTATTGGTATTTTGAAAAATCCAGCACTACCGACTGGCACATTTTTCTTAGAGTGCATATTTACCTTAGCCGCCATCGCGCCTAGCAATTTGCAACTAGGACGTTATTTACCCACCACGCCTATTCGTGTATTAGTTGACAAAAATGGCAATAACCTTGCGGATAAAGTCAGCGAAACGGTATTGGATCAACAATTATCACCCGTTAAAAAGCAAGTGGCATTACAGTTAGTTAAGGCACTTAGAAGCCAAGTGGCTCCGTTAGTTGCCAAAGCAGAAGACCATGCCGAGCAGCAAGTTAATTCGATTCAACAAAAAGCGCTTACCAGTATGCAAGCGGCGATGGATGAAGAGCAGCAACGCTTAACCGCACTAAAAGCGATAAACCCAAGTGTGCGTCAGCAAGAAATTGACTTTATTATCATGCAAAAAAAGGCCCTAGCTGAGTATATTGAAAAAGCTAAAATTCAATTTGAAGCGATACGTTTAATTGTCGTGAGTAACTAAGTCATTACGCTAGGCTAAACACTAGAAAGCCATTGAAAAAAGCCATCAGACTGCGCATATTATGTCACCTGATGGCTTGGCTTAACAAAGTTCAAAAATTCAAAAGTACAAAAGGAAAACAATAAAATGGCTGCTAACCCTGACTTTATTTATCAGCCACAAATGCGCCCCTACCTTGATATTATTTATCACGATAATGATATTGTGGTGGTCAATAAATCCAGCGGTTTATTAACCGTATCTGGTCGCTTACCTGAGCACCAAGACTGTTTAGAAAATAGAGTGTTAAAAGTACTGCCTACAGCAACCATCGTCCATCGATTAGACATGGCGACATCTGGCATTATGGTCATGGCACTTAATAAACCCGCGCATGTCGGCATTAGTCGTCAGTTTGAAAAGCGCTTAACGCAAAAAAGCTATATCGCCCGGGTCTTTGGTAAAGTTGAACAAGCTCAAGGCTCTGTTGAGCAACCCCTAATGGGTGATTGGCCTAATAGACCAAAACAGAAAATAGATCATCAACAAGGCAAAGCGGCATTAACTCATTATAAAGTATTAAGTTATCGCGAAAATATTGACGGTCAAACCAGCACCTTAGTTGAGTTGACACCGGTAACAGGACGCTCTCACCAGTTGCGCGTGCATATGCTATGGCTTGGCCACCCCATACTCGGTGATCGACTGTATGCCCATGAGCAAGCGTTAGCGATGAGCAATCGTTTGCAATTACATGCCCAAATGCTACAAATAAGCCACCCAGTAACAGCGCAAACCTTAACATTTTCACAAACCTGTCCGTTTGATTAGAACCAAGAACGGCGCTAGTTAATTAAAGAAAGTTCCACTAACGTCGATAAAATAGCTAGAGCGGTTTTAAAACTATTAATCATACGTTATTGATGCTAAATATTCAGTTATTGAACAGCCACCTGTCTAAGGAAGTTTGCTTATTATGCGCTTAAACATACGCCCAATATTCTTATTCATCACGTTAAGCCTGTTAGTTAACAGCGCTCACTCATGGGCGATGGAGTCTGCTCCGCCTGAAAAACCAACTGAAAACACTGAGCAAACTAAAAGCACGAGCTCAACCGCACCAAAAAGTACTGAAGCTGACACTAACACTGAAACTGAAGCTAGCACTGCGTCCACAAAAGCTGATCATCCAAGCAAAGTGATGATCAACGCCCCTATTGATGCCTTTGAGCAGCAACAACAAGATATTAAACATTACCTAGCACAAGAAAAAATAACCCCATTACTTGTTGGCTCTAACCGCTATCTTACTGTCATTAGTGAACACACCACGGCAATTAATAAAGGTGTGATGGTGTTAATTCCTGATTGGCAACAAAGCATAGCAACACCTAATGCACTCAATCAGCTACGTAACAATATGCCGCAACATGGCTGGACCACCATTACCTTGCATCCCCCGCGCAAACCACAAAGCTACCCTTCGCAAGCCCTAACAGCGCAAGAACGTAACACTGAAAATATTAAAACTTTAACAAACTACGAGAAAAAATTTGCTGAGGTTATGCAAGCGGTCATTACAAAAGCCAAAAACTACCCAGGCGTCATTATTGTGGTCGCAGAGGGCAATCATAGCGCAGTATTACTCGACATCTATCAACAAGCATTGGTCGCTGAGCCCAGTGCTTTAGTAATGCTCAGTAGTTATATGCCAACATTGCCCGAAAATGATAAAATTGCTCAACAACTAGCGCTAACCAATTATCCTATACTCGATTTATATTTGCAGCGCGATCACCGTTTAGTTATCGCAAACGCAAAAATGAGAAAAAATTCGGCTAAAAGGGCCATGAAAATATATTACCGACAAAGGCAATTAAGTAATCAAGTGACCGGTTACTACCCGAAAAACAGCTTAACTAATGCCATTATAAATTGGCTTAGCGCTATAGGCTGGTAAAAGTACTGAGTATTGTAGTGTTTTCCCTCCTTCAATCCTCCTGCTTTTCTTCCTGTAAATTATGTTGTTATTTTTTACAGGGAGGAAACAATGAGAAGGCAATGAGAAGGCAATGAGTTGGGACTTTAAATACTAAAAATATTATATTTCAATTTATTATCACCAAAAAACTATTCACCACCGAGGCGCTGCGCGTAACACCGAGAAGTGACTTCAATAATAAAAGTAGCTAGTATTGTAGTGTTTTCCCTCCTTCAGTCCTCCTGCTTTTCTCCCTGTAAATTATGTTATTATTTTTTACAGGGAGGAAACAATGAGAAGGCAATGAGTTGGGACTTTAGATACTAAAAATATTATATTTCAATTTATTATCACCAAAAAACTATTCACCACCGAGGCGCTGCGCGTAACACCGAGAAGTGACTTCAATAATAAAAGTAGCTAGTATTGTAGTATTTTTCCTCCTTCAGTCCTCCTGCTTTTCTCCCTGTAAATTATGTTATTATTTTTTACAGGGAGGAAACAATGAGAAGGGAATGAGTTGGGACTTTAGATACTAAAAATATTACATTTCAATTACTTACCTCTTCAAATCCTTCCCATTTAATTTTTACTCTGCTCGAGGAAGGACGAAGTATCTCGGTGCTCGCTACACCGAGAAGTGACTACAAACTGACAGCTTTAAACTTATAGCTAAAAGCGCTAAATCGACTATCAATTCGGTGTTGTTTCAACATCTACCTCTTGTGGTGTTCTAAAGAGATTGGCGATATCTTCTTTAATCAAATAAAGTGCCGGGATCAAAAACAGGGTGATCACAGTAGCAAAAACAATACCAAAGCCTAATGAAATCGCCATAGGTATAATAAATTGCGCTTGTAAGCTTTGTTCAAAATATAATGGGAAAACACCAAAAAATGTTGTTAATGAGGTTAACAATATCGCCCTAAACCTTTGGGTGCCCGCTTGACTGACAATGTCGAACATTCGCATACCCGAACCTTTGGCTTTATTGATAAAGTCGACCATGATCAAACTATCGTTAACAACCACGCCTGTTAAGGCAATAAAGCCAAACATTGACATCATATTAATTGTACGACCAAGTAACCAATGGCCGATTATGGCACCGATAATACCGAAAGGAATGACCGACATAATCACCAAGGGTTGGCTATACGACTTAGTGGGAATAGCGATTAAGCCATAAATCAAAAACATCGCACCAATGGCGGCAAAGCCAAGTTGAGATAAGAAATCAGCTTGATCTTTACTTGCCCCTTCAACGCCATATTCCACACTAGGGTAGTCCGCTATAATTTCAGGAATATAATCATCATTCATTTCACTAACGACTTTCCTTGATTCAACTTTATCGCTGTCAATATCAGCTGAAATGGTGATTGAACGTTTCTGGTTAATACGCGTTATTGTGGAAAAACCTTGGCCTATTTCAATATTGGCCACTTGATAAAATGGCACTTTTTCACCTTGAGGTGTTCTGATCCACATATCTTCTAAATCAGATACCGATAAACGGCTAGATTCAGGATAACGCACCATCACTTTTAACTCATCACGGCCACGTTGAATACGCTGTGCTTCATCACCATAAAAGGCTTGCCTGACTTGTTTGGCTAAGTTCGATAAGGTTAAGCCCAATACTTCGGCTTCTGGCTTAATACTGAGTTTAATTTCTTGGCTACCCCGGCTAAAAGAATGTCGCACATCGTAAACACCATCATAACTATTTAGTTGCGCTTGAATAGACTCAGCTGCCGCTTCAAGCTCAGTGTCATTTTGGCCCGTTAGCTGAAATTCAATCGCCGCGCCACCACCAGCATTGGTGCCAGCAAAAAAGCGTAACTCTTTAGCGCCGGGAATTTCACCAATTTCATCACGCCAAAGCTTCTCTATTTGATAAGCATCGAGCTCACGTTGATCGGGCTTTACTAGTTCTAACAACACATTGGCAACGCTATTACCGTTAGTGAAGATCATTTTATGCTTAATAAAACTTACGCCATTATATTTATTTTCTTTGGCGATGGTCTTAACCGCTTTCTCTACTTGCGCTATTGCTTTATTGCGTTGGTGCGCAGGAGAGCCATCCACCATAATAATGTTGCCTTGAATAAAGTCGCTCGGAATATTAGGAAACACTTCTAGTTTGACAAACGCACCAGCAATAAGGCTAATCGACAAGATTAATATCGCGACAAATATCGCCATGGTGTTGTAACGGGCAATTAAGGCCTTTTCGAGAAAGGGTTTGTAAACGTTATGAATAAAGTCTTCGAGCCTTTCCTTAAAGCGCATTTGAAAACGCTCAAGAAAATTGGAATTTTCAGCGCTTAACGGTACATATTTCATGTGCGCTAAATGGGCGGGTAATATCCATTTCGATTCGATCAGTGAAAATACTAAGCAAAAACTCACCACGATAGAAATAGAACGGAAAAAGGCAGCAAAACTGGCATCAATAAACAGTAACGGTGTAAATGCCGCTATGGTGGTTAAAACACCAAATGTCGCGGGCATGGCTACACGCATGGTGCCACGAATAATATTATCGCGAGAATGGCCATATTTCTCAATTTCGGCATAGGCACTTTCGCCAATAACAATAGCATCATCAACCACAATGCCCAGTACCATGATAAAGGCAAATAAGCTCAGCATGTTAATTGATACTGACCATTCACCTAATAATGGCATCATTAACAAGGCACCAAAAAAGCTAATCGGAATGCCTAACATTACCCAAAAAGCGATTTTTATTCTTAAAAACAACGTTAGCACGATAAAAACTAAAAACGCCCCCATCAACATATTATCAATCATCATATCTAAGCGCTCAGACAGGTAATATGAACTATCTCCCCAAACAGTTAATATCGCGCCTTTAGGTAATTGCTGATTTTTTTCATCGACATAACCCCGCACCTGAGCAGCGATCTCTAAATCATTTTGATCACCGGTTGACTGCACCATAATGCTTGAAGTGTTTTCATCATCAAAGGTGGCAAAGTCTTCTTGCTCAACAAAGCCATCTTTAATGTTAGCAATGTCTGAAAGCACTAAGCGCGTACCATCGACATCGGTACGCAACACTAAATCGCCATATTCATGTCCGGTGTAAGCTTGGCCTTCTGTGCGCAGCAAAATATCGCCGCCGCGAGCTTTAATAGTGCCGCCAGGCATGTCTAACGATGAACGACGCACCGCTTGAGTAATTTCGTCAAAGGTCAGTTGGTACTGTTGCAGTTTTTCTTCAGAAACTTCGATGCTAATTTCATAGTCACGGTTGCCAACAATTTCAGCACTATTAACACTAGGTAATGCCATGATTTCATCACGAATATTTTGCGCCATCACTTGTCGAGCGCGTCGCTCCATTGAGCCACTAACCGACAACCACATCACCTGACCTTTAAACTCTTGTTTAGTGATTATTGGCTTTTCAGCTTGCTCAGGGAAGGTGGTAATGGCGTCAACTTGCATTTGCACTTCATCAAGTTTTTCTGACATTGAATAGCCTGATTGCAATTCAATAGTAACAATACCCACACCCTCTCTAGCCGTTGCGGTAATACGCTTGATACCTTCAATATCTTCTAATGCTTCTTCAACTTTTAAAATAACTGATTGTTCAACTTCTTCTGGTGCCGCACCTAAATGTGGCACCATGACTTGTATACTATTGGCGTTAAACTCAGGAAACATTTTTTTATTAATGCCCTGATAAGAAAAGTACCCTGCAACTAAAATAAACACCATCAACAGATTAGCCGCGACACTATTGTGCGCAAACCAAGCAATAATACCGGTGTGTTTTTCGTCGTTATCGGCTTGAGTCAACTTGCTCATTCGTCGTCACCTTGCACATTGGCAATGCTCTCTTCGCTTGGGACTTTTGGTGGGTTTTCTGGCTCGCCTAAGACACGTAGCGCCATGCCCTCGACAGGAGCTTCCATTTGAGTGGTGACCAATCGAAAGCCTGCGCCAAAGGTGTCATGGCTATAAACATAAGTAGCATCGTTACGTAATGGGCTAATCTCTTGAATATGCAACTTATTATCTTGGTCTACTAGGTAAACTTTATTGGCGCCATGTAAAGCATCACGGGGAATAGTGACTATATCTTTAACTTCTTTACCTGAAATTTTGGCATTAACAAAGCTGCCAATCCGCAGTTCTTGGTGTTTACTCGGGGATAAAATACTATAGGGATCATCAATTTGAGCAATGACATAATGTACCCGACTTCGACTATCAACCTCGCCTTCATAACGGGTTAATTTCGACGCCCAATGATGCTCAGTGCCATTTAATTTATAGTAAATATCAACGGTTGAACTACTGACTTGCTTGGCATTAATTTTTGGTAAATTTAAAAAACCTACGTCACGCGGCTTAATAGGTAGTCTAACCTCAGCATAATCAACAGCAAATATGGTTGTTAAAGCTGAGCCCATAGATACATATTGACCTATATCTACTTGTTTTTCTTTTACGATTGCATCATAAGGCACGATTATTTTAGTACGCGCTAGCTTCACTTCTGCACCAATTACATTGGCTTTTGCTGCTTTAATATCAGCTTTTGCTTTTTGTAATTGCGGTAAGCGTAAAGCAAGTACTGGGGCTTCAGACAAAGCTCGACCAGTTAACAACCATTCGTCTTCTGCCTGATCTTTTCTCGCTTGCTCTTCAATCAAAACCGCTTTAGCAGCGTCTAATTGCGACTGTGCTTGTAATAATGCCACTTGATAATTAATGTCATCAATACTCAATAACACTTCACCTTGAGTAAAAAAGCCACCAACATTAAACTTCTCGTTTACGAAAGTTATTTGTCCAGACACCTCCGAAATTAAATCTGTTTGTGTACGAGGTAATACACTACCTTGGCTAGCAATAACAAAACCTACATCTTGTCTGGCAATATTTTTAACTTCCACCAGCGGCGCCTTGATAATAACAGGCTTTTTTGCCGGCTTAGGTGATAAGAACGCAAAAATAATTAAGCCAATAATAGCGACTAAAATAATAGCGATAGGGGTTAATACCAAGCGCAGTGAGATCATACGTCGGGGTTTTTTGTTATTATTTTCAACCGCAGAGTTCATCATCAATTCTCAATTAAAGCTTAAAAGGGATAGGCCAAAGTAGTTTATATCTTAATTATTACTATCTTATTACTATATTAATAAGATAGTAATAATAATGACTTAGCCTGATAAGTCAACCAAGCGGTGAGTTATGACTATTTATTAAGAAACTTTGCCCAAGACAATAGTATTTCCCGAAAGTCTTCACGCCCACAAGACGATGAGTCATGTTGATCAAATTCAATATCTTCTTCAATCAGATCCTCTGGCAACACCTCGATCCCATCCATGCTGGCATTGGTTTGCACGGTGACATCACCGCGATTAAAAACCACGGTATATTCGCTACCTGTGATGGTGATTTCCAATTTTTTCTCTTGTTCAATGTCGGCAATTGCAGATAATAGATTGGCTAGCTTTGTCGGGTCAGCACCTACTTCAACTTCTAACCAAGGTCCAATAACTTCATGCTCAAGTGAAAACTTAGCCATAGCGCCACCAGTTATTGGATCATTTATAAATTGATATTCCATACATACCTCTTACTGAAAAATTTTGGAAACGTCCTCGTTAGGACAGGTAAAATTAAATTTAGTCATAACAGTTGCGCTTTACACAACCTAAAAAGCAACAAAGCTATCTCTAGCAAAACCCCCTAGTTGAAAGCAAATCAACGGGATTAATTAGCGACATTTACATCATTTATTTTATTACTTGATTGTAGCAAAATCAGAGCTTTTAACACGAGATTACTCAGGCTTATGGCACATTTTTTTTTCGCTGATTGAAAGTGGCGATTAGTAACAAAAATCACAGCTTAATCTCCGCCTTAGAGCTCTTATCTGCGAGTGCTAAGCTGGTTGACAGATTAAAGAAAGCGTCTAACTAAAGACCAATTCGTCTTGAACTGAGCCTGCGCTTAAGTGTTATACCAATCCCATTAAGTTATTGCTCACTTGTACTAGTTAAAATAGCTCAAGGCTGTGTTGCTCTCTATTTACCTGATATTAATATTATTGTGTGAAAAGGAATGTACACCGCCATGGTATTTTTTTGCCTACACATGGCTTAATTCTTATCCTCATCACTGGATGAGCAAAAAATATAATAACGCCAGCCATTAAGAAACCACCAGTAAAAAGCTTCATCTATTACACGCAAAATGTAGAGCTAATTGAAGCTGGCCTAGTCGCTATTATTCTTATCATGACCATGATTATTCACCTCAGCCGCAATTATATGTAGATGCGAGCACGGAAATATGGAATTGCTAATTACCGCACCGTTAGCCTCGCTAGAGCTAATAATAGGTGAAATTTTTCCTTATATTTTTATTGGCACTATTCAAGTGAGCATTATTTTAGCTTTAGGATATTACTTTTTTAACCTGCCGATTAATGGTGGTTTATGGCGATTGGCTTTCGCAACCCTCTTATTTATTTGCGCCAGCTTGGTCTTAATATTGGTAATATCTCCCTTAACAACAAACCAACTGCAATCTATGCAAATGACTCTAATACCAATCCCATTAAGTTATTGCTCACTTGTACTAGTTAAAATAGCTCAAGGCTGTGTTGCTCTCACTCCCAATAGCCAGCTATTGCTCAATCGAGCGCCTTACCTTGAATTATTTTTCCTGCG
>NZ_VOLS01000030.1 GCF_007954265.1 Colwellia sp. C1TZA3 | reverse complement strand
TTAACGCTTATCACGGCAGACTTCACGGCTGGATAGCTCGGTTTCACGGCGTAGCAACGAAATACCTCGATAATTACCTAAGTTGGTATAGGTTTATTGAATCAAGTGATAACCCCAATGAAAACAGTCTGTTGTTATCGCAGACACAGTTAATTGGGACATAGCCAATCAAATTGGTATTAGTCGATGAACCTAGCTTTACAGGTTAGTGACGTCGACTTGGTAACAGTAGGCATTCCTTCTTTAAGTAAGCCGTGCCGTATTCGATTACAACAATGGTACGTTGTTGATAACAAAAGTAAATTGAAAGGCCACTTTCAAAGTGCCCTGCAATAGCTTTACCAACTTGATAAGAGGTTGTGACGATATCTTTATTGATTCTAAAAGCATTTTTAACGACAAAGTCACGGTTAAGCCACCAAATAACTTGTAACTTATTATCTTCAGCATACTCTGATAATTTGCCAAATAAGGTTTCACCAAGGCGAAATGGATGGTTATCAGTTTCGCCAATCCAATTTTTAGGTAAGGGTCGAGTGATTAAACCTCGTGCGGTTAATATTTTTTCTAAATCACCTTTTGGCTCTGGTAAATAGACAATATTATTACGAATTTGAGGGCCATCTCCAGTCATGTCGCCGCGTATGCTAGCGTAATAGCGAGAAAGTCCATCAGCAGCAGCATTGGTATTTTCTTCAGTTTCAACAGTTTCTTCTTGTGCTACTGGCTCAGTTAGCTCTTGCTCTTGATTGTTCAGGTCGACCTTTGTGGTAACCACTCCTTCAGTTGGCTGTTGGTTGTCTGAAAATAATGGCGTTTGGTTTAGCCATAATGCTGATGCCAAGGCAATTAGGATCAAGCCTAAAATAATGTTTCGTAACCAAAATTTCATAAATTACTTATAGTTAAATTTATATTTTGATCCACACAATAGCTAATGTTAGCTATTTATACAATGAGGGATCATCTTCGTTCGGGCGAGTTTTAAAGCGGCGATGTAACCACATATATTGCTCAGGTTTCATCATGATTGCTTTCTCTAACTCCTGATTTACTCTTAATACGTCTGCGGTGTCATCACCGGTTGGAAAATTTTCCAGCATAGGTTTTATCTCTAGCGTGTAACCACTGCCGTCGTCATTGCGAGTAGGGATTAGTATGTGTGTTTGGCTATTTTTTTGCCGAGCAAAGATTAATGTACCTGTGGTTGATGCTGCTTCAGGTACCGCAAAAAAGGGTACAAAAACACTGCGACTGCGACCATAATCTTGATCAGGTAAGTAAATACAGGCTTCACCATCATTTAGTGCCCGAAGTAAGCCTCTGACATCACGTTTGCCCAACATATATTTATTTGACCGGCCTCGACCACGAAACTGAAAGTATTCCATTAATTGATTATTATGAGGTCGGTAAAATACTACCATGGGATGACCGTACCCAATGCCTCGGCAATTGATTTCAACACTAAGATAATGCATGGTCAGTAACAGTATACCTTTACCTTGCTTTTGTGCTGCTTCAATATGCTCAAGGCCAATAACTTTGGTATGACGTTTTACACGCCAATTTGGCCACCACCAACCCATCCCCGTCTCTAATAAGGCAATACCAGTATTTTCAAAATTGCGTTTTAGCATAATTTGGCGTTCAGCGTTCGGCATCTCAGGGAAGCACAGCTCTAAATTTCGTAAGGCAACTTTTTTGCGGCTTGAACCTATTTTGTATAGCAAACGACCAATCATTTTACCAAGAAAAAGCTGAAACCGATAAGGTAACCAAGAAATGGTGTAAAGAATAAATACCCCCATCCAAGTTGGCCAATATTTAGGTAACAGGTAGGATATTTTAAAATTTGGTTGTAAAACTTTGTTTTTACTCACGGGATGATTTCAACTCATTGAATTGCTTGTGATACAATATTACTTATTATATCTGTTATAGGGTACAGGATGAAAGTAGATATTCCTGCTTTTGAAAAAGCACGTGTTTTAGTCGTTGGTGATATCATGTTAGATCGCTATTGGTCTGGACCAACACAACGTATTTCACCCGAGGCACCTGTGCCGATTGTTAAAATACTGCAAGACGAAGATCGCCCAGGAGGCGCAGCCAACGTCGCTTTGAATATTGCGTCACTAAATGGTCAGGTAACCTTACTGGGCATTACTGGCCAAGATGAAGCGTCGACAACATTGCAAACTCAGTTGTCAGCAATGAATATAACTTGTCAATTTATTCACTCGCAAGCTCACCCAACGATCACTAAATTGCGTATTTTAAGTCGTAACCAACAATTATTACGCTTAGATTTTGAAGAATCATTTGCCGAACTTGATAAACAGCCGCTGATTGAACAAACCAAAAGCTTAGTTGCCGAGCATGATCTTTTGCTATTGTCGGATTATAACAAAGGCACTTTGTCAGAAGTTCAAGCGCTGATAGAAGTGGCCAAAGCACAAAACATTCCGGTGTTGGTTGACCCAAAAGGCACCGACTTTTCACGCTATCGTGGTGCGACGTTAATTACGCCTAATTTAGCAGAATTTGAAGCGGTAGTTGGACATTGTAAAAGTGAAGCAGAGATTGTTAGTAAAGGCCAAGCACTGCTAAAAGCATTAGATTTAACTGCCATGTTAGTCACTCGTAGTGAACAAGGCATGACCTTGTTACGACATGATCAAGAAGAATTTCATTTACCTACGCAAGCGAAAGAAGTTTATGACGTTACTGGCGCGGGAGATACCGTTATTGCCACCCTTGCCCTTGCCATAGCGGCAAAAGCTGAGTTAACCCAAGCCAGTGCTTTAGCTAATATTGCTGCGGGTATTGTTGTCGGTAAATTAGGCACCTCGACGGTAAGCGAAGCTGAATTAAGTGCCGAGTTATTATCGGGTCAAGAAAGTGGTTTCGGCGTAATGTCGGAAGAACAGTTAAAAATTGCTGTTGAATTAGCGCAAGCACGTGGTGAAAGCATTGTAATGACCAATGGTTGTTTTGATATTCTTCATGCCGGCCATGTTTCTTATTTGACCACCGCAAACACGCTAGGCAGTCGTTTAATTGTTGCGGTAAATGATGACGCTTCTGTAACCCGATTAAAAGGCCCAGGTCGCCCTGTTAACCCAGTCGATCGCCGAATGGCGGTATTAGCCGGTTTAGGCGCTGTTGATTGGGTAGTACCCTTTAGTGAAGATACCCCGCAGCGCTTAATCGCCAATATATTACCCAACACCTTAGTTAAAGGGGGCGATTATAAGGTAGAAGATATTGCTGGCGGTCAAGAAGTTATTGCGGCGGGTGGCGAAGTGAAAGTACTTAATTTTGAAGATGGTATTTCCACCACTAAAATTATTAATGCGATAAAACAAGAAAATTAGTCACATTGATTGTGCTGCTAACATCGTCACTCTTTCATATTGAAGTACTAGATGTCAGTTATTAGCGTAATGCAGGAGCAATTACCAAGGTGTGCTAGTGCCTAAAAGACTAGATGTCGAAGAACGGCCATGCGAATACGACATTGCTTACATGAACCTAAGCACTTAGCTTTTGTCGGGAACAAAAAACTGACTATTCGTCCTGAACATCGTTGTTCTTTCACATCCATGTGAACACAACATACTGTTCGTCCTGAACATAAAAAAGCAGCATTACTGCTGCTTTTTTATTGCACTTTATTAAAGACAAACAAATATATTAATTTATTTACTTTCAAGTCTTAAGCTAAGGGGGTTATTTAGCGGCGATTAAACCTTGGTTTATGTCAGCTAAATCTTGCTCGGTAATGGTGCCGCCAGCACGCTTTAATGCTAATACATTTTGAATATAATTATATCGCGTTGACGATAAATTACGTTTGGCGTCATATAAATTTCTTGTACTGTTTAAGACATCAACAATGGTACGCGTACCTACTTCAAAACCTGCTTCAGTTGCTTTTAACGCACTTTGTGCACTAACCACGGCTTGCTCTAACGACTTAATCGCTGAGACAGCAGTAATAACAGTATTGTAGGCATTACGGGTGTTACGTACTACGTTACGATGCGCTTGTTCCATATTCTGGCTGGCGGCAACATAATTACTTTGCGCTTGACGAACGCTGCTTGATATTGCTCCGCCTGAATAAATAGGCACATATAAAGACACCCCAATTGAGTGGCTGTCTAGTGCTGGGTTATTAAAGTTGCGACCATTTACTTCATTATCTTGCTCGCGACTACCGTAACTGCCATTTAAGCTTAAGGTTGGGTAATGTCCTGATTTCGCGATGTTGATATTTTCTTTGGCAATATCAATACTGATTCTTTCTGCGATAAGCTCTAAATTTTTCGCTTCTGCGGTCTGCTGCCATTCGTTTGCGCTATCTGGGTATGGGCGAGAAGTACTAAAGCGTTCGGTATTTAAAATGTTCAAATCACGGGGATAAACATTTGTAATAACACGTAATGCTTCTTCGGCATTAAACACTTGATTTTTTGATCTAATTTCACCCGTTACGGCATTGTCATACTGAGCCTGAGCTTCATGTACATCGGTAATCGCTGTTAAACCAACAGAAAATCTTTGTTTTGTTTGCTCTAACTGACGTTCAATGGCCGCTTTTTCAGCAATCGAAAATTCCAAATCATCTTTTGAACTAAGCACCTGAAAGTAGGCTTGCGTTACACGAACAATTAAATTTTGTTTAGCTAATTGGTATGAGACATCACTTTGGTGCGCAACTTTCTTTGCATTATCAAGTTTTAACCAAGTACTATGATTATATAACTCCATGTCTAAGTTAATACCATAACTAGTCGTATCACTTTTATTAGTCAGTAATAGACCTGACGACTGTCCAGTATCAGAGGTAGGAATAAACTCACTTTCACTTTCTGAATAGCTTGCAGACGCACTTAATTGTGGCAACAAAATAGCACGCGCTTGCTCAATACCTTCTTCTGTTGCTAAATATTGCGCATGGGCTCGAAGAACAACCGGATCACTAGTTTGAGCTTGCTGGTATACTGACAGTAAATCTTCGGCATTAGCTAAAGAGCTACTTGCAGCATAGGCAAGGCCAATAAATAATGCGGTTATTGTTTTTTTCATCTTGAAGAGGTTCCTATAATAATGAACTGGCTATTATTTTTCTAATCTGACTATCTTATCGCGAAAAAATAATTAGCTAAATAAAATAAGTGTTTAGGAAAGTATTCTAGTGTAACAAAATGTTAAATGCTAGGGTATCGAAAAATTGCCTAACAGCCTAAGAGAGAACTAACGATGAGTATAACCAGAGACGCTTTATTACGCTTTAATTTAACAGACGTAGAGGTGATTAAAAAATCGAGAAAATACCAAGGATTTTTTGCGCTTGATGAGTACCAATTACGTCATAAACTTCATGCTGGTGGCTATAGTAAGGTATTAACACGGGAAGTTTTTGAGCGCGGTGATGCGGTGGCCTTATTACCCTATGATCCGATAAGCGATTGTGTGGTGTTAATTGAACAATTTCGCCCAGGGGCATTACGCAGTAAAACAGGGCCTTGGCAACTAGAACTCATCGCGGGTATGTTTTCAGCAAACGAAGTGGCATTAGACGTTGCGATTCGAGAAGCCAAAGAAGAGGCAAACTTGGATGTGGAGCCTGAAAACGTGATTAAAGTGCTGGATTACCTTTCAAGCTCAGGTGGTATGAGTGAATGCATTCACCTTTATTGTGCCTGTGTTGACAGTGAACATATTTCTGGTGTTCATGGTTTGGAGACCGAAGGTGAGGATATTTTAGTGCATGTTGTTACACGCCAAGACGCTGAAAAGTTACTTGCAGAGGGAAAGATAGCTAATGCTGCCACTATTATTGCGTTACAATGGTTAGCTCTAAATCTTGATAAGCTCAAAGCTAGCTGGAAATAAATGTCAGTTGTTGTAAAAAAATATCGTCCTCATTTACCTACTTTAATGACCTTGTTTGAGGTTAACTATATGTTATTGTTGCGCGTACTTGCTGATAAAGAGCAGGTAGGCGAACAACGCTGTTTTTTTATCTCTGATTTTTTGAGCTATCGAGTGAGAGTCGATGAAGTCACTAAATACACAACTTTACTGACGATTAATCAAGAAGCAAATATTCAAGGTTATAATTTAACCGAGCTATTTCGCCCTAAAATGGTGATCCGCTTATATCATGACGCTCGTATGGCTGAAGTGATCAGTAATCAAGATGTACAGCAAATTAAGCCGCGTTATGATTACCCCAATAACAAAATGCATTTGCCTGATGAAAAACAGCAAATTAACTATTTCTTAAAAGAGTGGTTACAGCTGTGTCTGCAATTAGGCCAAGTGCAGATCAATATTAATATCCTGAAAAACTCCTAAGTTAATATTAAAGAAACTAAAGTGAAGACGCTTAATGTCAGATAAAACTATGTCCAATAGCTCAAGGTCAAAAAAGCTCACCTTAGCGCAAATTAGTGATAGTCATTTATTTGCTGACTACAATGGCTTGCACCACCAAGCTAATGTTTACCAGCATTTAAAAGATGTGCTGTTGGCGATCAAAAAGCAGCCGTCAGTCGATGTCATTGTTTTTACCGGTGATTTAACACAAGATCACACACCAGAGTCTTATCAGCTCTTTGTCAGGGCCTTTGAAGCATGTGAAATTACCACACCGGTTTATTATATTGCCGGTAATCATGACGAGCCGCTGTTATTATCACGCTATTTGTCAGGCGGACCTTTTTGCCAAGACAACATAATCGAAAATGATGATTGGCAAGTGTTATTGTTGGAAAGTAAAAGTGCTACGCCTGCTGGTGAAATTAGCAAAGCACAGTTTGCTATGGCGGGTGGCACTATTGACCCAACCAAAGCTCAGTTGTTATTAATGCATCATCATCCGGTTGATGTTGGTTATTTTATTGATCAGCATGGCTTAACAAACCCAGCAGAATTTCAACAGTTTTTAACTGACTATTCCTCGATAAAAGCCGTAGCGTGTGGCCATATTCACCAAGCATTGAGTTTGTCGATAAAACTACCAGATAGAACGGTGAGTTTATATAGTTGTCCGGCAACATCGATTCAATTTGACATTAATGCAGAAACCGCCAAGTCAAATGGCCAACCGCCTGGTTATCGAATATTTACCTTGGCTAGCAATGGCGAGCTCACCAGTAGGGTCTATTTTGTTTAAATTAATCACAGGAAACAAATTATTATGATTAATATATTGTACATTCATGGTTTTAACTCCTCACCCCGGTCCATGAAAGCCGAGCTCACGCGAAAGTTTTTCGCTAAAAACCATCCAGAAATAAACTTCCATTGCCCACAAATAGCCTCTTCACCCCATACTGCTATAGCGCAACTTGAGGCTATTATTACCCTTGAACCCCAGGCGACTTGGTTATTAATAGGCTCGTCTTTAGGCGGATATTTTGCCACCTATCTCGCTGAAACATATCAAGCAAAAGCGGCGCTGATTAACCCTGCTGTTAAGCCATTCGAATTGATAAAAGGTTACCTCGGTGAGCAAGTAAACCCTTATACAGACGAGTGCTATCAAGTTAAAGCGCAACATATAGTTGAATTAAAAGCGCTTGAACAGGAAAGAATTTCTAATAATAATTACTTGGTCATGGTACAAACCGGCGATGAAGTGTTAGATTACCAACAAGCTGTTGAAAAATACCGCCAGTGCCAATTGGCAATAGTGCAAGGGGGAGATCATAGTTTTATTGATTATGAAAATACCTTGCCTAACATAGCGTCATTTTTCAACTTACCTCTATACCAGCCTAATGATCAGAACCTATAAATGAGCGAACAATATAATTCCGACTCCATTGAAGTCTTAAGTGGCCTTGACCCGGTACGCCATCGTCCTGGCATGTATACCGATACTACTCGTCCTAACCATATAGGCCAGGAAGTTATCGATAACTCTGTTGATGAAGCATTAGCCGGGCATGCACAAAATATTACTGTCATTCTTGATAAAGACCAATCATTAGAAGTGATTGATGACGGTCGAGGTATGCCAATTGATATTCACCCAGAAGAAGGTGTGTCAGGGGTAGAACTTATTTTTTGTAAGCTCCATGCGGGTGGTAAATTTTCTAATAAAAATTATCAATTTTCTGGTGGTTTACATGGTGTGGGTATTTCTGTTGTCAACGCTTTATCTACCCGTGTAGACGTGTCGGTCAGGCGTGACGGTAAAGTCTATGAAATGGCTTTTGAAAGTGGCTACAAAGTAGAAGAGTTAAGAGAAACTGGCACTGTTGGTCGTCGTAATACCGGCACCCGGGTGAAATTTTGGCCTGACGCCAGTTATTTTGATTCTGCCAATTTTTCAGCACGCCGGTTAGTACATTTGCTAAAAGCTAAAGCCGTACTTTGCCCCGGATTAACCATAAAATTTCATGATAAAAATGAAGATAATAAATATCAATGGTGTTATGAAGACGGTTTAGTCGACTATCTAAAAGAGTCAGTTAAAGGTTACCCAAGCTTGCCAGAAGAGCCTTTTGTTGGCAATTTCACCTCAAAACACGAAGCCGCTGAATGGGCGATAACCTGGTTGCCAGAAGGCGGTGAATCAGTGGGCGAAAGCTACGTTAATTTAATTCCTACTGTGCAAGGCGGTACCCATGTTAATGGTATGCGCCAAGGCTTATTAGAGTCAATGCGTGAGTTTTGTGAATTTAGAAGCTTACTGCCACGTGGTGTTAAGTTAACGCCAGATGATATTTGGGATAAGTGTTGTTATATTCTCTCAGTGAAGATGGAAGACCCCCAATTTGCTGGACAAACTAAAGAGCGACTCTCTTCACGCCAATGTGCAACATTTATTACTGGGGTAGTAAAAGACGCTTTTAGTTTATGGTTAAACGAGCATACTAGCATTGCAGAAACATTAGCTGAATTTTGTATTTTTAATGCCCAACGACGTTTACGTGCTGGCAAAAAAATCATACGTAAAAAAGTCACTCAAGGGCCAGCTTTACCGGGTAAGTTAACCGACTGTGGTAGCCAAGATATTTTGCGTACAGAGCTATTTTTGGTCGAGGGTGACTCAGCCGGCGGTAGTGCAAAACAAGCCAGAGATCGTGAAATTCAAGCCATCATGCCGCTACGGGGTAAAATCTTAAATACCTGGGAAGTTGACTCTGGACAAATCTTAGCCTCTGAAGAAGTACATAATATTTCGGTGGCTTTAGGTATTGACCCTGATAACGATGATTTATCAGGACTGCGCTATGGTAAAATTTGTATACTTGCCGATGCCGACTCTGATGGTCTACATATCGCTACTTTGCTTTGTGCGTTATTTACACAACATTTTTTGCCTTTAGTTCAAGCTGGGCATGTCTATGTGGCTATGCCACCGCTGTATCGCGTTGATGTCGGTAAAGAAGTATTTTACGCTTTGGATGAAGCGGAAAAAGACGGTATTTTGGATCGAATTGAAGCAGAGAAAAAGCGTGGTAAAGTCAACGTACAGCGATTCAAAGGTCTAGGTGAAATGAATCCATTACAATTACGTGAAACCACCATGGACCCCAACACCCGCCGCTTAGTGCAGTTAACGGTTGATGATCATAGTGAAACTATGGAATTGATGGACATGTTGCTCTCTAAAAAACGAGCCGGTGATCGGAAAATTTGGTTGCAATCTAAAGGTGACTTGGTTGAATTGGATTAAGTTTTCAGCATGGAATCAAAAAAATCAGTGGATTATTTTACAATATTAATGAATATTAATGAATAT
Source organism: Colwellia sp. C1TZA3 (assembly GCF_007954265.1). Taxonomy (GTDB): domain Bacteria; phylum Pseudomonadota; class Gammaproteobacteria; order Enterobacterales; family Alteromonadaceae; genus Cognaticolwellia. Next base: position 42,127 of record NZ_VOLS01000030.1, on the reverse strand, counting down.
TAAAGCGCTTTAACACCATATGTTTTTTAGATTGAATATGTACCTTCTAGCTTATGTAAGAATAATTTATTATTGAGTAGTGTCTTTTACCCAATAGATGCTATGCGTCAGTGACCACTAATAATTTATATGGCTAATATTACCAACCCGTGTTGCTAATATTAGCCATCGAATTCGTTCACCAGTATCAACACCCTGTGGCATAGCCTAAGGATTACCCTGAGTTTTGGTTACAGCAACTTTTTGATAAAATGTTGGTGCCAGCGGGTAAAGGCGTTTATGTTGGTTTTATTGCGTTAAGTTAGCAGGCGAACGATGACTTTTATTTATGTGCTGTGACATTAGGTAGGCGTTGCAACGTCGAACTCAAAGCAAGGGCATGATAGGGTGCAGCTGATTATGGTTGCCTTGTTGTTGACTTTTATGGTGGTAAAGTAGTAGCAAGTAACTGAAAAATAATTAAAAAAACAATCTTGATGATAGGTAAGTTATTGCTTTTTAGTATAAAAAATAATAGTTATCATTTACCTAAATTCGTTTTATACTATTAATTTCATATTATCACATGGATTGTTGGAGCACAGATTTGTTAAGAAGTTTTGTAAAATTAACCTTTCAAAATAGTGCCCTGATTTTTTTTGTTTTTTTGTTAATATCTTGTAAATCAAATGCTTTGCAGTCTTTAACTAAGAGCGATTTTAATAGTGTTTTATTACGCGCAGAACAGCTTAATAACAGCGATCCAAAAGCTGCATTGGTTTTATTAAATACACATAAAACCGAGCTAAACACCCAACCTATCACCAATCAAGTAAATTACTATCGTATTGAATCTGCGGCCTACGCCGACCAAGCGTTATACAGCTTAAGTGAGGCATCGTCAGTGCAGGGCTTAAAACTTGCTAAGCAAATGAATAACCCTAGTATATTTATTGCTGAGCTCGCTTACACCAAAGGTTTTTCGATAGAAAGCCTCGGTGATTTTGAAGGGGCTTTTTTAATTTATCAAAACGGATTAGACGTTGCTCGCTCGATGAATAATCAGAAATTAACCGCGCGTGGTCTGATGAATATTGGGGCAATATTATATTTACAAAAAGATTATAAACAGTCATTAATTACCCTTAATCAAGCGTTGGAACTGGCAAATGACATTGCAGAGGATACACTTTTAGGCCACATCAATAATGAGTTGGGTATTTTATATAAGCGTTTAGGTGAAAAAAGCCAAGCAAATGATTATTTTCAGCAATCGTATCAGTATTTTAAGAGTGCGGGTAAGCATAACTATGCGCTCAAAAGTTTGATGAATGTGGCTAATAACCACACTAACCAAAAGCGTTATGAGCAAGCTATTAGTGTTTATCACGTGTTAGAAAGCGAAATTCAGCCTAATACCAGTCATGAATTTATCTATAGCGTCTATTTAGGTCTAGCGTGGGCACTGAGCAATAAAGATAATGCTGATCAGGAAAAAGCCTATCAATATATTCTACTTGCAGGTGAATATGTTAAAGATGTAGAGCAACATTTACTCAAACTTAAATACACCATAGATAAAGCTTATTTTTTAGAAAAAATGGCGCGTTACCAAGAAGCATTAGCGAGCCTTGAGCAAGCTGAAATATTACTTGAGCGTAAAACCAGTAATATTTATGATACTAGTGAGCTGAAAATTCTTTTTTTAAGCGCTAAATTGCATTATGCCTTAGGCAATTATAAGCAAGCATATCAAATTCAAACTGAACATTTTACCCAGTTTATAGCAGGTGAGCAGGTACAAGAAACCACTGAAATTGATGAGTTAATATTGCAATATGAAAGTGAAGCTGCTCAACGACATAAAAATATTTTAGAGAGAAAGCAGCGTATACAAGACTTACAACTTCAACAAATGACACTTGACGTAGATAACCGTAAGGCATTTGTTGGCATATTAGCACTGTGTACTTTGCTATTAGCTTGGTACTTATATCGTGTTATCAAAGGGCAAAGAAATTTAATTCATGTTACTCGCACCGATAGTCTTACCGGCGTAGTTAATCGACGTAGATTACTTGAGCTAGGTGAAGAGTACTTTATAAACGCCCAAAACAATCAACAAGCCTTTAGTGTTTATATGATTGATATCGATTTATACAAAAAAATTAATGACCAGTTCGGTCACATTATTGGTGACAAAGCGTTAAAAGAAATTGCTATTCAAGGTCAAAACCTAATGCGAACTAGTGATGTTTTTGGCCGCTTTGGCGGTGAAGAATTCATTGCTTTATTGCCAAACACCGGAAGCAGTGAAGCATTAGAAGTGGCACAGCGACTACAAGAAAACATCGAACAAGCAAAATGGCAAACTCAGCAAATCAAGCTGTTAAAGGTAAGTATTGGTGTCGCAACATTTGAACAAGATAATTATACCAACTTTTCAGCTTTGTTAAAAATTGCCAACGAGCAGTTACTAAAGGCCAAACAGTCTGGTTGTAATACAGTGAGTTACCATGAATAAATATTCGCTGCTTAAGGGCGTGACTTTATATTTTTTGATGATCTTTATCAGTACGGCTGTGAACGCTGAGGAAATTATTGGCCAGCAAGAGGTCTTTAATCAGCTTGATAGCTTCTATGCTAAACAGCAAAGTAGCACTGTTTTTTTGGCGATCAATAACAAAATATTATCACTCAACACCTTGAGTTTGCGTGACAAAGTGGCAGCACAAGTTAAGTTTTTGGCTTTACAAGAGTTGTCTTTAACATTTAATGTCGCTGAACAATACCTCTTATATGTTGTACGTGCCAATATTGATGATACTGCAGGGCAGGAATATAAAGTTATTAATTGGCTTAATAAAGCGCTTAAACTTGAACCGTTACTGGCTAAAAATCAACTCAACACACCCTTATTTGCAGGTGCTTATTTAACCCTTGCAAACATCTATGCAAGTCAAGGTGAAGATAAAAAAGCCTTTGATAGTAAAAAACAGTACATTACAAAGTATTTTGCCTATTTGAAACAACAAAAAGCATACCGTGTTAAAGGTTTAAATGAAAAATATCAGATTGAAAAAAAGCATGAAGAAAACGAGTTACTGACACAAAATAGCCAAATACAGCATTTTGCACTTGCCCGTGCTGAATCTGAACGTAGTCAACAGCATCTTAACATTGCCATTTTTATTGCCGTAGGAAGCCTGTTTCTCTTATTACTTTTACGACAATTTAAAATTCGTCAAGCGTTAAAGTTACTGGCAAAAACCGATAGTTTAACGCTATTGCCTAATCGTCGTTCATTTTTTAATAACGGTGCTACTTTTATGACCCAAGCATTAACTGCTGATAAAGCACTTAGTGTTTTAGTTTTAGACATCGATAATTTAAAGGATATAAACGACAACTTTGGTTATGATGTGGGCGACAGTATTATTTGTCATGTTGCCGTGTTGGCCAGTGAAACGATGCGTTCTCGAGATTTTCTGGCACGTATTGGCGGAGAAGAGTTTGCCGCTATTTTACCCGAAGCCAATATCGAACAGGCACGTGCTATTGCAGAACACATACGTGAGAAAATTCAAGCTAATGTTAGCAAAAATCAAAACAATAATATTGAAGTTACTGTCAGTATAGGTATTGTCAGTATTGCTGATGTTAGAGAAAATTTTGATAGTTTGTTACATGCGGCTGATTTGGCTATGTATCAAGCAAAGGCCAAGGGTCGCAATCAAGTTTTTAGCTATGCTATAGAAAGAAAAGAAAATCAAGATTAATCACTTTCGAGCGATATTTATCGCCTAAAAGTGTTCTTTCCACTGGTATAATCAGCTAAGCTACCCCAGATCAATAATAATAAAAGTGACGCTTAATAATTCGGCATTAAGTGAGCTTTTTAGGAAAATACTTTCATGTCAGATGCAATCGACTTTAGTTTAGACGGCGTTGAACAACGCCCTCTAAGACAATTCACTGAAGAAGCTTATTTAAATTACTCGATGTATGTCATCATGGATCGTGCCTTACCCCATATTGGCGACGGCTTAAAACCGGTGCAACGTCGTATCGTTTATGCCATGTCAGAATTGGGCCTGTCCGCATCAGCAAAATATAAAAAATCTGCCCGTACTGTCGGTGACGTACTAGGTAAGTTTCATCCCCATGGTGACTCTGCCTGTTACGAGGCTATGGTATTAATGGCGCAACCCTTTTCATACCGTTATCCATTAGTTGATGGGCAAGGCAACTGGGGCGCTCCTGACGATCCAAAGTCATTTGCCGCCATGCGTTATACCGAAGCGCGTTTATCACGCTTTAGTGAAGTTTTATTAGCAGAGTTAGGCCAAGGTACGGTTGATTGGTCGCCTAATTTTGATGGTACCATGCAGGAGCCTAAAACCTTACCTGCGCGCCTACCACATATTTTACTGAACGGTATTACTGGCATTGCTGTCGGCATGGCAACGGATATTCCACCGCATAATGCTAGAGAAGTGGCGAATGCTTGTATCCATTTAATTGAGCAACCAAAAGCTGAATTAGCTGATCTACTCGATATTATTCATGGGCCAGACTATCCGACTGATGCTGAAATTATCACCCCTAAAGCAGATATTGAAAAAATTTATCAAACTGGTCGCGGCAGTATTAAGATGCGTGCGGTTTATGAGCAGTTGCATGGTGAAGTGGTTATTACTGCATTACCACATCAGGCTTCTGGCGGAAAAATATTAGAACAAATTGCTAATCAAATGCAGGCCAAAAAGCTGCCAATGGTGGTTGATTTACGTGATGAATCAGATCATGAAAATCCTATTCGTTTAGTGATTGTACCCCGGTCAAATCGTGTTGATATTGAACAACTGATGCAGCACTTGTTTGCCACCACTGATTTAGAAAAAAACTTTCGTGTGAACTTAAACATGATTGGTTTGAACAACAAACCTGCCGTTAAAGATATTAAAACCATATTAAGTGAGTGGTTAGAGTATCGACGTGAAACAGTACGTCGTCGTTTGCAGTATCGATTAGATAAAGTATTAGCTCGTTTGCATCTTTTAGATGGCCTATTAATCGCTTATCTTAATATTGATGAAATTATTGAGATCATAAGAGGCTTTGACAACCCAAAAGCTGAGTTAATGTCGCGCTTTGAGCTGTCAGAACGCCAAGCCGAATCAATATTAGAAATTAAACTGCGCCAACTCGCTAAGCTTGAAGAAGTTAGAATTCGTGCTGAGCAAGATGAGCTAAATATAGAACGTGAATACCTTGAAAAAATACTCAGTTCTAAAGTTCGCATGAACACTTTAATGAAGAAAGAAATTTTAGAAGCCGCTGAAAAATACGGTGATGACCGTCGCTCGGTTATTGTTGAGCGACAGGAGGCAAAAGCTTTATCTGAAAAAGATCTTATGCCGAGTGAGCCTGTTACCGTTGTGGTCTCCCAAAAAGGCTGGGCACGTTGTGCAAAAGGTCACGACATTGACGCACAAGCATTAAGCTATAAGTCAGGTGACGAATACTTATGCTTAGCAAAAGGGCGTAGTAATCGTCCTGTGGTATTTTTTGACTCCGCGGGTAGAGCTTATGCCACTGATGCCCATAGTCTACCTTCAGCGCGCAGCCAAGGCGAACCGCTAACCGGACGTTTTAACTTGGTGAGTGGTGAAAGTTTTGAAAAAGTGCTAATGGCTGAAGATGAATGTCGTTACTTACTCAGTAGTGATGCTGGTTATGGGTTTGTGGCTAGCTTTGCCGATATGGTCAGTCGTAATAAAAATGGTAAAGCATTATTAAGTCTGTCTGCAGCGGCGAAGGTGATGACACCAAAAGTGATTAGCAATTTAGAGATGGAATTAGTGCTTTCAATTACCTCGGAAGGGCGCATGCTGGTTTTCCCAATCAAAGATTTACCTATTCTGAGTAAAGGTAAGGGTAATAAGATAATTAATATCCCTACTGCGAGGGCTAAAGCACGTGATGAATATGTAACATTACTTGAAGTGTTACCACCCGATAGTGCCATCACCTTACATGCTGGTAAGCGCAAGCTAACGCTAAAAGCGAGTGACATTGAACATTATAAAGGTGAACGTGGCCGTCGAGGTAATAAATTGCCAAGAGGTTTACAACGGGTTGATCATATCGTTGTCGAGCAACAAAACTCAGATATAGAGCCTGAAACTCCTGAGAGTTAACACTGGTTGTTTAGCAACTAAGAGTTAATAAAAAAAGCCTTAAGGTTAAATACCTTAGGGCTTTTTTATGCTCAGGACGAGCGGTATGTTTTTTTGTTTACGGTAGTAATACCAGTTCCATTAAGTTTGTGATCTTGTTGTGCGCAGGAAAAATAATTCAAGGTAAGGCGCTCGATTGAGCAATAGCTGGCTATTGGGAGTGAGAGCAACACAGCCTTGAGCTATTTTAACTAGTACAAGTGAGCAATAACTTAATGGGATTGGTATAATACCAAGTTGATTAATTACCTACTCATTTTTAATGGTTAAAATGAATAACTACTTGTTCAGGACAATAGGCTCCTGCATTGTCTAATAAGCTGCATCCATGCACCCACCCATGCATCCATGCAGCGATAATGATTAAATAAATAACGCCGTAGTGGGTTGTTTTAATCAGGTGAAATGATCAGATAATTAATGAGATTGGTATAAGGACAAATAGTAACGCCTAGTTCAAGATTAATGGCGAAATCATGACTTGGCCAAGTGCAATTATTACACCATTCTAGTTGCTCAGCGTAGCCTTTGCCTAATATAGGTGTAGTTTTGATTAGGCTTAGAGCTTAATAAACTAGAGCTTAATAAACCAGAGCTTAATAAACCAGAGCTTAATAAATCAGGGGCTGAAAAAAGTAAGCAATGATTACTTTCCGCTTGTAATAGCAGCTTGTCTTTTAAGTCTTGCTAGCAAGTAAACTTTTCTGGTGATAATTCAAATAGCAACTTAGCGTAGACATTAAAAGTCTTGCGCCAATGGTTACCGGTTTCATCAGTGATATGGGCAATTTCATCTGCCACTAAAGCTTTAACGCTAGTCAGGTTTTGGTAATACGGCAGTGGTGGACAGTTTTTTATATAGAAAAAATTGTGCTGTTAAGAGCGCCTAAACTTACAGCTTTATTTTTCATTGACTTCCTTCAATAAAAATCCAATAAAAAACCCGGTACAATCCGGGTTTTTAGTCGTTTCTATTAGCCATACTAAGCTTAATTAAAACTCTTTCAACATGTTTTCCAAAGAATAATCATAAGCCTTTAATTCTTTTTCCAGTTGAAATTTTTCTTTCAGTTGTTCAATTTCACGCCACTTTCTTTTTTTATTATTACTTGAACTTGATTTAGGCCGTTTGCCTAAAGAGTCCAATACTTGTTGAAAATTTTCCATGGTATGCTCCTTATTTCTACAACTGTAGTATTTAGTATCACAGTTATTAACAAAAAAGAAACATTATTCGCATCTTTGTTACAAATTCATGGATTTCACAAGCTTCCTAATTTAAAAATTTAAAGCATTGCCTTTAATTGTTGCTCAAGTTTAACTTGGTCAATGGTAAAGTTGCGAATGCCTTCTGCGAGCTTCTCTGTTGCCATGGCATCTTGGTTCATTTGCCATCTAAATTGTACTTCATTAAGTGCAGGTTCATTGGCTACTGCTGCGTGGTCGCTGAAAAGTTTTTGCGATAATGTCGCTGTTGAATTGGCTAACTCGTCCATTAAGTTTGGGCTGATCGTTAGTCGATCACAACCGGCTAATTCAAGAATCTCACCAATATTGCGGAAACTCGCACCCATCACCACAGTTTTGTGGCCTTTAGCTTTGTAATAGTTATAGATACTCGTTACTGACACTACGCCCGGATCTTCGCTGGCTGAGTAGTCACTACGGCCAGTATCTTTTTTATACCAATCTAAAATACGACCAACAAAAGGTGAAATCAGATAAATATTGGCTTCGGCACAGGCCTGTGCTTGAGCAAAGTTAAACAACAACGTTAAATTGCAGTTAATGCCTTCAGCTTCTAATTGCTCGGCTGCTTTAATGCCTTCCCAAGTCGAAGCTATTTTGATTAAGATACGATCATTACTAATGCCAGCTTCGTTGTACATAGCGATAAGTTTATAGGCTTTAGCAATCGATGCTGCTGTATCAAAAGATAAACGCGCATCCACTTCTGTTGAAATTCTACCTGGGACTATCTTTAAAATTTCTAAGCCAATGAGGACTGAAAACTTATCAGCAGCATCAGTGACTTGCTGTTCAGCACTTGATGATTGAGTTTTTGCCCACGTTACAGCGCTAGCAAGTAGTTGCTGATAATTAGCTAAAGAAGCTGCCTTTAATAGTAAAGACGGATTGGTGGTAGCGTCTTGTGGTTGAAACTTAGCAATAGCTTCAATATCGCCCGTATCAGCAACAACCGTGGTCATTGCTTTTAGTTGAGAAAGTTGAGAAAGTTGATCGGTCATAATATGTCCCTTGACGTTAATAATGTAATCAGGTGGTTTTATTGCGTAAATTTTGGTGAAATATTACAACATTTACAAGCATTTTGATTAAAAATAGTGAGGTTTCACTGTTATTCTTTCCTATTTGTATCAAATTTTCATAATTTAGCAAGTGTGATGATGAAATAATCTAGATAAAACGCCTTATTATCTGTTTGTTCGCTAACAGTTCAGTGAGCAATTCATCATGAAGATAATTATATTCGTTTTTTCCTGTGTTATAGTGGCAAAAACTTTAAGATAGAGTAGATAAATAATGTTACTTGTTGTTTCTCCGGCGAAGAACTTAGACTATGAATCCCCTGTTGCTACCGAGCGATATTCACAACCTGAACTATTAGCACATAGTAAAGTGTTGATGAAAAAGTGTAAAACATTAACGCCTGCGGATATTAGTTCATTAATGACTATTAGCGATAAACTAGCTGGCCTAAATGCGGCGCGTTTCGGTGAATGGGCAACGCCTTTCACGCCAGAAAATGCTCGACAAGCGGTGTTAGCTTTTAATGGTGACGTATACACTGGTTTAGATGCTAAATCGTTTAGTGAAGATGACTTCAGCTTCGCTCAGCAGCATATGCGGATATTATCAGGCTTGTATGGCCTATTAAAACCGCTCGATTTAATGCAAGCATATCGATTAGAAATGGGTAAAAAATTAGATAATGATCGCGGTAGTAATTTATATCAATTTTGGGGCGATATTATCACTGAGCACTTAAATACCGCTATTGCCGCCCAAGGCGATGATGTGTTAATTAACTTAGCGTCAAATGAATACTTTAAAGCGGTTAATAAAAAAGTATTAAAAGCCGAGGTGATAACGCCAGCATTTAAAGATTGGAAAAATGGTCAATTTAAAATCATCAGTTTTTTTGCCAAAAAAGCTCGAGGCTTAATGGCGCGTTATATTATTGAGCACCAAATTACTGATCTTGAAAAGCTAAAAGACTTTGATGTTGCAGGCTATCAATATTCCAGTGAATTAAGTAAAGCTAATGACTGGGTGTTTACCCGTAAAGAGGTCGGTTAAACCAATTTATTACAGGGTCATTTATTTTACTCTTATAGCACTACGGAGTGCTTAACACTTTACAAAATATTACTCATTAACTCTACATTAGTGGTCATCTTGACTAAGCTACTAGATGTAGCTTAGTCAATTTATCATAATGACAAGAAGATAATAGCCAAAATAGGTCAATATCATTAAGTCAGCAATATTGACCTACTATTGACTTTTTAGACTGAGTTTTTATGTATTGAAAGTATATCTTCAATAACAGCGTACCCTGTTTCCAAGCGACCAGCACCTGGACCAATTAAGGTAATATCACCGAGTAACTCTGTTGAATAAGTAATAGCATTTGTTGCGCCTTTAATCGACGCTAATGGATGTTCACTCGATACCATCTCAGGTTTAACTGATGCTAAGAATCCATCGTTATGCTTTTCAACGGAGCCAATTAATTTCCAATGCTTATTTAAAGCAGTAGCGTTAGCGATATCATCATTTGTAATGTGGCTAATGCCTTCACGATCTATATCATCTAATGTAAGCGATAAATCCATTAGAAGATTTCCTAAAATAACAACTTTTGCAGCAGCATCATAACCTTCAACATCGCCGGTAGGATCTGCTTCAGCATAACCAAGTTCTTGAGCTTGTTTAAGAGCATCTTCATACTTAGCTCCTGAAGACATCTCACCTAATATATAATTTGTTGTACCATTAAGGATCCCTTGAATTTTTGTTATTCCTGCGGCTAACAGCATCTCACTACCTAAATTTATGGAAGGAGTTCCACTCATTACAGTGCCTTCAATACCAATTTGAACATTTTTGCTTAATGCCAACTGGCGAAGTTCAGGAAAGTGTAAAGCAACGGGGCCTTTATTAGTCATAGAGACATGCATACCATTATTTAATGCTTGTCTAATATGACTTACTGCGGGCTCACCTGTTCGTAAATCGGTAAAAGCAAGCTCTACCAGAATATCAGCTCCACTGTTATCGATTGTTTCAGTCGCATTCCAACCTGTAATTGGAGCAAGTGTACTTTTTAGATCGCCATTTTTTTCTAAATCAGATAATAAAACTTCAGGATCCAAACCACTAGGGTTAGAAATACTGCCTTTATATAAGTCACACACAGCTACGATGCTTAAATTGATACCAAACTTTTCTATTAATAGTTTTTTTTTGTCACTAATAATTTTAGTTAAGCCTTGACCTACATTGCCAAAACCGATGATTGCTAATTTGTATGTTTTCATTATCTTCTTCCTAAGTTATATCTTTAAAATGTTGAATGCTTTTATGACCATATTATTTTCGTAAATTAAAACAATAAGTTTTTATGTCTGTCATTTCTTTAACAGCATTCATCACACCTTCTCGACCAACACCTGAGCCTTTAACTCCGCCAAATGGCATTGCATCAATGCGATAATCACTGCTGTCGTTTATCATTACGCCACCACAATCCATCGAGTCTGCAAGTTCAAAAGCTAGTTCAAGGTCATTGGTAAATATTCCAGCTTGTAAGCCAAATTCGACATCATTTGCTTGAGCTATTGCTTCTGCTTTATCAGAAAATCGATACAAGACAGTAATAGGTCCAAACACTTCTTCTTTGGCAATTAAGCAATCATTACTTACATTTTCAAAAACAGTAGGTTGAAAAAAGTTTCCCTCTCTTTTACCACCACACAGTAATGTCGAATTTTTTTCAAGCGCATCTTGTACCATGGCTTCAAGTTTAAGCGCTGCGTGATTATTAATCATTGGGCCCATCTGTGTAGACTCAGATAGCTTATCTCCCATAGAAATCTGGCTTGCACGAAGACAAAATTCTGCGGCAAACTGTTCATATAGTTCATCTTGAATAAAAATTCTTTGAACGTGTAAACAGTTTTGGCCCGCGGCCCCGAAAGCTCCACTTACACAGGCCTGCATTGCCATTTCAACATTCGCATCATTCATGACTATCGCTGGACAATTACTGCCAAGTTCCATTGATATTTTCTTTAAACCGGCGAGACTTAAAATTCTTTCTCCTACACTTTTTCCGCCAGTAAATGAAACCATATTAATACGAGGATCTGATACGATCATATCGCCTATATTTACTCCATACCCGGTAACTAAATTTAAGATACCTTGAGGTAAATCTGTTTTATTAAAGAGTTCTACCAGCAGTTTTGCTACCAGAGGCGTTTCATGGTGGGGTAGCAGAATTACTGAATTTCCTGCCGCTATCGCGGGACCTATTTTATGAGCGACTAAATTTAATGGATCATTAAAGGGAGTAATAGCGGCAACAACACCAAGCGGTATTCTACGATAATAGCCAAACCTATGTTCAGAGCCAGGGGCTTGATCAAAAGCAATAGTCTCTCCGGTTAAGCGTCTAGCTTCCTCTGCGCTGATGCGTATAGTCTCTACACACCGAGAAACCTCTTTTCGGGCTTCATTAATAGTTTTAATACCTTCACGTGCAATCATTTGAGCGAAAAGTTCTTTTTGATTACTTAAATTATCAGCAACTTCATTAAGTACAGTCATGCGAAAATTTGAAGAAAGTTTTTTAGCTTTCTGGGCTCCTATGACTGCTGCCTCAATAATAGAGTCAACTTCACTTACAGAGTTGTTCACAACTGTACCGACTAAACTGCCATCTTCAGGGTTTAATACTTGTATCAGTGCTTGTGAATTTTTTATATCTATAGTCGTTGTAGGAGACAAACTTTGTATTGTAGGCATGGAGATATTCCTTTTTTAATGGTTTAGCGAACTACAGATAGTTTAGCTAGCACTTGTGGTACACATCAGGCTTTATTTTAAAAAAAATGAGTTTATATTCGTGCTTTTTAAGCGATGTTGATAGAATCATATCAATACTGACGAAAGTGTATTAAATGATGAAATTAAGTAAGCAAGATCTAAAAATCTTAGAATTATTGCAAATAGATGTAAAAACGTCTGTTGAGCAGCTTTCTGAAGCAGTGGGATTATCGACGGCAAGTATACAGCGGCACTTAAAGCGCTTAAGAGATAATAAAGTTATTGCTCAGGAAGTAGCGATAATATCGCCTAGCGCTGTAAATCAATCAATGACTTTTATTATATCTGTACAACTCAATAGAAATTATAATGATTGTTTCAATTATTTTAAAAACAAAGTAAAAAACAATAATAATATCCAGCAGTGTTATTACATTACAGGTGAAGCAGACTTTGTCCTGATAGTGACAGCAAAAGGTATGGAAAACTTTGAAGAATTTACTCAATTATTTTTTTTTAGTGATATTGCTGTACTCCATTTTAAAACATCTGTTGTTATGGGTAGAACAAAAGTTAGCTTAGCATTACCGCTTAATTGTGTAGAGCTATGAACTATGTTGCTAAATTATGCGGGTGAGATTATGACAGGTACAGATTTTTATGTGAGCTATTTTAACTAGTACAAGTGAGCAATAACTTAATGGTATTAGTAAGCCAAGTTTGATATTTGTATAGCAAATGGCGTCAGCGATTGAGTTTTTAGGGTAAAGGTAACATATTAATACCAGCTACCCTTGAAGATAGTGGATATAATACCAGTTCCATTAAGCTTGTGATCTTGTTGTGCGCAGGAAAAATAACTCAAGGTAAGGCGCTCGATTGAGCAATAGCTGGCTATTGGGATTGAGAGCAACACAGCCTTGAGCTATTTTAACTAGTACAAGTGAGCAATAACTTAATGTAATTGGTATAAGAACCTGGGTCGCTATTTCATTAAGCAATCAGCTATTAAGATTAATCAAAAATTGTCAGCTTTTAGTGAAAAGAGGTTATCAGTTAATCATTGATGGCAATATCAGTTTGGATAAAACGCTGTTATTAATTAAACTACTAAGCTCAAATACTGACTAATCGATTTAGTTCGTTCACCATTAATTCAGCGCGATAAAACAAAAAACCTAAACGGGAAGGTTTAGGTTTTTTTAACGATTAACCGAACACTTATGATTAGTAGTGCTCGTTTTTAGTGTCTAGCTTTTACTGCGTTTCGCTACTTTTTTCGCTTTAGCTTTCTTTTGAGCTACGGTTCTTTTTACTTTGGTTTTTTTAACGGCAACACGTGCTTCTTTGTATTGTGGTCTTAAGGTTTCAATAACACGGCGGGGTAGGCGCTCTTTAATATAGCGCTCAATTTTACCGATAACGGTCATGTCATGCGCTTCAACCAGTGAGATAGCGGTACCTTTATTGCCGGCTCGGCCAGTACGCCCGATGCGATGTAAATAAATATCGGCGGTGCGTGGCATATCAAAGTTGATCACATGGGTTATATCGTCAATATCAAGACCACGCTCTGCAATATCGGTAGCGACTAATACTTTAACCGTACCATTGCGTAAACGCTCGACTGAAGTATTGCGTTTATCTTGTTGCATTTTACCTTCAAGCCAAACACAAGGCACGTTATCAGCATACAATTTACCGGATAAATATTGCACGGTTTCACGTTTATTGGCAAAAACCAGCGCACGTCCTACTTCTTCTTGTTTCAATAAGTTAAGCAATAAGGCGAATTTATGATCTTTGTCATCGGCTAGATGCATCCATTGATGAATTTTTGCTTTTTCTTTTCGAGAAGGACTTGCTTCTAAAAATACTGGGTCGTTTAACAGTTCGCGAGAAAAACGTACTACAGCAGCCCCTTCTAGGGTGGCAGAAAATAGCATGGTTTGTTTGCGCCAACGTGCTTCGCCAACAATGCGATTAATGGTTTCAGCAAAACCCATGGTGAGCATACGGTCAGCTTCATCTAGAATAAGGATTTCAATTTCACGGCTGTCAAACTGCTCACTTTCAATGTATTCCATTAACCGGCCAGGTGTAGCAACCAAAATATCGGTGTTACCGGTGAGTACTTCTTTATGGCTGCCATAATTAACACCACCGGTAATAACGGCAGATTTAATATTGGTTAGCGCAGTTAACTTCTCACATTGCTCATGAGTTTGTATGGCAAGCTCGCGGGTTGGCGACAAAATCAGTACACGTGGAAAACCTTGTGGTGGGCGAGGATAATCAAGCAAGTGTTGAGCAGCTGGCAAAATAAACGCTGCTGTTTTTCCTGTTCCTGTTGGGGCCGAAGCTAATACGTCTTTACCTGTCATAGCGACAGGAAGTACTAATTCTTGGATAGACGTTGGCTTTTTATAGCCTGCATTTTCAATGCCGCCCAATAATGCGGAATCTAGGTCAAACTGCTCAAACATGTAATAATTTTCTTTGGGGATTAATAAGGGTGATTATAATGGCAAAATACGATTTATCCTAAAGATCTTGCCAAATTTGTCTAATTATTATGATATTTAACTTAATCTACTAGAATATCTGCGATTTCAGCGCTAATTTGTTGGCACCACTGTTTGATCCGTGCTTCGCTAGCATCGTATTGGTTGTCTTCATCAAGGGCTAAACCAACAAAATGTTGCTGATTTGCTGTTAGTGCTTTTGACACTGCAAAGTCATAACCTTCATTGAGCCAATAACCGATAACATAGCCGCCTTGTGCCAGCACTTGATCATGTAACATGCCAAGCGCATCTTGAAACCAATCGGTGTAACCAATTTGGTCTCCCATACCATAAAGAGCAACAATTTTCCCCTCAAGATCAATGTTGGCGATTTCTGGCCAATGTGACTCCCAGTCTTCCTGAATTTCACCATAGTCCCAAGTAGAAATACCTAAAATTAAGATGTCGTGATTCGCCATTTCTGTCAGTGGTATATCTTTAATATTAAATAAGGTGACGTTATCTATGCCTAGTTCAGCTTGAATTTTTTCTGCTGCTATTTCGGTATAACAAGTGGTTGAGCCGTAAAATAATGCGATGTTCATTGATAAATTACCGAGGTTTAACGAACCACTCTAGGTGGTTGCTGAGCGAGTGGTGAGATTTTAGCAAAATTCTCGCCAATAAGATGCTGTACATTGCTATTGAAAGTCATATTTTATCAGATCAGTTAGCTATTGGCTGGTGTAGTGTTATTGCAATTATGGCTTTTTCACTGTAATTTTAGAGGCATTAGAGCGGTCTTGGTATTTATCTAAAATTACAAAAGTAATTTTCCGCTCATTTTCCGTTCATATAGTTAAGGTATGGTATTGATTTATGTCTAAGAAATTTTTATTGGCTGCTGCATTTGGCTTGTTAAGTATGACCCACAATGTTGCCGCGTATGCTGAGCCAGCAAATAACAGTGTGATGTTACCTGTTACACAGTCGCCTGAGTTGCAAGGGCTAAAAGCAAAGTTGTCACAAATGTTAGGGTTTAATGTTGCTAGTATCAAATCATCTCCCATGCCTGGTGTTGTTGAAGTGCTGACCGATCAGGGCTTATTTTATGCTAGTGCCGATGGCAATTTTTTATTGCATGGTAAAATGTATGGATTAGGCGAAAACGTGAGTAATTTAACTGAAGAAAGTTTAGCGCAAGTGCGGGTTGACGGTATGGTTCAATTCTCTGATGCTATGATTGTGTATCCCGCTAAAAACGAAAAGCATGTAGTAACAGTTTTTACTGATATCACCTGTGGTTATTGTCGTAAAATGCATAAACAAATGAGCGCTTATAACGACAAAGGCATTACGGTGCGTTATTTAGCGTATCCACGTGCTGGCGTAAAAGACCAAACCGGCAGTTATTCACAAGGCTTTAAAGATTTACGCTCAATATGGTGCCATGAAGATCCTAAGTCAGCGTTAACAAAAGCGAAAAGTGGCTCTTCAGTGGCGGCACGTATTTGTGATATGCCTATTGAAGACGAATTTGACTTTGGTCGTCAAGTAGGCGTTTCTGGCACACCGGCCATTGTATTAGCCAATGGCATGATGGTGCCAGGTTATCAAGACCCAAGTAAATTGTTTACCTTATTAGAGACCTCTCAACAAGGTGGTTAATATCGAACAGATTCATCAATTTATTCGATTGGTATAACTTAATTTTTTGATAAAATGGCAAGTCATTCACTTGCCATTTTTGTCTCTAGCGTTTCAAGTATAAGGTTCATTCATGCATAAAGAGATCATTCGTCGAGCGCAAGTTAGCGATGAGCATTTACCCGATACACTACATCCACTTGTTCGACAAATATATGCACGACGTGGTGTTACCAACAAAGAACAACTTGAATTAACCGCGTCACATTTATGTGCTGTTGATTCGCTAAAAGGCTTACCTGAAGCATGTGAACTGTTGTATCAGGCACTGCAAGAGCAAAAAAACATTACAGTGATTGGTGACTTTGACGCTGACGGAGCCACAAGTACGGCATTAATGATGGAAGCATTACAAATGCTAGGTTCAACAAACCATCATTTCTTAGTGCCCAACCGATTTAAGTACGGCTATGGCTTAACCCCTGAAATTGTTGATATTGCTAACTCACAAGGCGCGCAAGTATTGGTGACTGTTGATAATGGCATTAGCTGTATTGCTGGTGTTAAAAGAGCGAAGGAGCTAGGGCTGCAAGTGGTGGTTACTGACCATCACTTACCTGGCGCAAATTCACCACCTGCCGATGCCATTGTTAACCCAAACCAAGTGGGTTGTAATTTTGCCAGCAAGTCGTTGGCCGGTGTTGGTGTCGCATTTTACTTTATGTTGGCGTTAAGAAAATATTTACGTGAACAGCAATGGTTTGAACAGCAGAATATTAAAGAACCTAATATCGCACAATTACTTGATTTAGTTGCCTTAGGCACGGTTGCTGATGTGGTGTCACTTGATGCCAATAATCGAATTTTAGTCGAACAAGGACTCAAGCGTATTCGAGCAGGAGCTACGCGCCCAGGTATTCAAGCCTTAATAGAAATTGCCGGTAAAAATCAGCAAAAATTAGTCGCCAGCGATTTTGGCTTTGCCTTAGGCCCACGTATCAATGCGGCAGGTCGATTAGACGATATGGCGTTTGGCATTAACTGCTTACTGGCAAAAGATTTATCAAGCGCTAGAGTGATGGCAGCCGATTTGGATGACTTAAATAAAGCGCGCCGAGAAATAGAGCAGGGCATGCAAATTGAGGCAGAGCAAGTACTGGCTAGTTTACAATTTAGCGAAAGCAATTTACCCCATGGCATTAGTTTGTTTCATGGTGACTGGCATCAAGGCGTCATCGGTATTGTTGCTGGGCGCTTAAAAGAAAAGTATCATCGCCCGAGTATTGTTTTTGCCAAAGGTAATGATGACGATGACCTAGATGCTCAAGCCGCTGATAGCGATAGCATTGAGATCAATGAGAATGAAATAAAAGGCTCAGCGCGCTCTATTCCAGGTTTACATATTCGTGATTTACTTGAGTATATTGACAGCCAACACCCTGGTATTATTATAAAGTTTGGTGGTCATGCCATGGCGGCAGGTTTATCAATACCGGCAAATAAATTTCAACAATTTTCAACGCTATTTGAGCAATATGCCGAGCAGTGGTTAAGTAAAGAAGCTTTAACGGGTGTGCTGGCCTCAGATGGCGAGCTATTAACTAACAATATGACACTGGCTTTTGCACAGGTCTTACGTGAGGCTGGGCCGTGGGGACAAAACTTTCCAGAGCCGGTGTTTGATGACGTTTTTACGCTTGTTCAGCAACGCATTGTTGGCGAAAAACACTTAAAGCTTGTGGTAGAGAAAGACCAGCAAGTATTTGATGCCATCGCCTTTAATGTTGATATTAAGCGTTGGCCAGACAACCAAGCCAAGCAGGTGAAGCTAGCCTATCGTTTAGATATCAATGAGTTTCGCGGTAAACAGTCGGTACAATTAATGGTTGAACAATTAGACTGAAGGTTATCAATACCATTATCAGTTTAATCGGTGAGAAAAACATCATAAAAACAGTATTTCATTATTCAAGCAAGCGTTTATTTAATCGCATAATTAGGCTATAATGCGCGACTATTTTTTTTGTTTTTCCCTTTATTCATTAATTACGGCGTGACAGTTAAAAAATATGCTAGAAGTTAACCCAGTACTCAATAAAATTAAAGAAATTCGCGAACGCACCAATTTACTTCGGGGGTATCTTTGACTACGATCAAAAGTCAGAACGCCTGGTTGAAGTAACTCGAGAGCTAGAGTCTGCCGATGTGTGGAATAATCCTGAACGCGCACAAGCACTGGGCCGTGAACGTGCGGCATTAGACGCGGTGGTTGAAACCATTGCACAAATGGATTCAGGTTGTGAAGACATTGAAGGTTTGGTTGAACTTGCCGTTGAAGCCGACGACGAAGAAACCTTTAATGACGCCGAAGCTGAAACAAAAACCTTAGAAGCCAGCCTTGAAAAACTAGAGTTTCGCCGGATGTTTTCTGGTGATCACGATGCCAATAACTGCTATTTAGATATTCAGTCAGGCTCTGGTGGTACAGAAGCACAAGATTGGGCAGAAATGCTGATGCGCATGTATTTACGCTGGGGTGAAGCCAATGGTTACAAAACAGAAGCTATTGAAGTGACTGGTGGTGATGTCGCCGGTATTAAAGGCTGTACTATTAAATACACTGGCGAGTATGCTTTTGGTTGGTTACGCACAGAAACCGGCGTACATCGTTTAGTGCGCAAGTCACCCTTTGATTCAAGTGGTCGTCGTCATACCTCGTTTGCTTCTGCGTTTATTTACCCAGAAATAGACGACAATATTGAAATTGATATTAACCCAGCAGATTTACGCATAGACACCTTTCGTGCCTCTGGTGCCGGTGGTCAACATGTTAATAAAACCGATTCTGCCATACGTATTACCCATGAGCCAACAGGCGCAGTAGTGGCTTGTCAGGCCGATCGTTCACAGCACAAAAACCGTGCTACCGCGATGAAGTTGCTCAAAGCTAAATTGTATGAAATGGAAATGCAAAAGCAGAATGAAGGCAAACAAGAATTAGAAGATGGCAAGTCAGATATTGGTTGGGGTAGTCAAATACGTTCTTATGTTTTAGATGACAGCCGTATTAAAGATTTACGTACCGGCATAGAGAACCGAAATACTCAAGCCGTATTAGATGGCGATTTAAACAAATTTTTAGAAGCTAGCTTAAAATCTGGCTTATAAGTTCTTAATTAATTTAAACTATTTTTAATAAAATATACCTTTAATAGCAAAATTTGAGCGCTAAATAGCTTAGCTTAAATAAATACTACGTTAAAATACGAGACATAAAATGACTGATCAAGCACACCAAGACGAAAATAAATTGATTGCCGAACGTCGTGGCAAATTAGCAAAAATTCGAGAAAACTGTCCGGCTAATGGCCACCCTAACAAGTTTGACCGAAAACATTATGCTGCTAATTTGCAAGCTGAACACGGTGAAAAAGATAAAGAAACGCTTGAAGCTGAAACCGGTCTTTACAGCATTGCTGGTCGCGTAATGGCAAAACGTGGGCCATTTTTAGTCTTACAAGATATGACTGGCCGTATTCAGGCTTATGCACATAAAACAGTGCAAAAAGATATTAAAGAGCGTTGGGGCACTTTAGACATCGGCGATATTATTGGTGTTACCGGTACTATGCATATGTCAGGTAAAGGCGACTTATACGTTAATATGGATAAATACGAGCTGTTAACAAAATCGCTGCGTCCATTACCAGAAAAGTTTCATGGCTTATCAGATGTTGAAACAAAATATCGTCAACGTTATGTTGATTTGATCATTAACGAAGACACACGCAACACGTTTAAAATTCGTTCTAAAATAGTGGATGGTATTCGTAAATTTTTAACTGACCGTGATTTTATGGAAGTTGAAACACCGATGCTACAAACCATCCCAGGTGGTGCAACGGCGAAACCTTTTGAAACGTTTCACAATGCCTTAGACATTCAAATGTATATGCGTATTGCGCCAGAGCTTTACTTGAAGCGCTTGGTTGTTGGTGGTTTTGAGAAAGTGTTTGAAATTAACCGCAACTTCCGTAATGAAGGCTTATCATCACGTCATAATCCAGAATTCACCATGATTGAATTCTACCAAGCTTATGCTGATTATCATGACCTAATGAACCTTACAGAAGAAATGTTACGTACCCTAGCCGAAGACGTTATGGGCTCAGCGGTTATTCGTAATACCGTTAAAAACGCTGACGGTGAAGTAGTAGAAGAGAAATTCTATGACTTTGGTCAGCCGTTTACCCGTTTGTCTATGGTTGATGCAATTTTACAATATGGTAACGACCTTGATGAGGCGGTTTTACGTGACCCAGAAGCTAACTTTGATGCCTTGAAAGCGATGGCTAAACAAGTGGGAGTTAAGGAAACTGAAGCATCTAAAGTCTGGGGTGCTGGTAAGTATGTTTGTGAGATTTTTGAAGAAGTTGCTGAGCATATGCTTGACCAACCGACCTTTATCACAGAATACCCGTGGGAAGTATCGCCATTAGCTCGCAGAAATGATGACAACTCATTTATCACTGACCGTTTTGAGTTTTTCGTTGGTGGTCGTGAACTAGCCAACGGCTTCTCAGAGCTTAATGATGCTGAAGATCAAGCGGCGCGTTTTAGAAACCAAGTCGCAGGTAAAGATGCAGGTGATGACGAAGCCATGCATTTTGACGCAGATTATATTCAAGCACTTGAATATGGCTTACCACCAACAGCGGGTGAAGGCATTGGTATTGATCGATTAGTGATGTTATTCACTGATTCACCTACCATTAAAGACGTTATTTTGTTCCCACATATGCGTCCACTTGCTGAGTAATTAATTGGCGGCAATACTAGCTGAATAAATTTAGCTAAACGCATAATAAAAAAGCACCTTAGGGTGCTTTTTTATGTTCAGCAAGAAGGGTATGTCGTGATCACATGGATGTGAAGGAACGACGATGTTCGGGCCTCTCCTAAACATCCTGCCTTTCGAGGCATTAGTGCATCCTGGTAATTGCTCCTGCATTACTCTACTGACTTATACCCCTGTAGGAACCGTCATTCCGCACCAATCTCAAGCTTTAAAATTAATTAATATAAATCACGTACTCCTCACGAATAGTCAATAGATCACAAGAATTATTGCCAATGGATCACAAGAATTCTCTTGTACTTATGTAACAATACTGCCCTTAGTTTCTATTTTTAATGAAAGCTGTATGTCATATCCGTTTAGCGCCATCAACAATATCGATATTAATGAAGATATCAACATTGAGTCTCTTGACTACCACGGGATCACGGCGGGCTTTATTAATAAGCTTAAGTTGGTCGAACGTATCGACGCCAGATTGCCTACCTCAAAAAAACATGGCGCCATTCTTTCTCATGGGCAGCGTGTTAAGGCGATGATCATCTGTGGCTTGGGTTTTACCCAAAGTCCTATTTATCTATCCCATCATTTCTTTGAAAACAAAGCACTAGCCGTTTTATTTGGCAAAGGTGTTAAGCATGAGCATTTCAATGATGATGCACTGGGTCGGACCTTAGATGCTATTTATGCTTATGGTGTTACCGAGTTATTCGCCGAAATTGCCAATGAAATAGCGCAAGAATTTATGCCGGCGACTAAAAGGCAAAGATTGCACCTTGATACCACTAGCCTAAAGCTTAGTGGTGATTATGATGTGAACGCTGACGGTGAAGAGGACAAAAACCAGCCCCCTCGACCCATGCATGGTCATTCAAAAGACCATCGGCCCGACTTAAAGTCGCTTACCGTCACTGGCCCGGCTAACTTACCCCTTTGGATAGAAGGGCTTAATGGCAACAGCCAAGATAAAACGAACTTTCACCAAACGTTAGCGCGGATCGAACAATTCAGAGCAGCATTAGAAAAAAGTCCCGATATATTAGTGATCGCAGACTCAGCACTTTATGTGCAAGACAAGCTAAGTAACACCTTTTACACGTGGCTCACTAGAGTCCCTGAAAGTGTCAAAGTAGCTAAGCAGTTAGTTATTTCTGAAGAGGAAATATTCGCTTGGCAAACGCTTGGTAATGGTTACAAAGGTGTTTGGCTTGGACAAGAAGATCGTGGTATGCGTCAGCATTGGGGGCTCATTTATTCAGAGCAAGCTAACAAACGGGAAACAATCACGTTAAATAGGCGGATCGAAAAGGCGCAATTAACGGCAGAAAAAGAAGCAAGAAAACTGAAAAACGAGCCTTTTACTTGTGAAAAAGATGCACAGCGAGCCGCTATCGCCTTTGAAAAGAAGCTTAAATATCACCAAGTGAATTATCAACTTGTTCCTATAAAGAAATTTACGGGTCGAGGACGACCAAAGGCAGGTGAGCAACGCTCAATTGTGCATTATGAGTTGCACATGACACTGAGATCCTGTGAAGAAAAACAAAGGCCGAGCAGAAATAAATTAGGTCGATTTATCTTGTCAACGAACGACCTGAATAATCAAGACATGGATCTAGCCACATTACTCGTGAGTTATAAAGAACAGCAAGGTGTGGAGCGAGGCTTTCGTTTCATTAAAGATCCACAGTTTCACCTCAACAGTATTTTTTTGAAAAAGCCTGAACGTATCAATGCACTCATGATGATAATGACACTGTGTTTGATGGTTTATAACACAGGAGAATATGAAATAAGGGAAACCCTAAAAAAGGAAAACGAAACGGTATTAAATCAAGTAGGTAAGGCGACAAGCAAGCCCACAATGAGGTGGTTATTTCAACGGATGAATGGGATCAATGTACTGTTCTTCCAAGGGAAAGGTGCGTGTATAACGGGGCTGTCCGAAGAAAAAAGAAGATTTTACGCCTGTTTGGATCTGACATAGCGACGCTTTATAATTTAGTGTAATTGAGCAATAGAAAGTTGCTGTCCGCAAAGGACGGCAGGTTTGGCGATCCTAAAATTTGAGTCAATAAAAAGTGCGGGCATGATTTAGCTGACAGAGATGCTTGATGATCACGCTGATGGACAAAATAATTGAGTGAATGTCAATTGGTGCGAAATGTTGGTAGGAACATGGCTTCACGGCATTAATACATCCAGGAACGACGATGTGCATACCTCTTGTCTTGCGATAAATGTTCACAAAGAGCACTTTGAGTTTACCTAATGGTTATTTTTATTGATAAGTTAACCATATTACTAATATTATTTTAATGATGTTAAACATAAATTTAGTTTTCTGTATTAAGATTCCTTAGTAGCAATATAATAAAAAAACTATCTCTATCAACAAGATATATTTCAAAAGTACTTTAAATACAACAGCTGTTATTTTAATGAATTGTTAATATTTGTCTGCATTGGTGGTGTATTGAAAAATCTCTGTTAAATTTAAAAGGTTACTGATCAAAGTAAGCCAAATATGAGGAAAATTATAATGGCATTTGAAGTTACCTTCGAGTTGAAAGAATCAGATTTAGAGTATTTTCGTGATGTCATGAGACAATCTAGGTTAGGAGGAAAAAATTTAACTGAAGCAGAAATTATAGTAAACGCAAAAATCTTAGTAATGACATTAAAGTTGATGTGCCGTTATTCGTCAGCGAAAGAATTAAAAAATTAGTAACCTTAATCGCAATGATTGAAGATTAAGAGTGGAAAATACCAGATGAAAAACGCGCTGACGTATTAAGTGCTTTAGCTTACTTTAGTGACCCTGAAGATTTAGTGCCTGATCATATTCCGGTGCTAGGCTTTTTAGATGACGCGATTATGATTGAGTTAGTTGTTGAAGAGCTGAAAGATGACATTGAGGCTTTTTAGATGACGCGATTATGATTGAGTTAGTTGTTGAAGAGCTGAAAGATGACATTGAGGCTTTCTTAGATTTTTGCCACTATCGTAAACGTGAAGAAGGTCGTCATAGTGATGAAAAAATTACTCGATATGAGTGGTTAGAAGCTAAGCGTAAAGAATTGCACAGTAGAATAAGAAACCGTCGTTCTGGCCGCAGTAGTGCTCGCTCTGGTTTTCGCTCAGTTTTTTAATTGAAAATAAGTCAGTTTACTTTATTGAACTTAGCGTTTAAAAAAGCCGCAGTGTGCGGCTTTTTTTATTTTTCAGATAGCTAGATGAATTAATGCGTTATAAATAACATTAAAACAAAAAATGCGATAATAGTCGCGTTAAAAGCAAAGATATAACCAAAGCCTTTTATGCCCTGTTTAATGGTGTAATTTTTACTATTTAAATACCAATACCAAATAGCACTCATAAGTATGGGGATAAGAAAAAATAGTTGGATCATATTTACGCTGTCTCCTGCGTTACTGGTTTAGAGGGCTCACGCCATGGTGCAACTTTTAATAGCATTAACATACCGGGTATCGCTAATGCCGTACATATAAAGTAAAAATTAGTCCAACCTATTTGCTCAACAATAACGCCTGTGGTGGCATTGGCAAATGTTCTTGGTAGTGCCGTTAAAGCGGTAAATAATGCAAATTGTGTTGCTGCAAATGCTGGGTTAGTAGCTCTGGCAATAAAGGCGGTAAAGGCTGCTGTGCCAAGGCCAACACCCAAATACTCAAAGCCCATAGCCACAGCTAAAGCGTAGGTGTTGTGGCCAATTTCTGCCAGTGCTGCAAAACCTAATATACTGATTATTTGCACAAAGCCAAACAGCCAAAGGGCACGATTAATGCTTAATTTAATCATTACTATACCACCGATTGCCAAACCTATAGTCATAGCAATTAATGATGCTGTTTTAGCCACCACACCTATTTCGGTTTTAGTAAAGCCTAAGTCGATGAAAAATGGGGTTTGTAAAGCGGTTGCCATACTGTCGCCAAGTTTATATAAAAATAAAAAAGCAAGAATTTGTAGTGCAGATTTTGTCCCTTCCCTATTAATAAAGTCTTTAAAGGGTAAGACAACGGCTTGCTGTAATGTTTTTGGTGCTTGGGCGGTGTTATTAAGCTCTTTGATTGAAAGACTCAAGACAACGCCTATTAGCATAAATGCGGCGACAATAATAAATACGGCTTGCCAACTAATGTGGTCAGAAAGAATAAAGGCCAGTGAACCCGGCACTAAGCCAGAAAGCCGGTAGGCTTGTACGTGAATAGAATTACCTAGACCAAGTTCATGCTCAGGCAGTAATTCGCGCCGATAGGCATCGAGCACAATATCTTGACTAGCACTAAAAAATGCCACTGCAGCTGCTAGGTAGGCAACATTCCAGATATTCATTACCGGGTCAACAAAACCAAAACCTGCAATAGAGAACAGCAATAATACTTGGGTGAGCAACATCCAACTGCGGCGGCGTCCCAATACCGGTAATGAATATCGGTCCATTAATGGCGACCAAATGAATTTCCATACGTATGGAATGCCGATCAGGGAAAATAAACCAATTTCAGTAAGACTAACCCCCTCTGAACGTAACCAACCCGGCACTAGTTGATAGAGAATAAATAAGGGCAGTCCTGAGCTAAAGCCGGTGAATATACAAATGAGCATGCGGCGATTAAGTATTGCCTGCTTAAAGGTTGGGGATTGCATTGCTCAAAGCCTAATGAATGCGAAAAGATAATGCCGTTAGGCTACCAAAATGTATTAGTAAACAGAAGTTTAATCTTCTGAAACCGGCAATTAGTTATGACTGATTATCTGTGGTTTTTGATTTTAATGTTGTAATATTAAGGTATTGGGCGCCAACCTATACAATCAATAGGGTAACTGCCCGTTCCAGAGAAAAACTCTAAACAGGTGGATATCTCACTTTTAAGGTATAAATCATAGTCAAGTTCATTAGCGCTGTGCAAACTAAGTTCATGCATTATGTGCCAAAATACGCGTTCTCTAGCATTATTGGGGGTTTCGTCACTTACCTGAAGTAAAGTCCATTCTGCCATGGTATTTTCGACAAATTTATCAAGCTCAGTGTAGTGCAGAGAATGATTAATAACAGCGGTAATATAGGCCCTAATTTGTGTGATTTTTTCATTGATAAACTGCTCAATTATCATGGTTTTCCTTTTGTAATATGTAGCCAATAAGGCGACTTAGCTGAGCTATAATACAGCTTGTAATATGCCTTAATACTGTTTAGTTATCGTAGATAAAACTAAAATTGTCAACGTTGACCTGTTGTTGACCTGTTGTTGACCTGTTGTTGACCTGTGATTTATGGTGGGTGTTAAAATGCGATTAAGCCATTAAAAGATATTTGGAGGCGTGTTTTTTTATCAACGTAAAGTTATCTATCACCTGCTTTAGCATCATTTTAAAGGCTTTTATAAAAACTAATAAGCCCATTATATAATTAATCAACTTCGGGTAAGTACTTTATATAGATATAGCAGGCAACAAACTGGCCTTGATTAGCATAATAGGCTCAATAGGCACATCGTCCCAGCCCATTTCGCCATTATAATCTGTTTTCACTAAGGCCATAGCATCTACAACGGCTTGGCCTTCAACGATAGCACCAAAAACGGCGTAACCCCAATGCCTGCCGGGATCTAAACTGCTATTGTCGGCGACGTTAAAAAAGAATTGTCTGTTAGCGGTATGAGGACGGTTTTCTTTTGCCATGGCAATTGTGCCTATTTCATTTTTTAAACCATTGCCTGATTCATTTATGATGGTTTTTTCAACTTTCTTAAGTTCAAAGTTTTGGCTATAGCCTCCGCCTTGAACAATAAATTCGGGCACAATACGATGAAAAATAGTGTTGTTGTATTCGCCTTTAACTACATAGGTCAAAAAATTATCAACCGTAATCGGAGCGCGTATTCTATCAAGCTCTACAATAATGGTGCCCATTGAGGTTTCTAACTTAACCTGTGGGAATAAATTATCAGGATCAATAGCTAAATTTTTGGCACTACAGGTGAATGAAAGTAATAATAATATCACTGAAAAAATTTTCATTATGGCTCTCTCGATAGCAATGTTGTTAAGTTATTAAGTTATTAAGTTATTAAGTTATTAAGTTATTGAATAAATTGCTGCAACTCTTTGCTTTGCACTATTTGGCTTAATAGCCTTGTGAGCTGTTGGTTAAAATCGCGCTCTAATACCGCAAGGTCTGCTTTGAGAGGACCATTGCTGGTACCGGTAATTTTAAATGTTTTTGTTAAGGTGTTTTTGCCATTGTTGACAATCACACGAAAACTCATCTGATTACTGGCACTATATTTTAATATTTGTTGTTGAACACTTACCAAGGCATTGTCGATAATGACTTCGACTTGATTAACGGCTAGCGGCTGTATTTGTAGACCATTAGCTATTAATGCTGGGGTA
The DNA here is from genome assembly GCF_007954265.1 of Colwellia sp. C1TZA3. Lineage (GTDB taxonomy): Bacteria > Pseudomonadota > Gammaproteobacteria > Enterobacterales > Alteromonadaceae > Cognaticolwellia. Next base: position 14,396 of record NZ_VOLS01000030.1, on the reverse strand, counting down.
AGTGCCGCTGATACTACATCAACAATGCGCTGTTGAGGTGAATATAACTGTGTGGCTTCGCCGGTATGTAAAATTTGGACAATATGGTTTGAGCGGCGCAGATCACTAAAGCGTAATTGCACTTGCTTTTGTTGAAATGCATTACTGCTACCTACATTGATTTCAGGGCTGACAATCACTTGCTTTATTGGCGTACTACAGGCCAGTAACAAAGTAGCAGCGCTTAAAAACAGTAAATTAATTATACTTGATTTCATTTTATATCCTGCAGAGTTCAAGGTGTAAAATTAACGTTTTATTGCTGAAATAGTGACAAATTTCTCATTACTGGCAATCAACTTTTCATTACCAAAAATACGTTTTAATTTTATATGGTAACCTAGCTGACGGTTGCCAATAATGCGCAACTCACCACCTTTTTTCAATACCCGGTGGCTGTCTTTAAACATCTGCCACGCGATATGATCTGTGGTAGCGGTTTGTTGATGAAATGGCGGGTTACATAACACAAGGTCAACACTACCGCCTTCAACACTAGTTAAACAATCATTGACTTGAAAATGGCATTGTTCAATAGCTGCTGGTAAGTTCTCAGTCATATTTAATTTTGCTGACGCGATCGCCATGTATGACTCATCGATAAAGTGCACTTGCGCTGCTGGCTGCTTTGATAATACCTGTAAGCCAATAACACCATTGCCACAACCGAGGTCGATAACCTCAGTGTTTGCAGCAACATTGGGTAAGTTCTCCATAAAATAACGCGCGCCAATATCAAGTTTTTCTCGGGCATAAACGTTGGCGTGATTATGTAAAGTGAAATCGGTGTGCTCTAATGGCCACGAGGTTGGAAATACTGCTGATATTGCTTTGTCATTATCGAGTTGACTAAAAACCAGTCGGGCTTTTTTTACTGCTAATGATGTCGTCGTGGTGCCTAAGTAATTCTCAAACAATTTAAGTGTCGAACTGTGAATTTCCTTAGCGCGATCGCAGGCGATAAATATAACATCTTTACTCAGTTGCTGTTTTATTGCGCTTAGTTGTTGGCAAAGTAGGCCTTTGCTTTTTGGAATTTTATAAAGCACGAGGTTAATATCGCTAGGCAAATCATCGAGGCTGCTTAGTAGCGTGATATTTTCGTCTGATAAACCATTTTGCTCTAGATTAAGCTCAATACCTTGATGACTTAAAAATGAGTCACTAACACAATACAATTGCTGTTCAGTTAAGTTGCAGCTTATCGCGCCAAAACTATCATTGAAAATAAGAATGTTTTGTTTTGCACTGGTTAATAGCTGTTGCTCTACATAACTAATAATATATTCATCAGCGGCATCCCACGCTTGCAAGCTTCGGTTGACTTGGCCGGTTGGAAAACGATCGAGAAAAAGGTTTTTGTCGTTGAGAATAAAAGGGCTGATCATAGTGATAAATACTTGGTTGGCGTTCCTGATATTGTGACAAAATTTATCACTACGAGCTAGTTAATTGCGGATTTTATCGAGATAATAGCGTTAAATAAGACAATCTCATCATTAAAACATCATAAGGAAGCTATTGGTTTGAAAATACTATCTCCAGATGCTGATATTGATTACATCGAAAACTTTTATGCTCCAGACGAAGCACAAATACTTTTTCAGCAATTAGAACAAAAATTAGCTTGGCGCCATGATGATATTAAAATGTTTGGCAAGGTGATGAAAATACCAAGATTACAAGCTTGGTATGGTGACAATAATCTCAGTTATCGTTATTCAAATATAACCTTAATAGCACAACCTTGGACAGAAAATTTACGGGCACTAAAAGCAAAAGTGAGCGACTATTGTGATCATGAGTTTAATGCCGTATTAGCAAATTTATATCGTAATCAACATGATAGTGTTGGTTGGCATAGTGATGACGAGCCTGAACTAGGTCTAAGGCCAACTATTGCCTCGTTATCTTTTGGCGCAGAACGTGAATTTCAACTTAAACATACCATCACTAAAGAAAAAATAAACATTGCGCTTACGCCAGGTAGCTTGCTGATTATGCGAGGAAATACACAAAAATATTGGCAGCACTGCTTACCTAAAAGAAGTAAGGAAATAGCACCACGTATTAACCTAACCTTTCGTAAAATATGCCTTTAAGGTTTATTTTGGCAATTTTAAAAGACTTAGGCAGCAAGAATAATATGTAAAATAACGCTGTCAGCTGTCTAGATAAATGGCATAATTATCAGTAACGACTAAAATCAAAACTGATCCATTAGCCGATCAACCTTAGGGAAAATACTATGACAATCGAAGCTATTATTGAAGAAAAATTACTTTCTGCTTTTTCACCCCTTCATCTCGATGTAATTAATGAAAGTCATATGCATAATGTTGCACCGGGTAGCGAGTCGCACTTTAAAGTGATTATTGTTTCAGATGAATTTGAAGGTGAACGTTTGATTAAGCGCCATCGCGCCATCAACACATTATTAGCGGCAGAGCTTGCAGATAAAATTCATGCACTAGCCCTACATACTTATACTGAACAAGAGTGGAAAAACTATTACGCTGAGAACACACCTTTATCACCTAAGTGCTTAGGTGGTAGTAAAAAAACAGGATAAATTATTCGTGTATCTCTGCTAAAGCACTCGTTATTATATTTTGCACCGTTAATGTTATGTTAACGGTGCTTTTATGTACAGGATGTACGGTATGCTGCGCTCACAGGGATGTGAAGAAGCAGCGATATACAGGATGTACGGTATGCTGCGCTTACATGTTTGCCTCGAGCCATCTCAGTATGGCTTTATGAATTTTTTGAACGACATTATCTATTTAATAACTAGCATCACAACACTTTTGTCGCTTACATTACTAGATATTACCACTGGTCGCATCTCTTAAGAGGTAAAGCCAGAGTAGACTAGTCGGAAAATTGCTTGTAGACAGTCAATTAAGCTTAGTTAATATTAATTAAGCATTTTTCAAACTCAAATTGTAGCTTTGAATAACTCCGTATCACCATACGACTTTGTGTTGTATATTACTGGAATTTTGAAGTGACACTAAGAAGGTATAGTTATGGTTATTAAGCCAAAAATTCGTGGTTTTATTTGTACTAATGCTCATCCTGCCGGCTGTGCAGCGCATGTCAGTGAGCAAATTGCTTATGTAAAAAGTCAGCCTCAAGCCGATGTTAAACCTAAAAACGTGCTAGTTATTGGTGCCTCAACAGGTTACGGCTTATCATCTCGAATCACAGCGGCTTTTGGTAATGACGCTAAAACATTAGGCATTTTCTTTGAAAAGCCACCGACAGAAAGAAAAACCGCATCAGCAGGTTGGTATAATACCGCAGCCTTTCAAGCAGCGGCTGACGAAGCGGGCTTATGGTCAAAAAATATTAATGGCGATGCTTTTTCTCATGAGATTAAAGCAAAAGCTATTGCCGCCATAAAAGCAGAGTTAGGTGAAATTGACCTGATTGTATACAGCTTAGCGTCACCACGTCGTACGGATCCAGATACCGGCGAAGTTTATTCATCAGCACTTAAACCTATCGGGGAAAGTGTGACTACGAAAAACTTAAATACCTCTAAACGTACGATTGATTCAATGTCAGTTGATGCCGCTTCAGCAGCAGAAATTCAAGGCACTATCGATGTCATGGGCGGCGCTGATTGGGAACTGTGGATTAAAGCACTCGGTGATGCTGGTGTATTGGCGGATGGTTTTAAAACTGTGGCTTATACCTATATTGGTAAAGAATTAACTTGGCCAATATATGGGCATGCAACTATTGGGCGTGCAAAAGAAGATTTAGATCGCGCGTCAACGGCAATAAAAGCAACCACAGCTAATCTTAAGGGTGAAGCTTATGTTACATCACTCAATGCGGTAGTAACACAAGCCAGTTCGGCCATTCCTATTATGCCATTATATATTTCAGCGATGTTTAAAGTGATGAAAGCTGACGGTACTTACGAAGGTTGTATCGAGCAAATTCAAGGCTTATTTAGAGACAATATATACGGTAAAAATCCTATTATTGATGAAGCAGGGCGCTTACGTCAAAACAACAAAGAACTTGAAGACAGTGTGCAAAAACGTGTTACCGACATTTGGAACACGGTTGATAGCGACACCATTGATGAGTTAACCGATTATGTTGGTTATCATCAAGAGTTTTTGAAGTTGTTTGGTTTTGGCGTTGTTGGCGTTGATTATGACGCAGATATTAATCCTGAATTAGCGATCAATAACTTGCTTTAACTTGTTTTAAATGACATACAACCAACATTGAGCACTATATAGCCTAGTGACTGATGGATTAGTAACCTAATCGTTGTGATAAAAAAACCGACAAACTGTCGGTTTTTTTATATCTTAGATTCAAATAATAAGTGTTATACCAGTTCCATTAAGTTTGTGATCTTGTTGTGCGCAGGAAAAATAACTCACGGTAAGGCGCTCGATTGAGCAATAGCTGGCTATTGAGATTGAGAGCAACACAGCCTTGAGCTATTTTAACGAGTACAAGTGAGTAATAACTTAATGGGATTGGTGTTATTAATTCTTTTTAAACTTTCATCTTTGCAACTTTCTTCTTTAAGAACGTCCGTCAGTTTTGAGCTAAAATTGATGACCTGTCGTGCTAAGTTTTCGCTAAAAAAAGAAAATTTTGTTTAATTAATGCGCGAATTAGAGGTTATACGACTAAATAGTTATTTTTTGTGCTGCTTAATATGGCATCAAAATGTGGTTTTGTGCTAGAATCGCGCCAGAAATTTTAACTAGAGCCAGTGAACCTTGATTTATCAAAAGTAAATTAAGACTTTACTGAAATACACTGAAATCGGTCGTTTTGTTAACTTTCTGCGCTCATTGTTGTGATATTTTGCAACATAAAGTGTGGTTAAATAGCTCGATAATTGATTTTGATTACTCCCATCAAAAGTAGTGCAAGTGTTTATGATTACGATAAAAAAAGGTCTGGATGTTCCTGTCGTAGGTGCCCCCCAGCAGGTAATCCATGATGGTCCGTCCATCAAAACTGTTGCAACATTAGGTGAAGAGTTCGTGGGTATGCGCCCAACCATGTTTGTTAAGGTTGGAGAAAGCGTTAAAAAAGGTCAGGCACTTTTTGAAGATAAAAAGAATCCTGGCGTTAAATTCACGGCTCAAACTTCAGGTGTTGTTAAGGAAATTAATCGCGGTGAAAAGCGCGTATTTCAATCAGTTGTCATCGAAGTTGGTGGCAGTGAGCAAGAAACGTTTACTCGCTATGGCGCTAACGAACTCGACTCCATCGCGCGTGAAGATGTTGTTGCAAACCTAGTTAACTCAGGTTTGTGGACGGCATTACGTACACGCCCATTTAGTAAGATCCCTGCGGTAGATGCTACCCCTGTTGCCATATTTGTCAGCGCTATGGATACTAATCCATTGGCCGCAAATCCAGCAATAATTATCGCTGAGCAAAGTGCAGCATTTACTAACGGTTTAGCTGTGCTTGCACGCTTAACTGATGGTGAGGTTTTTGTTAGTAAAGCACCAGATAGTGATATTGCGGTTAATTCATCTGCCATTGTTAATGAATTTGCTGGAAAACATCCTGCTGGTCTAGTTGGCACTCATATGCATTTTCTCAAGCCAGTGAGTGCTGATAAAGTTTCATGGCATGCGGGCTATCAAGACGTTATTGCTATCGGACATTTGTTTATTACTGGCGAATTAGACAGTAGCCGTATCATTTCTTTAGCCGGTCCTGCTGTAAAGAACCCTCGTTTGGTTCGTACCGTATTAGGTGCAAATGTTGCAGAAATTATTGCTGATGAAACACTTGATGGTGAGTTACGTGTAGTCTCGGGTTCATTGTTACTAGGCTCTATAGCTTCAGGCGTTAAAGGTTACTTAGGGCGCTATCATACGCAAATTTGTTTGATCCTCGAAGGTAGACAAAAAGATTTTATCGGTTATATGTATCCAGGTCCTAATAAATTTTCAGTAACGCGTGCCTACATGTCACACTTTTTTCCTAAGAAGTTGTTTAACATGACCACTACAACTAATGGTAGTCCTCGCTCTATGGTGCCTATTGGTAATTTCGAACGTGTTATGCCGTTAGATATTTTACCGACATTATTATTGCGTGATTTATGCGCCGGTGATACTGACAGAGCGCAACAGCTTGGTGCTTTAGAGCTTGATGAAGAAGATTTAGCCTTGTGCACGTTTGTTTGTCCAGGCAAAACGGATTACGGCGTGATCCTTCGTGATTGCCTAACCATAATTGAGAAGGAAGGTTAGTCATGGGCTTGAAAAAGTTTATTGAAGATATTGAACCGCAATTTGAAAAAGGCGGTAAATTTGAAACTTGGTATGCGCTTTACGAAGCCGTTGCAACAGGGTTATTTACTCCTGGCCAAGTAAACAAAGGTCAAACTCACATTCGTGACAGTATTGATCTTAAACGTATTATGATCTCAGTATGGTTAGCAGTTTTCCCTGCCATGTTCTGGGGTATGTACAACATTGGTTTTCAAGCGACTGACGCCCTAGCGGCAGGTTATGCTTTACCTGATAACTGGCAAGTCGGTTTCTTTGAAATGTTGGGCGGTAGTTTATCTGCAGAATCTGGTTGGTTCAGCAAGATGTGTTACGGTGCAGTATTCTTTTTACCTATTTATGTAACAGTATTTATTGTTGGTGGTTTTTGGGAAATAATGTTTGCCTCAGTGCGTAAACATGAAGTTAACGAAGGTTTCTTTGTTACTTCAGTACTTTTCTCTCTAATTTTACCGGCAACCATTCCGTTATGGCAAGCCGCTGTCGGTATTACTTTTGGTGTTGTTATTGCCAAAGAAATATTTGGTGGTACAGGTAAAAACTTCTTAAACCCAGCGTTATCTGGTCGTGCGTTTTTATACTTTGCTTATCCAACAGATATTTCTGGTGACTCTGTTTGGGTTGCTGTTGATGGCTACTCTGGTGCAACAACGTTAAGTGCAGCAAGTCAAGGTATGAACGATTACACCGTTGGTACTGATTGGTGGAATGCTTTCTTAGGCTATATTCCAGGCTCCGTTGGTGAAGTTTCTACCGCAATGGTTCTGCTGGGTGGTGCTTATATACTTTATAAAGGTATTGCCTCATGGCGCATCGTGTTGGGTGTGTTTACGGGAATGGTGTTAACGTCAATGCTATTTAATGCTATTGGCAGTGATAGTAATGCTATGTTTGCTATGCCTTGGTATTGGCACCTAGTGAGTGGCGGTTTTGCTTTTGGTATGATGTTTATGGCAACAGACCCAGTAACGGCTGCATTTACCAATAAAGGTAAGTATTGGTACGGTGCAATGATTGGTCTGATGACGGTACTGATACGTGTTGTTAACCCCGCATTCCCAGAAGGTATTATGTTAGCTATTTTATTTGCTAACTTGTTTGCGCCATTACTTGATTACTTTGTGGCTCAAGGAAATATCAAACGGAGGCTTGCTCGTAATGTCTGATACTAAAAAGAAAGAAACTTTCGGCGGAACTGTTGGTTTCGTATTTATAATTTGTTTAGTTTGTGCTGCCTTAGTCTCAATTTCGGCGGTTGGTTTAAAACCCTTACAAACCGCCAATAAATTGCTTGATAAACAAACTAAGATTCTTGAAGCTGCGGGTCTGTTAGCATTTGCAGGTGATGATGTTGTTGCAACTTATAACAAGTTTGTTGATGCAAAAATGATTAGCTTGGCAACAGGTAAAGTTATTGAAGGTAATGTTAAAACCTTTGATGAACGTGCCGATGCGCGTGATACAACTAAAAGCTCAAAACCTGAAGATGACATTGCCGGTATAAATCGTCAGGCCGATAATGCTGTGGTTTATTTAGTGAAAGATGAGCAAGGTGAAGTATCAACCATAGTTTTACCTATTGTTGGTTCTGGCTTGTGGGATCTAATGTATGGCTTTGTTGGTTTAGAGTCTGATTTAAATACCGTGAAAAGTGTTATCTACTCTGATCTAAAAGAAACACCGGGCTTAGGTGCTGAAGTACTTAACCCCAAGTGGAAAGCTTTGTGGCCAGGTAAGAAGATGTTTGACGAGCAAGGTAATATAGCAATTGAAATTGTTAAAGGCGGCGCCAAAGCTGGTAATGTTTATGGGGTAGACGCCTTATCTGGTGCAACGTTAACCAGTAATGGTGTTGAGAATACATTGCATTTTTGGTTAGGCAAAGAGGGCTATGGTCCATTTATTACTAACTACCGCGATGGAGGATTAAACTAATGTCTACAGATACTAAGAAGGTATTATTTGGACCGGTTGTCGACAATAACCCTATTGCCCTGCAAGTGCTTGGTGTTTGTTCTGCGTTGGCAGTTACAAGCTCATTAGCGAATGCCTTGGTGATGACGCTTGCTGTAATGCTAGTGACGGGGTTTTCTAATTTATTTATTTCACTTATACGTAATCAAATACCGTCTAGTGTTCGTATCATAGTACAGATGGTGATTATTGCTTCACTGGTTATTTTAGTTGACCAAGTGTTAAAGGCGTTTTCTTATCAGTTATCAAAAGAGCTCTCGGTGTTTATTGGACTGATCATTACTAACTGTATTGTGATGGGCCGTGCTGAAGCTTTTGCGATGAAAGAAAAGCCAGGTGTTAGCTTTTTAGATGGTATCGGTAATGGTTTAGGCTACGGTGCTGTGCTAATGGTTGTTGCTTTTTTCCGTGAACTATTTGGTTTTGGTACCTTATTTGGTTTTGAAGTTTTCACTTTGATACAAAATGACGGTTGGTACCAAGGTAATGGCTTATTAGTTTTACCATTTAGCTCATTCTTCATTATCGGTTTAATTATCTGGGCAATTCGCCAGTTCAAGCCAGAACAAGTAGAGAAGGATTAAGCAGTCATGGAACATTATTTAAGTATATTTGTTAAGGCTATATTTATTGAAAATATGGCATTAACCTTCTTCCTAGGTATGTGTACATTCTTAGCGGTTTCTAAGAAAGTTAGCACAGCCATAGGTCTAGGTGTTGCAGTTGTTGTGGTATTAGGTATTGCAGTGCCAGTTAACCAAATCATTTATCAAGCTATTTTAGCGCCAGGTGCGTTAGACAGCCTAATGGGTGTTACTGAGGCGAAAGACTCTATTGATTTGAGCTTCTTGTCTTTTATTACCTTTATTGGTGTGATCGCGGCCTTAGTGCAAATTCTTGAAATGGTATTAGATAAATACTTTCCTGCGTTATATCAAGCGCTGGGTGTTTTCTTACCTTTGATCACTGTTAATTGTGCCATCTTTGGTGGTGTGTCGTTTATGGTAGCGAAAAACTTAACCCTAAGTGAAAGTGTTGTTTACGGCATTGGCTCAGGTATTGGTTGGATGTTAGCAATAGTATTAATGGCGGGTATTCGTGAAAAAATGAAATACTCGGACGTACCTGACGGCTTGAAAGGTCTAGGTATTACATTTATTTCTGCAGGATTGATGGCCTTCGGCTTTCTTTCTTTCGGTGGTATTTCACTTTAGGTTTATGTTGGTTTTAGCGAACGCTTACTTTCGAGTAAATTACTTAGTTAAAACCCTTAGAGAAAATTAAAGGAAAAGTCGATGGAAATTATTATTCTCGGCGTATCGATGTTTACTGTGATAGTGCTAGCCTTAGTAGTGGTGATTTTACTTGCCAAATCTAAGTTAGTTTCTTCAGGTGACGTTACGATTAGCATTAATGGCGATCCAGAAAAAGCAGTAGTAACCCCTGCTGGTGGTAAGCTTTTAGGTGCACTCGCTGACCAAGGTATTTTTATACCTTCAGCTTGTGGTGGCGGTGGTACTTGTGGCCAGTGTCGTGTAGAAATACATTCAGGTGGTGGTGACTTGCTACCGACTGAATCAGGCCATATTAACAAACGTGAAGCAAAAGAAGGTTGTCGTTTAGCTTGTCAAGTGGCAGTTAAGCAAGATATGGATATCGTGCTTGAAGATGAAATCTTTGGTGTTCAGCAATGGGAATGTGAAGTTATCTCTAACGATAACCAAGCAACCTTCATTAAAGAACTTAAGTTACAAATACCCAATGGTGAGTCTGTACCTTTCCGCGCTGGTGGTTATATTCAAATTGAAGCACCAGTTCACCACGTAAAATACAGCGATTTTGATATCGATGAACAATACAAAGGTGACTGGAATCATTTTGGCTTTTTTGACGTAGAATCAAAAGTTGACGAGCCTACATTACGTGCTTATTCAATGGCGAACTACCCAGAAGAAGAAGGCATTATCATGCTGAACGTGCGTATTGCTACGCCACCTCCAGGGCGCTTACACTTACCAGCAGGTAAAATGTCGTCTTATATCTTCAGCTTAAAAGCTGGCGATAAAGTGACTATTTCAGGTCCATTTGGCGAATTCTTTGCCAAAGAAGGCGAATGTGAAATGGTCTTTATTGGTGGTGGTGCCGGTATGGCGCCTATGCGTTCTCATATCTTTGATCAACTTAAACGTTTGCATACTAAACGTAAAATATCGTTTTGGTATGGTGCTCGTTCTAAGCGTGAGATGTTCTATGAAGATGATTATAACGGCCTTGCAGCTGAAAATGACAACTTCAATTGGCATGTTGCACTATCCGATCCACAACCAGAAGATAACTGGGATGGTATGACAGGTTTTATTCATAACGTATTACATGAAAATTACTTGAAAGACCACGAAGCGCCAGAAGATTGTGAGTACTACATGTGTGGTCCTCCAATGATGAACGCTGCCGTTATTCATATGTTGAAAGATCTGGGTGTTGAAGATGAAAACATCATGTTAGATGATTTCGGTGGCTAATTAAGCTCGCGAATTCATTAAGTGAAAAGGCGGCCTAGGTCGCCTTTTTAATACCTATCATCCTGTAATTTTACTACTGAATTTATTTAGCTAAAACAATATGCATTTTTTGATGAATTTATGTTGTTTTAGCTAAATAAACTTTTATCAAGGATATTGTAATGCCGTATAGTTTTAACCTAACTCAGCACATATTAGCCGCTAAATTATTGGCAATAGCAACCCTGCTAGTGGTGCTTAGTGGCTGCTCCCCAAGTAATGATTTTGCTCGTGAAGAATATTTGTTGCAAGGCAATACTATGGGCACCACCTATAATATTAAACTGGTGGGACAAAACATCGACGTCGTTAAAATTCAGCAAGGTATTGATAAAAAGTTAAAACAGCTAAATCAGGAAATGTCGACTTATATTGCAGATTCCGAATTATCAACATTTAACCAATCAACATCACTTAAGCCGTTTAATGTATCGACAGGTTTAGCCCGGGTAATTAAAGAGGCTGTTCGTTTAGGAGAGCTAAGTAACGGAGCGCTTGATGTAACCGTTGGGCCGTTAGTTAACTTATGGGGTTTTGGGCCAGAATATCGTCCTGAAACAGTGCCAAGTGAGGAATTACTAGCGGCAACCAAAGCACAAGTAGGCTTAGATAAGTTAGCATTTAAAAACGGCAGGTTAAGTAAAAGTATTCCCGAACTTTACATTGATTTATCCACCATTGCCAAAGGCTATGGTGTTGATTTAGTCGCTGAGTTCGTCGAGGCGAACGGCATCAATAATTACCTTGTCGAAATTGGTGGAGAGATGCGTCTTAAAGGTTTTAAACATACCGGTGAGCTGTGGCATGTTGCGATTGAAAAGCCTTTAAGTACTGAGCGCGTTGTCCATCAAATCATTGTGCCAAAAGATAACGCGGTTGCTACTTCAGGTGACTACCGCATTTACTTTGAAGCTGACGGCCAACGATTTTCGCATATCATAGATCCAAAGACCGGCAAGCCGATTAATCATAAGTTGGTCTCTGTGACGGTAATTCATCCATCATCAATGACTGCTGACGGTTTAGCTACGGCAATGATGGTGATGGGTGAAGAAAAAGCGCTCGCGTTTGCAGAGGCTAATGAACTTGCGGTTTACATTATCGAGAAAACTGATCATGGCTTTACTGAGCAAAGCACGGTAAAATTCATGCAGTACCTCAAGTAGGTTTGCAGGGTTTTATTAAAGTTACTGACGTTATTCTCGTTATTTAAAAAGTGATTTTTATAATCAACTTATTAAAGTTTTATCAAATAGGTAGGCATTCATTATGGTTATGTTTTTAATCACCTTAGTTTTTTTTCTTGTTATTGTTATGGCAATGGCGGTGGGTTATATATTTCAGAACAAAACGCTTGCCGGTAGTTGTGGAGGCCTAGCCAATGTCGGCATCGATAAATCATGTAACTGTGACGATCCCTGTGAAAAGCGCCAAGAACGTGATCGAGTAGCAGGCTTAAAAATTGGCGATATTAGTGTGAAAAATATTTAGGTTGTTGGTGTAAACAACGTCTATATCGCACTAAGTTATCGCGTGTACATGATGTTTTTTTAGAAAAAGGTGAGCTTAGCTCACCTTTTACGTTCAGGGCTCTCCCATACATCCTATCTTTTGAGACGTTAATGTATCTGGGTACTTCTCCTGCAGTGCTTCTTCTTTTCTCCCTGTAGATTATTTTATTATTTCTTACAGGAAGGAAACAATGAGAAAAGAATGAGGGAAGACTTCAAAACTTTTAGGGCAGGTTGTATTTAAAAACCTGCACGTTGATGTGAAAGCACTAGGATGTTTATTTATACCAGTTCCATTAAGTTTGTGATCTTGTTGTGCGCAGGAAAAATAACTCAAGGTAAGGCGCTCGATTGAGCAATAGCTGGCTATTGGGAGTGAGAGCAACACAGCCTTGAGCTATTTTAACTAGTACAAGTGAGCAATAACTTAATGGGATTGGTATTAATCACCGCTTAATTTAGATAAGTCGTTCAATTAGCCAATACATAGCGATTACGGCAATAGCAATATTAAGCGACATCACTAGCTTTGTTTGATACCAATTTTTATTCATCAAGGGGTATAAACACATAAAAGCGAGGGCAATAACCGTAAGTTGTCCTAGTTCAACACCAAGGTTAAATGAGAGTAAACTCAAAGCATATTGGCTCTGCGGCAATCCCACATCACCTAATACCGAAGCAAAACCTAAACCATGTAACAAACCGAAGGCAAATATTATTGGCATACGTGTATGGCTAATGGTTTTTGTTCTTGCTCGGTAAATGTTTTCAACTCCTACATAGACAATAGATAGGGCAATGAGTGGCTCTACAATCGTGCTAGGCAGCTCTACAATGCCATAAATACCCAAAGCAAGTGTAATGGTGTGTGCTAGGGTAAAGGTCGATACTTGCCATATTAAGGTAGAACGGCGTTTAGCAAAAAGCAAAAGAGCTAAAACAAAAAGAATATGATCTAAGCCTTGTGGCAGAATATGAACAAAACCCTGATAAATATAATCAGCGGCAAGTTTTATTGTTTTAGGCACTATCGTGTTACTTGCCGCTAAGTTGGCGTTCGTTGGGCTGATTTTATAACGCTTACTTAGGGTTGCTGAGCTGATTATTTCTTGCTGTGGTCGAATTACTTTAAGCACAATATCACCAAGTAGTGGCGAAAATTGCACCGCAACCTCATCCATCCCTTGTAAAATATCTCCGGTTACGCTTAATTGCACTTTATATTCTGTTAAGCCTGCTTGTTGAGATAATATTCGTTTTAAATGCTGCAATTGTAAGCCTTTAAATAGCGCGATATTGTGCTTTAGGTTTTGTTCAATGTTCCCTTCAATGCTGCCTTTAATATTTTTATGCTCATTTATATCAGTAAAATGCAGACTAGTTTGCTGGCTTAAAATAACTTGCAGATGTTCAAGTAGCTTTTTTTGTTCAACAAATGAGTGCTGCTTGAGTAGGTTAATTACCTTAGTATCATCACCTGAGATTGCTAGATGTTTTTTTAATAAATGTATAAAGTCGACTGTAACAACAAGTTGATATTGCTCACTGTTATTTAACGATAAAGTCGCCTTATTAATGTCATCACTATGGGCAGAGCTAGAGCATGAAAACAGTGCCATGGTAAATAAAGCAATGAAAATATAAAGTTGAGAAAGTACTCGCGTATGCAAAATAAAAACCTTTATGATGAAAAAATAGCGCTAAGCTATCGCATCTTTTATAAAATTAACAGTGATTTTAAAGGCAGGGGGATATTTTTCAATTTATATACAATAATTTACTGCTTTAATTATTTATATTGATAACCTAAGCTATTTCTTCATTATTTTATTTTACTATATTGACGGTAGCTTAATAAATGCTAAGGTAACTGTGTTTATATGGCTGTGTTGTAGTTTAGTGTGGGTAATAGAAATTTCATTTTATAAAGCCTCTTTTATCCACGTTTGATCTGAATATTCTTTGTTATTCTCCATAAACCTAAACCAACTCAAATAATTCTCAATGTA